>JAISIP010000077.1 GCA_031261965.1 Victivallales bacterium | reverse complement strand
GTGCGACCTTGCTCGTATCTGGTTAACTCTATGTTAGCCAGATACTTGCAAAATCTCACCTCCAAATTACGACTCTATCGATTTTTTAACTCAAGCCAGTTTTTAGAGATACCCTGAATCAATCTCCAAAATTATTCATTTTACAGTTGCTTTTTTAAAATAGGGGTGTACATTAACTTAAAATTATTAAAATATTAGACCTTTCCGGGAGTAGAAAAATGAAATTTACTGTTAAGCGTGAAAAGTTGCAAAAAGCGTTGCAACGGTTAGGCAGCATTATCGGGTCACGTTCGATGTTTCCGGTTCTTAGCAATGTTAAAATTGAAGCTAAGGAAAATAGTCTGATTTTATCAACTACCGACCTCGAAATAAGATTGTCAACCACTCTTGAAGCTACCGTGGAGTCACCGGGTGTTTCTACCGCTCCGGCTAATAAATTAGCGTCGTTAGTCGGCTGTTTTGTCGGCGAAAATGTGATTTTTGAGATCAACGAAAAAGATCATATAAATTTGATTTGCGGAACCAGTAATTTTAAGTTGCTCGGGCTTCCCGCCGAAGATTTTCCCAAAGAGGAGAAGTTTGAGGTAAAAGGCGAAATTAAGATTAAAGAGTCTGAATTTAAAAAGATGGTCGGCTCGATAGCGTATGCAGTTAGCGCGGATGACTCCCGCAAAGCTTTGACAGGGATTTTATTTAGTGTAAAAGAAGGTTGCTTAACGCTGGTTGCCACCGACGGAAAACGCCTTGCCATGCAGGAAAAAGCAATAGAATCTATTTCCGGCGGTGATCAGGATGTGATCATTCCGTTAAAAGCCGCCAAGGAAGTGAGGAGGCTTTTAGACGGTGACGGCGATCTGACAATCCAACTTGGCGACAAACAGTGTACCTTTATCGGCAAAAACTTTGAGTTGACGACTAAATTGATAGATGGAAATTATCCCAATTACCGGCAGGTGGTTCCGGCATCGTTCAGCAGTACGGTTGACATTTCCAAATCGCTGTTTTTAAATAAAATTGAGACGGTTTCTCTGATTCTCTCTGACTCCAGCAGTTATATAATTTTGCACTTTGAAGATAATCAATTAAAGCTTCAGGCTTCAAGTGTCGAAGTTGGTGAAGGCAGCGACATGGTGGATATTGCTTATAATGGTGAACTGTTTGAAGTGTCATTTAATCCGGTTTTTTTAGCCGATCCGTTGCGTAATTGTGAGTCGGAGTCGATTCGTATGAAGTTTAATGACCCGCTAAATCCGGTTGCTATAGAGGGTGATGAAGGTTTTCTCTACGTAATTATGCCGATTCGCAAGAAATAACTAAACTAACGTGCCGCTCCTAAAAAAACTTAAGTTATATAATTTTAGAAATTACGCTAAAAAAGAGATAGATTTTTCGGCGGAAAAGGTGGTTTTATCCGGTGCTAACGGTGTCGGGAAAACCACAATTTTAGAAGCAATCTATTTTTTAAGTATTCTGCGTTCATTTCGTGGTGCGTCTATCAGGGATTTATTTAAGATAGGTTCCAATAATTTTGAGTTGTCCGCTCTGATTGCCCTCAATGGCTACTCCGAAAATTTAAAAGTCATCCAACAGGGCAATAAGCGGGAAACGTGGATAGACTCCAATCGAATTCGGCGTTCAAGTGAATTTATACGGGAATTTAGAACCGTAGTTTTTGTTCCTGAAGATCATCATATTGCAAACGGCAGCTCGTCTTTTCGCCGTCGCTTTTTCGATATGCTTATCTCTACTTTGGACGGCGATTATTTAAGTTCATTATCTTCATACAGTCGGGCGCTTTCGCAACGAAACAAGGCGTTAAAAACAGGCATAAACAGCAAAATAATCGCAGCATTTGAGCCGGAATTGGCGATAAACGGTCCGATTATTTCGGAAAAACGGCACAAATACAGTAAAATAATTGAAAAAGAGTTAAATCTGCTCCTTTCACGGCGAAATGAGGGAATTTTTTCAATAAATTACCGCTCTGATTATCCTGATAATTCTCAAGATTATATGTTTCTTTTAGAAAAAAACAGAGAAAAAGAGATTATTCGCGGATGTACTCTAAAGGGTCCTCAATTAGATGAATTTGAGTTCTTTTTGAACAAAAAAGAGTTGCGATATTACGGTTCTAACGGTCAAATAAGAATGATTTCGTTGCTTTTAAAGTTATCGGAATTTAATTTAATCCGTCGCTTTGCCCATGAGAAAGTGGCGGTTTTAATCGATGATGTAACTAACGAATTGGATGAAAAAAATAAGATCGATTTTTTTGATGCAATATCCGGGGCGGATCAACAGTTTTTTACTTTTACCGAACCGCCTCCGGAAAAATATTTTTTTAATGCTCAAATAATTCCGGTATGAGGAAAAAATGGTAAAAAAATATGTTTTCGGTCCGGTTCCATCCCGTCGATTGGGACTCTCTTTGGGGGTGGATTTAGTTTGTCCCAAGACCTGTTCTTTGAATTGTATTTACTGCGAAGCTAAAGAGACCACCAATTTAACCACAGAACGTAAAGAGTACGTTCCGATAAAAGAGGTTATTGCCGAACTTGACGAAGTGTTGAGGGAAAAACCCAAAATTGATTTTGTTACCTTTTCCGGTGCTGGTGAACCTACTTTAAACTCCAAAATCGGGAATGTGGTTGATTTTCTAAAGAACTCTTACCCGGAATATAAGATCTGTCTTTTAACAAACGCAATTGGGTTGGGAGACCCGGAAGTTCGCCGTCAAATTGCCGACATTGATTTGATAGTACCGTCTTTGGATGCGTCTAATGCTCAGGAATTTAAGCAGATAAACCGCCCGGCATCGGGAATTGATTTTGATCGTTTTGTCGGTGATATGACGGATTTTTGTCGGACGACAAAAAGCGTGGTTAACTTGGAGCTTTTTATTGTTCCGGGGATTAATGATTCAGACGAATCCATTGCGCGGTTTGCTAAAATTATCAAAGAAATGCAAGTTGATTTGGTTCAGCTTAACACGCTTGATCGCCCCGGTGCTGTTGACGGGATTCTCCCCTCGACCGCAGAAAATACCCGCCGTTTTATCATCGCTTTTGAGCCGTTTGTCCGGGTGGAGGCGATCGGTCATTTTCGTTACCGCACCCCGGAAACAACAACGGAGTCAAATCTTTTATGCGGTACGGAAAAAAGGATTCTCGACCTGATTAGCCGTCGTCCTGCAACGATTTTGGATCTGCAAACCGCGCTTTGCAAGCCGGAAAACGAGCTTGAGCATATTTTAAAAAAATTATTCAATGCCGGGTTGCTGGAAATGCAAAAAGAAGAACGCGGCGTTTTTTACGCCGCGCCTCACTACAAGCAGTCAAAATAACGGAAAAAAATCCGTTATTTTTTCGTTACTTTATCGGAAGAATCCGTCATTTTAAACGAATGACCGTTCTTTTTCGGAAATTCGCCGCTTAAAAGAGACTGAACTCGCATATCGATAATTTGGTCGGCGTTTTTCTCGCGCTTAGCAAGCTCTTTTTCTAAAAACTCGGCACGCCGCTTCATCGCGTCAAGTTGGCGTTTGTTGTCTTTTAGCCGTTGCATATAACGCTCTTTTACCGCCATGGTTATTTTTTGCTTTAATTTTGCTCGCTCCTGATCATCCGTTGACGAGCGATAAGCCGCCACGGATTTGCGTAACTCGGCAAAGTTGGCTTCTTCTTCGCGGCGAAGAGTTTCCCCCAACGAACGCATCTTTTGCCGGAACTGCTCGGAGTCGCTGTTTTGAAGTTTCAAGAGTTCTTGCCGCTGCTCCTCGGTAAGTCGGGAAAATGCACGCCATACAAACGGATCAAAGCCACGCTCTTTACGCTTTTGCGTTTCGGCATCGGGGACGGAGTTGACTTCCGCACCAACAGCAGTGAATCCAATGGCAAAAAGTATCAAAACCAAAAGAAATCTGTTATTTTTCATAATTCCTCCAACGCGGGCAAATGCGAGGATTCATTTATAACCTGGCTGCCCGAAAACAGCTCGACGCTCAAAAAATAAGATTCCTGTTCCAACGCCGACCAGTCGTTTAACATAGTCAACTCCCGGCTGATGGACTTAGTCGGCTTTGCCAACTGATCATGACCAATTTCGGGAAGAAAAAACAGTGCAGAACCAACCAGCAACGCCGCCGCCGTCGCCGAGGTAAAAACCACATGCTTTAGCGAACGGCGAAAACGAATTGCCTTAGATTGGCGATTTGCCGCCGCAATGATTTTGCAACTTATCGCTTCCGGCACGTCATGCATAAATTTATCGTTCATTTTTTAATTTCCCCGCAGTCGATTTTTGAAATCGATGCTCTTAAGGCTACCTCTAAAAACCGGAAATTTGGCTAAAAATTGCAGCTCACAATTGTATGCGTGACCTTGCGCGTGACTGGTTAACTCTATGTTAGCCCGTCACTTGCAAAATCGCCCCTTCAAATTGCGAATCTGCTAAATTTTACCTCAAACCAGTTTTTAGAGATACCCTTAAATTCTTTATCGCATATTGCATTCGCCCCAGTGCCGTGTTAATGGAACACTCCTGGATCTGGGCGATCTCTTTAAACGCCAAATCTTGTTGCCGCAACAGAAAAACCTCCCGCTGCTCAAGCGGCAAACACGCCACCGCCCGGACAATAACCTCTTCCAGCTCTCCGAGCTCAAAATCCCGATCCGGCTCCAGCGATTCCGGACCGAGTTGCACCGGCGCGTTTTCCGCATCAAGCGCAATTGTAATGGACTCATTTCGATTTTTGCGAAGCCGATCCAAAAATATATTGCGACCGATCCTGAACAGCCACGCGCTAAACTTACCCTCGTCCCGATATTTGGGCAATTTTTGCAACACCCGCAACCAGGTTTCTTCAAAAACCTCATCCGCTTCGTCGGGATTATTGCCGATCAGGTGATTCAAAAAGCCGTACAATTGCCGTTTGTAACGGCAATAGAGCAATTCAAATGCCTTTTCGTCTCCTTTGACGAACGCGGCGATCAATTCGCCATCGCCGGATTCGACTTTTGTTTCTTCCATAAACATCCCTGTCACAAGCCTATAACGTAAAAGATACTACGTTTATTGTTTTTTGTGTTAATTGCGGAAAATATTTTCGCAAATGTTCGGAGATTCGTGCAGAAAGTCCCACACCGGGCGATCCGGCTTAAGCAGTTCTTCAGGCATATGCTCATGCAAATCGAACCACCCGAAATTTTGCCCCTCAAGCGGAGTTACAATTGCGTCTTGAGGTAACACGACCCGGACAAAGCGCAAATGAATGATCGCGTTTTCGGTCTCGTGCGAAATCCGAAAAATCTCGTCCAACGGCAAAACCTCAACACCTAATTCCTCGCGCAATTCGCGCTTTATCGCCAAATTCAGGCTCTCGCCGGGCTCGATTTTTCCGCCCGGAAACTCCAGCCCGGCAGGGGGCTTTTCGACCGGCCGGGTCGAAAGCAAGACCCGGCAATCGCGACGAATCACGGCGGCACCGACGTGTAAAACCTTTTTAGAGGAATCCTTTTTCATTGCTCCAATTTTCCGACGATTTCGGCAATTGAGCGAATTCGGTGGCGATCGAGATAAGCGTCGATCGAGGCGATGACTTTGGGCGCGGCATAAGGATCGACAAAGTTCGCCGTTCCGACCGCGATTGCGCTTGCCCCCGCCAAAAAGAACTCAATTGCATCTTCGCCGGTCATAATTCCGCCCATGCCGATAATCGGAATGGACACGGCGCGGGCAACCTCGTTGACCATGCGTACGGCAATGGGTTTTAACGCCGGACCGGAAAGTCCGCCGGTACGGTTGGCAATTCGGCATTTGCGCGTTTCTATATCAATGGACAAACCCGGAATGGTGTTGATCAGCGAAACCATATCGCTGCCGGCATCGACCACGGCGCGGGCGAAATCCGCAATACAAGTGACGTTGGGGCTGAGTTTGGTAATAATCGGTAAATTCGTCCGCGAACGAACCAGCGAAACCACCTCATGCGCCAACTTTAAATTGGTGCCAAACGCAACTCCGCCGGCTTTGACGTTGGGGCAGGATATATTGATTTCAAGCGCGGCAATGCCGGAGCTTTCGGCATCGAGGCGGGCGGCGACCTCGCCGTATTCCTCAACGGTTTTTCCCCAGATATTCACAAAAACCGTGGCGTTAACGCTGCGCAAAAACGGCAGATAGTGTTCGCCGTGAAGAAACGCGTCAACGCCCGGTCCCTGAAGCCCGATCGCGTTGAGCATTCCGCCGGAAACTTCCGCTACGCGGGGAGTCGGGTTGCCCGGCGACGGAGCCAGGCAAATGCCCTTGACCACCACCGCGCCGAGTTGCGAAATGTCGTAGTATTGGTTATACTCATAGCCGTACCCGAAAGTGCCGGAGGCAGTCATAACCGGGTTTTTTAAGGTTATTTTTCCTAAATTGCAAGTGAGATCCGCCATAATGTTACTCCACGTAAACTGAATCGAGATTGAAAACCGGACCATCGACGCAGGCACGGGCAAAGGTCCACCCCGGCAAGGTGTCCGCCTTGACCTTGACCACGCAGGCGAAACACGCTCCGATGCCGCAACACATCAGGTGATCGATGGAAAGTTCGCCCTTTTGCCGGTTGGCTCGGAGTAGTTTTGCCAGAGCCATAAGCATGGGATGCGGCCCGCAACCGTAGAAGAAAAATTTTTCATCCGGTTTTTCTTTTAGCAGTTGGGCGACTAAATCGGTGACGAAGCCGCAGTGTCCTTCCGACCCGTCATCGGTGGCAACGCGAACTTCGTATTTTTCTTTTTGGTATTCATCGGTGAGCAAGACATCTGATTTGCTTCGCGCTCCGATCAGAAAAATTCCGCGTTGGCTGACTTGTTTGGTCAAAAGATAGGTCGCCGCCGCGCCGTAACCGCCCGCCACCAGCACCGGAATTACGCCCGGAAGCGGGTCGGAAAACGAGACCCCGAGCGGTCCGAGCAGATTGCAGACGTTGCCGGGGGAAAGTTCCGAAAGTTCCTTGGTGCCGCCCCCGACAACCTTGTAGACCACCTCAAGTGCGTCGTTTTCACAATTGTAGATGCTAAACGGGCGACGCAAGATGCGGTCGCCCCGCGGAGTTATCCGAACATGGACAAACTGCCCTGCCCGTGCGGTTTCACAGATTTGCGGAGCATAAAAACGAACCTTAAAATAATCGCCTTTAAGCCGTTGATTTTCGATAATTTCACCGTTTTTCATCATGTAAGCCTTGTAAAAAAGGGTTGTTTTTGCGTTCTTTTCCTATGGTTGTCGCCGGACCGTGACCGGGATAAACGATCAAATCGTCCGGCAAAGTCAGCAAATGTGAGCATATAGCGTCAAGCAAAGCTTTTGTATCGCCGCCGGGCAGATCGGTACGCCCGATAGACCCGGCAAATAGGGTGTCGCCGACGAACAACGCCGCAGGATTGCCGGGAAACAGAAATCCGCTTCCGCCGGGGGTATGCCCCGGCAACGAAATGACCGAAAAATCCCGTTCATCTGCTCGGCCGGTAATCGCGGGCAAATTTTTCGCCGGAGGCAGCCACGGGAGCAGCGCGTTGTCCCTGCTCGCGTAAAGCGCATGATCCGGGGTGCGTAAAAAGACATATTGGGGGTTCAATAGACGCTGAAGCTCGCCAAGGGCGGCGATATGATCGACGTGAGCATGGGTAAGCAGCACCGCACAACTTTGGTAGTTAAATTGCGCGGCAAGCTTGGCGATTTCTTGGGCGTCGTCGCCCGGATCGATGATATATAAAGCCGTGCTTTGGTTCGGCAAAACCAAATAGCAATTGGTTTGTATTACTCCAACCGGAATGGTTTCTATTCTCATTTGCCCACCTGTTCAAGAATAATTCGCGACTCGGATAGTTTGGAAAGTTCTTTTTGCAACTCAATTAGCGTGCCGTATTCGAGCGGCGAAATTAGCTCCACCGGGAGAGCAAGATTGTATTCTATAGCAAGAACACCGACATATTTTTCGATTCGCCGGCTAAAAAAGACCGATCCGGTCTCGCCGATTTTGAGTAATGCCGGTCCGGAGGCGGCGACGACGAAATTCGGCGGCAGGGCAATTCTATATTCGACCGATACGCCGGATGGACGATTGCGCCAAAACGGAGTTTTGCGGTTCGCCGCGGCGGTTTTGACCAAATCGGAAAGAACCGAAAAGTTCGGCAGTTCAAACTGGAGAAATTTGCCGGAAACCGCCGCGAAATTCGGCACATCAAGAGTAAAATGCAGCGAACCCGGATATTTATCGAAATCGGTGGTCGGATTGCCGAACAATTCGGCGGATTCAAAAATTCCGGACGCGAGTGTTTCAAAATACTGATCGCGTTCCGCCGGGGTCATCTCCGCAAACAGCCGACGCATCGTCTGATATTCAAGCCCATAATAGTTGCAGGTCGCCACGATGCGGGCGGATCCATCGGACTTAAGCGCAACGCGATAGAGAAATTCCCGAAAACTTTGCTTTTTCTGAGGCGGACGAATCGTCATCAGGCGCCCGGAGTCGAGCGTCAAGCCGATGGACTCTTCAGCCGCGGTGACACCCAGGGCCGCATATTCCTCGGTGTCGTTCAAAAAGCTGTCGCATGTTGGTACATAAATTAGTATTTTTGTGAAAATATTTTGCGGCGTTCGCTGAAGCGGACGAATGGTTGCATTTGCCGACCCTAAATTGGTCGCTGCGACAAATTTAAAGTCAATACCGATTGCCTTTAGCATTGCGCCGAGCAAAATGGCGCGGTCGGCGGAGTTGCCGTAGTTCGATTGCAGTGTGACATCTGCCGGGGTAAAACAGCTCCACGGAGCCTCGTTGAGAGCCGGGCCGGCAGCGCGAATATGACGTGCAACCCAGGCGCGAATCGCGTTGACGCGATCTTCAAGCGATAAAGATTCCGGCGCAAGTTCCCGTGCCAGCGCAGTTGCCTTGGGCGACTCCTCGGTTTTGCGCATTAGCGCGACGGAAAGTTTTTTGGCGAAATCGGCGTAGTCTCCGGCGGAAATCGTCACAGTTGGCGCGTATATCCACAGCGCGGGACGACCCGGCTCGGCGGGTTGCTGCGAAAGATTTTTCGCACTCCAGGAGTAATGAATTTCCGGGTTGTCGCGTTGCTCGGTGTAAATTACGTTTTCCGGCGCGACGGAGTGTTTGATGAGCATATTTTTAGGCGCGTCAACGGTGAAACTTTTGCTGACAATCGGATAATCCGCCGCAAAAATCGCCATTGTCCCAAAAAACGGATGCTCGCGATAGGTGCGGCTTACACTGATCTCAACCGTGGCCCCAGGGACGATCCCCGGCAGGCTTGCCACGAGTATTTTCCCTGCCGGATAGCGAGGGGCGGAACTGACCCATGGCGCATCCATAAGGTTGACTTCTTCGGGGGAAAGCGTTTTAACCGTACCGTCCGGGGCGATAATTTTGGCATCGATTGTGACCGATTCCCATGCCGGGTTAAAGGCGATTTTCAGCTCGGAATGTTCTTTGACTCCGGCGTAGGTCAATATTTTTCGCACTGTGTGATCAACGCGGGTCCAGCTGTTTTGGTCGTTTAACTTCACTTTAGTCGAGGAGAGCAGGACAATGCTGTTCGCACCGGGAAACGCCAAAAGGGCATCTTTTTGGGCGGCGATGTCAAAATTCGGTTGTGCAATCGGCTTTTTTCGCTCTTCGGTGTCAATTTTCGCCAGCGAGCGTTTGAGTTGAGCATAGCCCGCCGGGGACAAGTCAACCGTATCGATCGAGAAATAGTTTTCTCCGTAAATGGTCGAATTTTCTTGGCGAAGCGAACGGTTAAACGCCATAACTCCGGGGGTTTTGATCATCGCATTTTCGGGCAGCGAAAGTACTTGGCAGGAGGTCGGCAAAGAGAGGCTGAAATTTTCCGCAACAGCGCAAGTCGAAAAAAGTTGCATCGGAAACTTTCGCGTCTTTAATCCGACCGAGCCGAGGACAAAATTTACTGCGCCGAATTTCGTACCCAAACAGGGCAAATTCAGCAGAAAAACCGAACTGTTTTGGGGTAAAAAATCGTTGACGTGAAAACTCAACTCGGCAGACAGGGGCAGACTCATATCGCGAATGTTTTCCGGGAAAATCTTTAATGAGTCAAGTTCCGCTCCGGCGATGGCGCGTTTGAGTTGCGCCGCGAAAAATTGAAAACGATAATCATTCGGCCAACGCGAAAAAGCATCCCGGTAAATCTGGTCGTTTACCCCGCCGAAGTCCAGCGTGCTGCGTCCGGAAAGAACCCCGTCGGGATTGACGTTCGCTACGGTTTTGATTTTGAGCAGATTCTTGGCGGCGGCAACCGGCGCGGAACGGCGAAGCACGTCGCCATCGGGTTTTGCCGCTAAGAAACTCATGTTGGTCATAGTTGACGGCAGAAGTTCGGTGGTGGTTTCGTAGGTCGGATCCATTAGAATATAATGATTTGGCGCGTCTTCCACCGCGACGATTGCGTGGTTGAAATAATTGTTGGGGACTTCGTCGTCTTTGGGGTATCCTGCCATAAAAAGAACCGGATACGCCTTTAGCCCGGCAAGTTGCAGCATTGAGACCAGTAGTGCGGCCTTATCTCGGCAGACACCGTAACGGCGGTTAAAAGTCATAGATACATCGTGCGGTTCGTACCCGGGAGCTTCGGATTCGGCGGTAATGCCCATATAGCGAATCTGTTGCGAAACGAACTGAAAAAGCGCCATGATTTTGGCATCCGGGGTTTTGCAATCTTTGATCAGCTCCGTGACTTTCTCCCGGATCTCCGGGGTGATGGCGTTAATGAGCGGGAGGCACAAGTTGTAATACCAGCGCGAAATCGCCGGCCAATCTTTTGCGGTGCTGACCAACAACCGTTGCACGCATAAATACATCGGCGGCATATCCGGCTCGGGAATAATCTGCGGTACATCTTTGGCTACCCAGGTATAGATAACGCGTCCGTCTTGTTTCTTTTTGGAAAAAGTGATAGTGTTTTTTACTTCGTCTTTGATCCGAATCGCCTCAAGCGGCATTGATTCCGGGGCGTTGATCTTAACTTCATAGTGGAGAACCGGCGTGTTGGATTGCAAGACAAAAATATTGCTCCAGACCTTGGGAATGCGCGGTTTGAGAATGGTTTGCCGGGTGACGAGGTGAATGACATCGCCGATTTCGAGTCCGGGAACGGCGACCGACATAACCTTGTTGGCTGGGTCGTAGATGTTCGCTCCGGTTTGCCCGGAATCAATGGCAATGCGCATATTCGCGTTGGTGTCGATTTTGACGATTTTGCCATCGGGCTTGACGATTTCCAGCAACGGGACTTCGAGTTTTTCATAGGTCTCGTTGAAGTGCAGCGAAAGTTCGCGCAAGTCGCGCCTCCCTGATTCGGTCAGGATTTTTTGATAAAAATCATCGACTTCAACGCCGGTACCGTCGGTCTGATAAGTCGCGCTTTGCCAATCGAACAAAAGAACGCTGTCGGCGTTGGGAAATTTCTCCGAAGTAGCGAGGTCGGACTGGGTTTTTAACTCTGCCGGGGTGACTGCCGCGAAGAGTGCAAACGCGACAAACAGCAGTACTGCGAGTAAAAGGTTTTTCATATTTTTCTCCCGATAAAAAATTTTACCTTAATAAGATAACCCTTTTTCCGCCAAAATGAAACAAAAAAGCAAGAAAAATTTGAAATTTGCGCGGGTATAGGGTATATTTATCGGACAAAAGCAAAATAACCAGATTATACCATAGGAGTTAAAATGGGACAGCAACTTAATAAAATTCAGAAACGCCGCAGCCGCAAAGCTTATCTTGAACGTTGCAAGGCGAAAATTCGCGCCGCGATCGGCGTTGCCGCCAAGAAAAAATAACAGCTCCGAGTTTTTTACAAGAGCAGTCTAATAAAACGGCTTGTGCATTTTTGCACAAGCCGTTTTTTTGCCTTTTTTGAGCTAAAAAGTTGACAACTTTTCTTGTCCGCAAGCTGGCGTTTTATGAAGTCGGACTTCGTGTTCGGCAGACGTCGGAAAAGACCCCAAAACCATCAGAAAAGGAGATTGCCGATGAATTTAAATGACATCATCGGGAAAGCCGCGGCGGGAGAAGTGTTAAGTGAGCAGGAGCGTTCCTTGCTCGCCAAGTTCCGCCCCGATGAGAAAAGTTCCGCCGCGCTGGAAAAGCGCAATCGCGAACTTGAAATGCGGCTTGAAGAGTTGGAAAAAAGCGCCTTGACCGAACCCGAGCAGCTGCGGCGCAAATACGATTCCGAGTTGGCGCGAATGCAGGAGTGTTTGCAAAGCACCGGCGCAGAACGCGACGCCGCCAAAAAGGAGCTTGAGCGTATCGGGTTTCGCAACCGGGTCGATCGCCTGGCGAAAGATCAGGGGTTTGCCGATGCCGATTACCTCGAATACCTCTGCTCACAAAATCAAATCGACCCGGAATCGACCGACGCAACCGAGCCTTTTATGAAGAGTTTGCGCGAAAATTCGCCTCGGCTCTTTAAGCTCAATCTCGCTCCCGGCGCACCCGAATTGCCGCCGGCGGCGACCCCGGTCAGCCAGCGGCGCGTCGGCAATGATATTGCCTCGTTGCTCGCCGATGCCCCGACCATAAACGATTAAAAATTTATAAATCAAGGAGTTATAAACATGTTGTACACCTACAGTTTTCAAAACAAAAAACGCGATTTATCCGACGTGCTTTCGACCGTAATAAAAGACGAACCCCGCTTTATCAGCCTTTTTATGCCGAGCGAAGATGCCACCCAGCAGAAACATGAGTGGCTTGAAGATCAGCTCTCCGGGCGCAGCGTGACTGTATCCGAAGTGAGCAACGGCACGCTTTTGACCTCAAGTTCCGATCTCGCCAAGCTGAAAATCGGAACACTGCTGGTAATTAAAGACGACTCCGCACTCTTTCGGGTCACGACGCTGAACAGCAACGGCTTTACTCTAACGTTGGTTGGGGCAAACGGCTCTGAAACCGAGATGCCGACCGCCGGAGATGTGCTTTCGATAGTTTCGACCCCGGTGCAGGAGGGCAGTACCGCCGGGGACGGCGATGAAACCGGGCTGACCGGGCAAACCGCGTTTAACTGTACGCAGATTTTCCGCAAAGACATTATCCTTTCGGGCAGTGCCTTGGCAATCAATGTCTTTGGCACAGTGGACAATCAGCTCAATAAACAGACCGGTTTTGCGCTGGGCGAACTTGCCCGCGATTTGAACCGCGTGGCTCTTTTCGGGCGGCGGATTGAGGCGACCGCCTCCACTCGCGGCGAAGCCGGAGGACTGTATTTCTTTGGGTGCAATTCCAACGCTCTTGTTGTGGATGCCTCGGGCAACACCTTTGACAGTGTCGCCGTCAACGACGCGGCGCAGGCGGTTCTCGGTGCGGGCGGCGACCCGTCGTTGATTCTCTGCTCGCCGAGCCAGGCACGGGTGCTTTCAAACGAGTACAAAAGCCAGCTTCAAATCGTCCGTTCCGACGATCGCCGAGGCGCGTATGTCGCGGTGATTGTCAACGAAATCAACGGTCGCGGTATGACGGTTATGGCCGACCCGGATATGCCGGACACCGACGCGTGGATTGTTGATCCCGCCGGGTTCGGCCTGGCAAGCCTGAAAGGGCGGGCGATCACCGATTCGGACGCGACCCCCAAGGGGTTCGACGGCATTAAACGCATGGCACTCGGCGAGGTGACATTCCTCTTTAAGAATGCCAATGCGCGTCTTTGTCGCGTGAAGAATCTGAAAAACAGCGTCAATGCCCTATCGGAATTGCGCGGCTAAATGTTTTGGGGCGGAATTTTGTTTCCGCCCCGTTTTTTATTGATTTTTCACAGGAGAATGATTATGAAGTTGACATTAGCAGAATTGCGTTCCGCCGCAGATAAATATTTTCACCGTCATCTCGCCAGGGAAGAGTGGAGCGTTCTTTCCGAAGAGATCAAGCAAAGCTCGCTGGTCGAATCTGAGGCGGATGTCGCGCTGTACCTCAACATGGTTGACGTGGATTCCGAGGAGAAACTCGCGCTGAATGCTCTGTTTGAACAGGCGATCCACCTTGCCCGTAAAAACCGCCGCCACCCGGCGGAAAAGCGGTTGATTTCGGAGGAAATTTCCGGCATCGGGCAACGGAGCTGGGAGTATCCCGAGGAAAAGGAGAGTCCCGATTACTCGCCCCGCGCAATTCGTATGATGGATTCACTTCTCCACGGCAATATTCGGATCGGTCGCGGGTAGCTACTCGGTCAGTCGGTCGCCGAGACCGGATTGGCGAACCGTCTTGCCGGCGATCGATTCGGTGATGATTTCTGCGGAACTCCAAAGTTCGAGACGTTCTTCGGCGCGGGTAATTCCGGTGTAAAGCAGCTCACGAGTGAGTACCGGATTAGCTTCATCGGGCAGAATCAAAAGCACGTTGCGAAACCCGGAACCCTGCGATTTATGAACCGTCATGGCGTATACGGTTTCATATTCGGGCAGCTCCGATAGATTAAAGGCTCGGTCGTGGTTGGGAAAAACCACTTGTACGCCTTGAGTGTTCGGAATTTGAGTCACCAGACCGACATCGCCGTTAAACAGCCCGGTTGATGCGTCGTTGCGGGTGATTAACAAAGGCACGCCCGGCATATTTGTATCGGGTTGTTTCAGAATTTTACCGGCGAGTGCATTTAACGCCTCGACACCGCGTTTACCGTTTCGCATCGCGCAAAGAATCTTAAATGAGTTCAAAACGGCAAAAGCGATCTGGATAGACTTTTCGTCTCCGACACTGGCGAGTTTTTTTAAGTCCGCCACGGAATAAGAGTCGTAAACCGGACGGTGCAAAAGCAGCGCAAGTTCATGTTCCATTTCGCGCAACGATACCGGGCGGGTTGAAAAATCCGGCGAGTTGCACGCGGCAATACGGTATGCCAGCGCGTCATCTCTCGGTGCGGTTAATTCGCGGATTGCACGACTGAATTCCCCGATATGCACGGCATTGGCAAAACGGTGATTTTCGGAGAGTTCCGCAACCGTGCCGGATAGGGGGCGATTATCGGATAATTCCACCTGCCACCCGGTTTGAATCCGAAACGCCTCCGCCGCTTCGGGCCGGAGCGCATTGAGTTTTGCCGCGTCGCAAAGATCCGAAAAGACCGCGCCTGCCTCCACCGAGGCAAGCTGATTTTTGTCCCCCAACAAAACAATGCGTCCGCAAGGAGGAAGTGCGGTCAAAAGCTTTGCCATTAGAAGCAGCGAAATCATCGAGCTTTCATCCACGATCAAAAGGTCGTATGGCAACGGATTGTTTTTATCGAATCGGCATTTTCCGCGTGAATCCATGCCGAGTAACCGATGAATGGTCGAACACGGCAATTCCGGCAAGCGATTTTTAATTGCCGGGTCGATATTGAGCAATTCACTTACCCCGAGCAGCGACTCGGCAAGGCGCGAATGCGCCTTGCCGGTCGGCGCGACCAGCGCGACGGACAGCTTCGGATTTCGCTTGAGTTCCAGTGCGAGCAACGCCGCAACCACGGTGGTTTTGCCGGTTCCCGGTCCGCCGGTTATAATCGAAAACGAATTGCACATAACAGTGAAGATCGCCAATTGTTGATGATCGACTTCGGATCTATTTGCCTTTGAGGCAAAAAACGGCAGAATTTGCGACAATTCACCCGGATCAAGATTCGGCGGAGGCAAAGGAATTCTGACCCGTTTTTTAATTTCGTCGCTGACAGTTTGTTCACAGGTGTAGTATTTGCGCAAATAGAGCCGATTGGATTGGTCAAGCATCAGAGGCGCGGTCGGCAGCGAAAAAAGCGGCGCAAACTCTATATCGCTTAATTTATCCCGCCACGTCGAAATGTCAGGAAGTAAAAAACAATCCGTGGCGGATTCGATGACCTTATTTGCCCAAAGTTCAAGGTTGCAACAGTTGTGACCCTCACGCACCGCACGCGAGGCAAGAGCTCCGGCTAAACCGACTTCCTCGGGCAGCTTTTTACCGTAATACCGGTCGAGAAAATCGGCGAAAACGACATCGATCATCTCAAAGCCGTAGCCGATGGATAATTGAAATTGACTCATCCGATTATCTCCTCAAGTTGCCGAATCAATTGGTACGGTGCTTTATCGTAAAAAACTCCGCGACCCGGATATTCGGGCGAAATTCCGCGGATAAAAAGATAAAAAACTCCGCCAAACAGCGAATCATACTCTTTCTCTCCGAATTTGCCCAATCGCAGACGCAAAAATTTCACGGTTGCAACCGTGTAGATCAAATATTGAAGGAAATAGAAATTTCTCGTCATCTCTTCTTTTAGGCGATCCGGCAAAAAGTTCGCGCTTCGCCCGCCGAGCCGATTCGATTTCCAGTCGAGGATAAAATATTTACCGTGATGCCGGAACAAAAGATCGATAAATCCGTTTAGACACCCGCCCGAAACTGTTCGACTCCACGCCGGCCATTCGACCAGCCCGAATCGAGTTCGGGCAAAATCGGCGAGTATCGATTGAAGCTGTTTTGTCGTAAAGCCGGCGTTAAAACCGTAGGCGAACTCCAATTCGGCAAGTCGCTCATTTTTCGGCACATCCCGCAAGCGGAAACGGATTTTATCCGCTCCCTCAAGCGGAGAAGTCAATACATCTCTTACCATCTGAAGAGTCAGCGACTGTTTCTCCTCTTCGTCGGCGTTTGCAACTCCGAAATCCGATAATTGCCACTGTATAAGACGCCGAAGTTCCGTTTCGTTTTTGCTCTGAAAATCTGCCAATTCCAAGATGCGGTGCCATGCGTTGCCGGTCGCCGCACCACCTCTGATCGAGAAAATTCCCCCCTCGGTCGGAGTGTCCGGGGAAATGTTTTCAATTTCGCTTTGCTCGTAATCGAAGGGCGTGTCAACTCCGCTTCGGGGACTTAGACTGGAGTAGCTGACAAATTGCCAGAGGTGGTCGATTTGCGGTGAACCGGGCAACAACTCAAGTTGGATTTCGGCATCCGGCACGGCGCGATAAATGTCACGCTGAATTGTCGCGGGCGGCCGATCGCGAAGTTCGGGCGGAATATCGGGGTCTTGATCGGCTGCGGCAAGCAAACTTATGCCGAATTCCCCGTCCGGGTTAAAGTCGCGCATACGAAACAGCCAATCCAGTGCCGTGGTTTTTTTGTTGCTTTTACCCCAATAGACAAAACAGCCGTATTTGGCGCGGGTCATTGCGACGTAAGCGAGGCGCAAAAGTTCCTGAAGTCGTTCGTGTTGAGCGATTAAATTTTCGGTTTGGGACAGATCGTACTCCAACTGCCCGGCGCGATTGTGAAAGGTTTCGGCGTGTTTCTCCGCATTGTCGCCGTGCAGACCCGGCAACAACACAATCGGGAACTCCAAGCCTTTACTGCCATGGACGGTCATAAGTTTGACCGCTTCGCGGTCGGTTTCGAGCAACTGCTGAAATTCCTCATTTGTCACCTTGCCCGGGTCGGCGATTCGCTCGGCGAGAAAATCCACGATTCCGGCGGGAGTTAGCCCGCTTCGGGCGGATTCCTGCTCCAGCAAATCGCCGAGTTGGAGCAAATTCGTGAGTTTACGCTCCCCGTGTGGCAACGCCGGGTAACGGGAACGGATGTGATATACGGCAAGCAACGCATTGAAAAATTCGATAAAACTGCCGTTTTCCCAAAGTTGTTGCAATTGGCGTAAATTACTTTGCTCAAGGTGAAGTTGCGCCGTCTCCGCATCTTCCTGGAGTCGGGCGATTTCTTCAAGCGATCTGCCTCCGAGCGGAGTAACGAGCAAACCGGGCAAGTCGCGAATGTTGCCGGAGGCGACAACGCGCAAAACCGTCAAAAGCTCTTTGGCATCTTCGGTCGCAAAAATATTGCCGACATTGGTGAATACCGCCGGAATATGCAGAAAACGAAGTTTCTCGGCGATATTTTGCGCTTCGTACCCGGCGAGGGTGAGAATTGCGATATCGCCGGGGCGTATTCCGGGTTCGTCACGTTCCGAAAGACGGATGGTGCGATCGTTTAACAACTCAAGAACTTTCCAAACGACCAAATTTTGGCAAACTTCCTGATTGGCCTCGGGAGCATGGATGACGCGCAAAGGATGGGTGGATTCCTCTTCGTTGCGCAATAATTTGGGAGCGCTCTCCGATGCGGAGACTTGGGGAAAATCTATCTCTTGATCCGCAAAAGGCATGGTATGTTCGTGAAAAATCGTATTTACAGCGTTTATCATAGCAGCCGAAGAGCGAAAATTCGTTGAAAGACAATAGCGGTGTCCCCCCGCATCTTGCAGTTCTTCTACGGCACGGCGGTAGGTTGCAATATCGCCGCCCCGAAACGAGTAGATCGCCTGACGCGGATCGCCGACCATATAAAGCGTACTGTCCGGGCGGCGAAACAGATGCGTAAAAATCTCATATTGCACCGGGTCGGTGTCCTGAAATTCATCGATAATGGCAACTTTATAGCGTTCGCGCAACACGGTACTCAGACGACTTTGCGGGGCGTATAAAGCGCAATGCAAAAGATTAAGCAAGTCGTTGAAGGTTATAAAGTTGTCCCTTGTCTTGCGCTTGTCGAACTCCCGCCGGATATAGCCGGAAGCTTCGAGCTTTAACGCGACACCGAAACCGTAAACGATATTTTCAAGCTGATCGGGAAGGTCGAAAATCGGATCGCTTAAGACTTGCTCCACGACACCTTGAGCCTCCCCGTTCAGCCGCTTTTTTATCTTGCCGGTTAAAAAAGAGCGTCCAAACTTGAAAAGCTGTTTAAGGTTAGCCGCCGAAAGCGGCGCGTCAAACAATTTGGCGGCAACCTCCGGCGCGTCCGTTGCGGCGATGTCGCCAAGCTTGTTCAAATACGGGGTTATTTCACTGAGCAAATCGGGCAGATCGCACTCCGGCAACTGCGCGATTAAAGTTGCAGCCTGACGGCAAAGCTCTTCGGAATCGGCGTTTTGCGCCACCTCGGGGGCTTTTACGATCAAACGGGGGCAATTGAGTTTTTTCCGGGCAATATCCAACAGGGAGTCGGGGGTGATTCCCGCCACTTCGGCAAGCGTGAGCATCAGCTCGGAGTCGGGGCGATAAAAGGTTTTTCGGTAAAAATCCATGCCCAACTCCGCGATAATGGCGGAGGGGTCTTGCACTAATTCGCTGCGAAAGAGAATTCCGCTTTCAAAGGCGTTTTCGCCGAGAATTTTGGCGCAAAAACCGTGAATCGTCGAAATCGGCGCTTCGTCGAACATCAACAACGCCATGCGCAACAACTTGGCGCATTCGTCGCGAGAAGTTCCGGCTTGTACGGCGTTTTCCAGCAGACAGCTTTCGCGTTCGGAGTCGATTTGATCGCCTTCGGTGGCTTTTAACATCGAAGTAAGTACCAGGCGGATTCGCTCTTTGAGTTCCGCGGCGGCGGCTTCGGTAAAGGTCACCACCAACAATGATCCAATCGGCAAGCGTCGTTCGAGCAAAAAACGCACCACCAAATTTTGAATCGTGTAGGTTTTTCCGGTTCCGGCAGCGGCCTCGATGAGATTCAATCCGTCAAGCCGATAGTCGAGATATTCGGGGCGAGGACTCATTGCGACTCCTCCCGAAACGAAAATGCGCCAAGCAGACTATCGGCACAACAGGTGAATTCCTCCGTAAAACCGGGGTCGTCAAATGCGGAACTGTTATAACAAAGCGAAATTGCCGGGTCGTCAAGATCGGCGTTTGAGTTATAAGCGGCGCAAAACGCGTTTTTTGCTTTATCGAAATTTTGATTCAAAAAATATTCCCACGAGGCGCGGGGAAAGAACGGCAAGGGATGTGTCAAGCCGGTCTTAAAGAAGCTCAAATACGTCTCAAGCGCCTGACGCGCCGTATCGCAATCGATCGGGTCAAGAATGCGTATAACAGGTTGGTTTTGCTCTAAATTCAGCACCGACGTGGTAACCTCCCCGGTGTTGGCAAGCGAAAGAATCATATGGCGCAACAGCGCGATTACTGCATGTTTTAATTTGAAAGCGGAGTAAAAGAGCAAATGTTGCATTTTTCCGTCCGGCGATGCGTTTAACGTTCCGGCGACGCGAAACCCACCGAGGTCGCATTCAATGGCAAAAGTTTCGCTTGAGCGAATTGCGTTTTTCCAGCTTGCTGGAATCATCGAAATAGAGTTGTAAAGTTCGTTGAAAAGTACCTTCCCGCCGCTGCCGATCGGCAAACGGCAGCTGCGTTTCAGCAGTTGATATTGGGTGTCGTAATCAAGTTCGTCGAGGGTGTACGCCCCTATTTCGGTTTTGAGCAAATATTCCTGAAGCGCGTTTATATTCTGGCCGGTCGGCTCGGAGTCGGGCAAGGCGGCTTTAATTTCAGGGGTAAAAATGCCGAGGCGGTTGTTCAAAAAGTAACGGCACGGATTAACGAAGAAACGCTCAAGCTCCGTCGGGGATACTACCGGATTTAGAGCAAGTTCGGGCAGATGAACTTCCGGCCGGGGGGGCAAAGCGGACGATTCGTCGCGCAGGCTGATAAGCAGCGATTCGGCGGCGTGAAAATTTTCCACCGAGCGTGAACGGGTATTTAAGTCGCGATTGTTTCGATTAAAATAACTGAATTCAAAAGGTTGCAACCGATGGCGTGTCACTTTGAAGTCGGGGTCGCAAAGCTTGAGATAATCGATTAACTCCCCTAACGGAATTGCGGGGGGAAATTCGTCGTTGGCGCGGGCGGTCTGACCCTGATAAAAAAACATGAGGCAACGCCGGGCGGACAGAATAGCCTCTAAAAACAAATAGCGGTCTTCCGCCTGTTGCGAGCGGTCGCACGGCGCGATTTTCCGGTTGATTAAATTAAATCCAAACTTCAGGTCGCGACGCGGGAAAGCACCGTCGGAAAGTCCGAGAATCGCCACAACTTGCATCGGAATGCTCCGCATCGGCAACAGCGAGCAAAAGGTGATTTTTCCGCGCAAAAACGGATCGTTGCGCTTGGGTATGGCGAGCGAAGAATCGATGACCTCTTCGATAACTTCAATCGGCAAAAGCGAAGAGAACCCGGCGTTGAGTGACATTCTTTTAGGTTGTTGTACGGCGCGACGCAACGCGGCAAACTCGTCGAATTCATCCTTTGCCGGAAGAAAAAGATCGCCTACAGCCTTCAGTAATAAGTTGCTCCACTCTTCGGGAGTGTGATTTTTAGCGCAATCGCGCCGCAGTTGGAATATGGTTTTGACTGCGGTGATGAATTTGCCCAACAGTTCCGCATTGTCGCCTTCGACCAGGTCGATCGGCAAAAGCGCGTCGGAGTGGAGGTCTTCAAATACCGAATCGCGGGCGAAACCGAGCAACAGGCGGTCGAGTCCCTGTTCCCAGGAGTACTCGTCAAACGCGACATTGCAACTGTTTAGCCGATCGTTGCGGTCAACTCCCCAGCGGATTTCGGCTTTTTCGATCCAAAACGCGATAATTTCAAGCTCATCGGACGCAATGTTAAATTGGTTTCTCAACGCCGGAAAGCGCAAAAGTTCGAGGATTTTGGGGGCCTCCACCCGACCGGAACGCAATTTGAGCAATTCAAAAAAACACTCCGCCATACGGCTGGAGCGTCGTAAACTCCGATCGGAAATCGCGTAGGAGTCGCGGAGAATTCCGGCATCGAAAATTGAACGAATATAAGGGGCGTAGGTGTTGATGTCGGGAGCCATGACAATAACATCGCGAGGCTGAATTGCGGGGTCTTCAAAGAGTTCGAGCAACCGGTCGTGCAAGACTTCTATTTCGCGCCGGGTGCTGTGACAATTGTGAACGCTTACGGTGCGATCATCCGGCGAAAGCGGTAGTGCCGTGCCGGTAATTTCGCCGTCACCGACAGCGGCGCGGCGAAACATCGCATAAATATCTTGTTGTAAGGCGGTAAGCCGGGTCGGATTGATGTAATCGTCCGGGCCCGGACCGGAGGTTGCGAGAAACGGCTCAAAAAGTTCCTCGGCGACGGTCTGATTCTCCTCGGTCATATCTGAAAGACAGCGGAAAAATTCACGCCCTTGACCGCCGAAGCCGGCGAGCAGCGGGTTGCCGTCGCGAAACGCGTCAAGGTCGCCGCCGTCACGGGCAACAAGACGTGCCGTTTCCGAATCGGAGTACTGCTCCGCCCAATACTCCCGACTCGGATTTAAATAAAAGAAAAAGACCTCGGTAAAGGTCGAGAGTTTCAGGAAAAATTTCAAAAACAACGGCGGCATTGCGCCGACTCCGAACATGGTGATTCTTTGGGGCAGTTTGCCCGGAGCAACAGCATTGAGGCGAAAGAATTCCGAAAGATAGCTGCTGCGGCTACGAACGCTGCCGTACAGTTCGCGATATAGCCGTTTTTGATAGTCGGCGTCGCGCCATTCGACCTGTTGCCCGGCACGCCATGCTTCGAGCATTTCGGGGCGATAGATCTGATATTGATCAAACAGCTCCGCAAGGTGTCCGGCAAGTTGCCAACGTTTTAACTCCAGCGAGGGGGCGGCAAGATAGGCGGCAAGTTCGGGATATTTTTCGGGGGATTCTTCCAATATCCGGTAGATTTTCCACGGCGCAAGCTCGGCGGAAAAGCGTTCAACTTCCGAGTGAAAATCGGGGAAAACAGCTTCGAGAGTTCGGTTTACAAAGTTAACCGGGAACGGGGTGTCGAAATTCGCCGCGATTCGCCCGCGATCTCCGACTTTGAGTTTCAGCCACGATGCCATGCCTTGAGTTTGTACCACGACAATTTCGGGAGTAAAGGGGTCTTGGGGCGGTTTCGCCGAAATAATTTCGATGAATCTTTCCGCCAAGCGTTCAAGTTTGTTCCCGGTGTAAAGACAAAAGCCCATTGTGTCCTTTGAAAAATGGTGGATCCGGCCGGATTTGAACCGACGACCAAGAGATTATGAGTCACCTGCTCTAACCACTGAGCTACGGATCCTTAGTGAGGCATCATACTATAGTGCCAAATTGGTTTTTGCGCAAGCGCATTATTCGGGATTTTTGCGGATTTTGATTTATTCTACTGGATTTTGGGCGATTCGTGAAGTATGGTATGGCAGGAGGATCGGACGTGGAAGCACACTACAGCTATTTATGGTACGCCGTTGGTGTATTGATCTACATCGGAATCTTTATTAACATACTTATCACGAAGCGCGATCAGCCCGGAGAAGCACTGTTTTGGCTGATGCTGGTCGCGCTGTTGCCGGTGTTTGGTCTTGTCTGTTATTTGCTCTTCGGCATTGTCCGGCTGGAATATGCCCAAGAGCAGGTCTTGCAACTGCAACGCAAGATGAAAGAAAATCCCGGCAAGTATTTTGGGCCGGCGGTGGCGGCACTTCAGGCGGCGCTTTCGCGACTGCATCCTCCGCCAAAGATCGGACAAAATCAGCGCAACGCCATGTTTGACCGACTGTTCCCGGACTCCAATTTGCTCGACGGCAATACGCTTGAGGTGTTGCGGGACGGCGGAGTCGCTTATCCGCGTATGCTGCAAGACATTGCCGGGGCAAAACATTGCGTGCGAATGCAGTCATACATTCTTATGAGCGACGAAATCGGTCACGCATTTATGGATGCGCTTGAAGAGCGTTCCCGCGCCGGGGTGGATGTAAAGGTGATCTTTGACTGTCTGGGCAGTTTAAAGAGCTATTTTTCGCACTACTTTCGCCGTTTGTTGCTTCGGCGCGAGAAGAACTTCAAAATCCGCTCATTTTCGCCTTTTCATTTGATCACGCCGTGGCGTTTTCAATTGCGAAACCACCGCAAGCTTTTGGTCATCGACGGCAAAATCGCCTATATAGGCGGAATCAATATTTCCGATGACAACGAATGCACCACCAAAGTTCCGGCTCATCGGCATATTCACGATCTGCATTGCCGCATGACCGGTCCGGCGGTGGCGGAGTTGGCAAAATCTTTTATGCGGGATTGGGCGTACACTACCCGGCGAAACTGGGAAGAGGGGGTCAGTAGCTACGATTTTCCGTTGCCGGAACGCACCGGGAACGAGGTCGTGCGGATTATGACCAGCGGACCGGGGGGAAATTACGAGGGGACGCGCAAACTCTTCTTCGCCGCCGCGATGGCGGCGCAAAAATCGCTTTGGATTATGACTCCGTATTTTGTACCCGGCCCGGAATACATCAATCTGCTCTGTTTGACTGCGGCGCGGGGTGTGGATGTGCGGATCATCGTCCCGGCGAGCAACAACCATTTTTTTGTTTCGTGGGCGGCGCAAAATTACTATTCGACTTTGCTTGAAAACGGGGTAAAAATTTACAACAAACAGGGGGTTTTTTCGCACATTAAGGCGTTGTTGGCAGATGAAAGCTGGGGGTTTATGGGGTCGAGCAATTGCGACAGCCGGAGCTTTCGGCTTAACTTTGAGTTGGACTTTTGTTTTGAGGCGGGCGAATTTCCGGGGCAGTTGCACCGCCAGTTTCTTGACGAGCTTGCCGACTCCATCCCGGTGACGCTTGAACACGAACGATCGAAATCGTTCGCCCGGCAATTGGGGGAAAATATTTTTGCGCTGTTCACCCCGATTCTCTAACAAAATTTTGTTGACAAGTCCATAACTTTTTTTAAAAAGTCCATAAAACACACACGGATGAATGATATGTTAAGGGTATCTCTAAAAACTGGAAATTTGGCTGAAAATTGCAGCTCATATTCGTATGCGCGACCTTGCGCGTGTCTGGTTAACTCTATGTTAGCCAGACGCTTGCAAAATCGCACCTCCAAATTATGAATCTGCTGATTTTCAACGCAACCCAGTTTTTAGAGATACCCTTAATGGATCTTGGTAATTGCAAAAAGGATAAAAGAAAAATGAACAAAGATTCTGGAGCATGGTATGCGTTGCGTCGCACTTTACCGCCGTGGAAATTTGAAGAAACGCTTAGCGACCTGATCCGTTTAGCCCCGGAATTCAAGATCGACGAAGTTATTGTAAAAATCGATACGGAAGAATTTTCCCACGGGCATCCGACTCTGGAATGGGCCAAGCGTTATCAGGGCAATCTTTTTCAGGTCAAAGAAGCGTTGCAAAAATTAAATATCGTCTATTCGTTAAACCCGTGGATCACAGTCGGGCATTGCGATCGCGGTCGTAACGATCTGAATCATATCAAAGGCTTGGAAACGGCGGTCGGTCACGACGGCAGCGTCGCTAAGCATTGCGCCTGCTTTATTTCCCCGGCGTGGCGGGAGCACTTCGTCGAGCTATGGACGATTTACGCCGAAACCGCACCTCATATCATGTGGGTGGAGGACGACATTCGCACTTTTAACCATGAGCCGGTGTCGTTTGGCTGTTTTTGCGATCGGCATATGGCGCGTTTCAGCGAGCGAATCGGGCAAAAAGTGAGCCGGGAGCAGTTGGTCAAGGCGATTTTGCAACCCGGCAAACCGCATCCGTGGCGTGCCGAATATTTGCTTATGCAGCGGGAAATAATGGTTGAAACCGCCGGGTTTATCGCCAAGACCGTGCATAAAATTTCGCCGGAGAGCTGCTTGGGTTTGATGTCCAGCGGTCCGCGTCAACATTGCCTGGAAGGACGTGACTGGACAAAATTGGCGGAGGCGCTTGCTGACGGCAAGCAGCTGTACAGTCGCCCGCCCATGTGCAATTACAACGAAGATTCGTTGCGGGGATTTTACTATTCACAAGATTCGATTAAACTTACCAGAGCGGTTTTGCCGACGAATACCATCGAGCAGTCGGAGTGTGAAAACGTGCCGTTTACGAGATTTTCCAAAAGTACGGTGTTTACTTTTCTTGAGATCGCGATCACTTTTGCCTATGGTTCGCAAGGCGTAACGTTGAATTTATTCGACCATGTCGGTACTCCGATGAAAAACGAGGAGCATTACGGGCAAATGTTATCGGCAAAAAAGCCGTTTCTCGCCGCCTTGGGCGACGCAGTGCGAGGCAAGGGCGAATATTGCGGAGTTCAGCTCCTGCACCGTCAGGATTCAAGTTTGGTTAAAAATCTGCCGATCAAGGCAGACTACCCCGATTTGGGCGAAGACGGGTTTAATCTGATGCAAGCACTGGAATCCCACGGGATTCCGACGGTATACACTTCTTCCGATGTAATCGCCGCTTCCGGGCAAGTGTTGCGGGCGTGTAGCGATGCTGAAATCATGGAGTTTTTGCGCAAGGGGATGTTTTTGGACGGGGTTGCCGCCGGAATTTTACTGGAACGCGGCTTCGGCGAATATATCGGGGTGAAGAACATCGCAATGCCGTGTCACCGCCGGGATTTGCCCTTTGTGCTTTCGGCGGAAGAGTTTCATCATCCCGGATTCGGCGGGGAAAAGCGGAAATATATGACTTGCACATTGCCGGATTTGGGTACCATGGGGCGTTTTTGCGTGCTTGAGCCGAGCCAAGACGCTCAGATCGTCAGCAGTTTTGTCGATCCCGACACCATTCGCGTATCGCCCGCCATGATCGCGTACTCCAACTCATTGGGGGGGAGAGTCATCGTTCACGCCATGGATTATCAATACAGTTTCGGCGTGGCATTTTGCCACCCGTTCCGGCGCGAACAGTTGCATGGGGTGGTGGATTATCTCGCCGACCGGAGTTTCCCGCTGAAATTAACTTGCGACGGGGCGTACAGTTTGGCTTTCCGCAAAGAGTCCGGCGAAAACACCGTGATCGGGTGCTTCAATTTGAATCTGGACGATTGGGGCAAAGTCAGCTTTGATTTGAGCTGGACAAAGGCGATTCCCGACGTGCTTTTGTTGGACCAATCCGGCAATTGGGTGAAGAGTAGCGAGCTGAAAGCAACCAAAGACAACGTCCGGTTAAAAATCGAATATCTTGGCAAAATCAGCTTCAATGAGCCCTTAATTGTTAAGCTTGCGCAGGCTTGAGCCATGGAAAAGCCTCGCCGGTAAAATTTTGCGTTCCGGGGGCAAGGAGGGGTTTTCGATGCGATCCAACAGCATTTGAGCGCCCGTGAATCCGAGGTCATATGACGGGGAGATGTAGGTTGTCAGCGGAATTCCACCCGGAATGACAATCCCGTCCGCCCCGGTGACGGAAATATCATCGGGGAGTCGCAACTTCAGAGTGTCAAGCCCGGTGATGACCCCCCGTGCCACATAATCGTTGGCACAGACAATGCACGTCAGGCGATCCCTGTTGCCCTCTCCCAAAAGTTCGATGCAACCTTGCAACCCGTTATCGATGTTAAAACCGCTGTTTTTGGCGATTTTGGGGTTCAAATGGAGCTCTTTCATTGCCTGAAAGAAGCCAAGGTTGCGCTCGCGACCTGCCGCCGAACTATCCCATGCCGGAATATAGCCGATAGAGGTATGCCCGTACTCAACCACGCTTTTCGCCAATTTCCGCATCGCGTTGAAATCATCGACGTTGATCGTGGACATGCGCGGCTCACGACTGACCCCTTGGATGCTGACCACCGGGGCTTTTTCTTCCGCCAATTCGTGGACAAAAGTGTCGGCTTCGGTCATTCCCCAGAGCAGGAATCCGTCAAACATTTTGCTGCGGTAAAGCCGGATATATTCCTTGTTTTTATTAAAATTATCCCCCATGGAAATCAACGAAACATAAATTGAACAAGTTGAGAAAAACCCCTCAACCCCGCCGATAATGCCGGATAAGTTGTAGTCGATAAAGTCAAATTCAGTGCGTTGGTGCAAGCAGTATCCCGGCACGAGCAATGCGACCTGCCCGGAGCGTTTGGTCTGCAACCGGGCGGCGTTGATATTTGACCAGTATTGATATTTATCGCAGACGGCATATATCCTGTTGCGCAACTCCTCGGAAACCACCTCGGGGTTGGAGGACAAGGCACGAGAGACGGTTGCGGTCGATACTTCCGCAATCCTGGCGATGTCTTTGATATTTATGCCGATTTTTCTTAAGCCCATAATGCTATCAAACTTATATCGTCATCTGATAATTTTCAAGAAAACCCAGGGCAAAATTCGATTTTTGTCGAAAAATCTTCGCAAATTCAGGAATTTTTTCCAAAATTTAATGATTTTAGGACAAAAACACTTGCTTTTTGTCCAAAAATGCGTCATAATATAGTCAATGTAATGAGTTACATTTCGTGTAACGCGATGTATATAATAAAAAAAGGAGAGAAATGACATGAAAAAATTTACCCTCATTGAACTCTTGGTTGTAATCGCGATTATTGCAATTCTCGCGGGTATGCTGCTACCGGCTCTGAATCAGGCACGTGACCGCGCCCGTTCTGCCAACTGTGTCAACAACATGAAGCAGCTCGGCACGGCAAGCACCATGTACGCTGATGCGCAAAACGGCATGTTGCCTTATCCCTCCTATACCTACGGCGGGGCGGCTGGATTCAATGTCTTAGGTACTTGGTATTATTTGCTGGTGACGAGCGGTTGTATGCCCGGGGAGATGAAGAACCTGACCGAGTTTAAAACCCCGCTGAAATACAACTCGTTCCATTGTCCGACCGAAACCGATCCGCTCGGCTATCCGCATTACGGACCGTCCCGCGCCATTTGCGAAACCGGTGGCTCAAGCATAAAGAAAATCATCCGCCCCTCGCAAAAAGTGTGGCTGGCGGAAAGCGATGCCAATGGTGCCATGAAGGGTGTTCGCGCCAACGTCGCTGCATATTTCGGGACATTAGACAAGTATGTGCCGGGGATCAATCATCGCGCCGGGAGCAGCGACGGATTGATCTACATGCGGCATGGCGCAAAGGTCAACCAAACCTTTGTTGACGGTCATGTGGAGGCGTGGAACGTCCCGCAATTGAACTCGGTGAATTTCGGTGATTCCGCCTACGTCAACGTCACCAAGCCGTAAGCTTAAAAAGCCATAAAAATCCCGACCGAAGCGTCGGGATTTTTTCCCGTATTGTTCGACAAAAACTTACCGACATTTTTGCTCTAATCTTAAGGATATTTTTATTATGAGAGAAGCTCTTGCCGCTTTTGTGCTGTCCGCGTTATGCGCCGTCGTGTGGGCGGCGGAGTTTAAACCCGATGCGTTGGGCATCGTGCTGCCCGCCTCGCCCAGCGCGACCGAGAGATTCGCCGCTAAGGAGTTGTCGCGGTATATCGAATTGATTACCGGGAGCAAAGTCGCGATTTCCGAGCGAATGAACGCCGGGCAGATCCCGATATATATCGGTTCGGCGGCGGACAAGACGCTTACCCAAAAATTCTCCAAGGCAGTCGCCTCAATTGAGCATGACGCTTTTGTGCTTGAGATTTCGCCGGAAAAAATAAGCGTTGCCGGCAACAGCGACCGGGGGACGATTTACGGAGTGTACCAGTTGCTCGAAGAGTTGGGATGCCGCTGGTTTTTCCCTGGCAAACTTGGGGAATTTGTACCTGATGCGGATACGCTCTCCTGGCAGAACGGCAAACGGGAATTTGTCCCGGACTTCAACCAGCGGACCATCGACATCGGGCAAATCGACAGTATCGACTTTGAGGAATCCATCGACTGGTGCGTCAAAAACCGCCTGAATTTCGTCCCGGCGTCGCGTCAGCCTTTTGTGCGTAGATTTTTGCCGGACGACAAGCAGGACGTGTGGACAAAACGCGGCGGTCAGCAAGCGTGGCAATTTCACGTGCATAACTTAAACCAAATGCTACCAGCCGAAAAATATTTTGCCGAACATCCGGAGTATTACGCCTTGTACAAGGGCAAACGCCATGCGATCGGCACTCCAGGCAGACCGGGTTACGGCGGCGGCAATATCTGCACGACCAACCCCGATGTGATCAAAATCTGCGCCGAATTCATCATCGACTACTTCGACCGTACCCCGGAGGGCATGGTTGTGCCGCTCTGGCCGGGCGATGGCGCGATTATCTGGTGCGAATGTCCGGAGTGCCGTAAACTCGGCGGCAGAAACTTTATGAACGGCAAACGCGGCTCAATGACCAAGCGAATGGTCACTTTCGCCAACGCCGTGGCGAAAATCGTGGCGCAAAAGTACCCCGACAGAATCATCTTGCTGCCGGCTTACGCCAATTACATTTTGCCGGTGGATATTCCGCTCGAGAAGAATATTATGGTACAACTTTGCGTCCACGGCTGTTATGCTCACGGTATCGACAAGTGCGAACCGAACCTAAAAGAGGTCGAGCTGCTCAAAGGATGGGCGAAAACCGCCGCCGGGAGATTCGGCTGCTGGGAATACTTCCTTTTGGGCGACCATTATTCCCCGAATAAAGAGAATAATGGCATGCTCCCGGTGATTTACCGGGTCAGAGACACCCTTCCGTATTTTCACAAGCTCGGCATGAATAACTACATGACCCAGTGTACCGCCAAATACTGGAAGCACAATATGCTCGCTTACTATCTTACTGCCCGCTATGCCTGGAAAGCGGAGCAAGATTTCGCCGGGTTGCTCGACGATTTTTGCACTAAGATGTACGGCAACGCCGCGCCGATGATAAAAGAGTATATCGTCGCGGTCGAAGATGCCACCGCAAAGGCCGCGTGGCATCCGGTCATCTACAGCGATTTGGCGGTGCCGTCGCCGAAAGTCTTCACTCCGGGGTTGCTCGGCAAAGCCGAAGATTTGCTGCAAAAAGCTCAGTCCGCGGAGCTTAACCCGGTTCAGAAACGCCGCGTTGCGCTGATTGTTGAGACGTTCAATAATATCAAAGGCAATATCGGCACTCAGACCGCGTTGGGACTCGATGCCGAGGCAAGTTGGCGGATTATCCGCGCCAAAGACAACTACGTCATTAACCCGGACGGCAAAGCGTTAAGCGATTCCGAGGTCGAAAGGCTGAAGATGAACGCTCTTGACGTCGGCGACTACAGCGATGAATTCAAGCGCATTTTGTTCCGGGCGCGCAAACGGCAAGTCCCGATCATTGAGCTTGCGAATAAAGAAATCGCCGTGGATGTCATTCCGGAATTGGGCGGCAGGGCGATTCGCCTGATTGACCGGAAAACCAAACAAAATATCTTCAACGAGCCGACCAGCGACCCTCAAACCTCGATTGGCGAAAAATATTTCAACTACGGCGGTTATGAGGAATATATCGGCAAAGCCTTTGCCGGAGACGGCTGGGAGAGTGCGTTTACGGCGCAAAAATCTGCCAACGATATTACCATGGTGTATCAAAACGAGAACTATAAGCTGGAGCGAAAAGTAAGTGTGGAAAACTCCACAATGAAAATTGAATCCACTTTGACCAATATCACCAACGAGAGTTTAAACAGCGCGTTGCGTACGCATCCTCAATTCAATTTCGGCGAAAATTGCAGCGATTTTGTCATAGAAACCGCTGTCAACGGAAAAATGGTCAAATCCACCGTCAATATGGAACACGACAAATCGGTCAGTGTTCACGACGGGGTGCGAAGAATCCGCGCCGGAAAGAGTACCGTGACTTATAAAGTCGAATCTAACAGCGGTGGCGCATTGTATTTATGCAAAGTAAGTGATAATGTATTCAATCTGGAGTTTTTGGGCAAGGAAAAGAGCCTGAAACCGGGAGAATCAATCAAAGTGGTACAGACTTTTACCATTGAAAGGGAGTAGCATGAAAAATCTGTTTTTGGTTGCGGCGATTATCGGCGCGGCGTTGACGGTCACAGCGGCGGATGTCACTGAAGTCAAGCCGGTCAGCAAAACAGGCATAAGCTTTGCGGAGGGTAAAATCGGCAAAGCGGCGCGTTTTAACGACAAAAGCCGCCTCTATTTTGACAGCAAATATTTGAACACCGCCGGGGGCGCGGTGGAGATGTGGGTTTGTCCGAGTGCCGAAACTCCGGCGAATAAACAGAATTTTTTGATCAGCAACGGCACAAACAACCCGACCTGGTTTTTTTGGGGATTTGACGCGACCAAGACGAATTTCCTCTCCCGAAGCAAATTGCCCGACCAAAAATTTGCACATTATTCCTCGATTTCAATCGGGCAAAACTTTCCGGTTGACGAGTGGACACATGTGGCGTTGAACTGGTGCAATATCGAGCCGTCCGGCTCGCTGGTGCAACTGTTCGTCAACGGCAAAGTCGTTATCGAGAAGTTCGATCAGACCTTGAGCGACGGCAACGACCCCAAAGCCTCCAGTTTCGGTATCGGTTGTAACACCTCAAGCACCGCTAACCCGGGGTTTGTGGGGCTGATCGACGAGTTGCGCGTCTACAACCAGCCGCTTTCGCCGAAGACAATTGCCGAAAATTACAATACTGTTCTCGGCGGCAAAACGCTTCCATGCGGCGATACGGTCAGTTTGCAACTTTCTTTTGAGGACACCCTGAACGGTCAAAGCGGCGCATCGATGTTACCCCTAAAGGAGTTGCAGGACAAGGGTAACGCGATTCTTGACGAGATCGTTGAGGAGTAAGCCCGGAGGGTACCTCTAAAAACTGGAAATTTGGCTGCAAATTGCAGCTCATATTCGTATGCACACTGCTTGCGCGTATCTGGTTAACTCTATGTTAGCCAGATACTTGCAAAATCGCACCTCCAAATCATGAATCTGCTGATTTTCAACGCAACGTGAGTTTTTAGAGATACCCCGGAGATTTTCAACGTTGCATTCCGCAAGACTTCTGCTATATTAGTCGATTATACAAAAGCCTGAAAATGGTTGTCGAGAGTTGCCATGTTTGAAAAGATCCAGATACGCGGCGCGTCACAGCACAATTTAAAAAATATCGATGTTACGATTCCGCGCAACAAATTAGTTGTTATTACCGGGCTGTCAGGCTCGGGCAAGTCTTCGCTGGCGTTTGACACGCTTTACGCCGAGGGGCAACGCCGTTATGTCGAAAGCCTCTCGGCTTACGCCCGGCAGTTTCTCGATCGGATGCAAAAGCCCAAAGCCGAACATATCGAAGGGCTTTCGCCCGCGATCGCCATTGAGCAACGCTCCGCCGGAGGCACGCCGCGTTCGACTGTCGCGACCGTGACCGAGATTTACGATTATTTGCGTTTGCTCTACGCCCATGTCGGAGTACCTCACTGCCCCAATTGCGGCAGGGTTTTGTCATCGCAATCTGCCGAAGCGATCGCCAAGCAGCTGCTCGCGCTGAAGCCGGGGAGCAAAATGATCATTCTTTCGCCGTTTGTCAGCGGCAAAAAAGGGGAACACCGTGATGTGCTTGAGACGATTCGCACCGAGGGATTTGTCCGCGGCAGAATCGACGGAAAAATCGTTCCGCTGGACGATGAAGAGTTGCCGCAGCTGAAGAAGACCGAACGGCATACGATTGAAGCGGTGGTCGATCGGTTGATCACCGGCAAAGTTGATTCGTCACGGCTCACCGACTCGGTGGAGCTGGCGTTGCGGCACGGCAAAGGCACGCTTACGGTGTTGCTCGAAGGGGAAGAGGCGGAGTTTAAAGAGGAGTCGTTCAGCGAAAATCTCGCCTGCACCCACTGCGGGGTGTCGTATGGGGTGCTGTTGCCGCGCAACTTTTCGTTCAATTCGCCTTACGGAGCTTGTCCGCACTGCAACGGGCTTGGGGTTCAACACATTATGGATCCCGTGAAGGTTGTACCTGATCCTGCACTTTCGATCAAGAACGGGGCGATTCCGGGCTGGCGGCGCGGACCGCGCCACCTGATTATGTATTATAACCTTTTGTTGCGTAAACTCGCCGAATGGTTGAACGAACCGGCGATGTTGACCACCCCGTTTAAGGATTTGCCGGAGAAAACGCGCAATATCCTCCTCTTCGGCAGCGGCAAAGAGCCGTTGGAATTCGATTATTGGATGCACGGCAAAAAGCATCGCTGGAGCAAGCCGTTTGAGGGAATTCTTGCGAATATGCGTCGGCGCATGGAAGAGACTGATTCCGATTCCGTGCGGGAGCGGTTGAGCCAATACCTCAGTCCGCAAGAGTGTCCGGTTTGTCACGGAGCGAGACTCAACCCGGTCAGTTTGGCGGTGACGGTTGGCGATCTCGGGCTGGATAAATTTAACGCGCTTTCGGTGGAGTCGGCGGGGAAGTTTGTCGCCGAGCTGAAGCTTAATAAAGAGCAGTCGGTGATAGCCGGGGATATTCTTAAGGAGATTCGCAGTCGGCTGACGTTTCTCTCCGATGTCGGGTTGAATTATCTTACGCTCAACCGGGTCTCCGGTACGCTTTCCGGCGGAGAAGCGCAACGCATTCGACTGGCGACCCAACTCGGTTGCGGTCTGGTCGGGGTACTGTATATTCTCGATGAGCCATCGATCGGGTTACACCAGCGCGACAACGACCGATTGCTCGACACGCTTGAGAAATTGCGCGACATAGGCAACACGGTTTTGGTGGTGGAACACGATCTCGACACGATTTTGCGAGCGGATTACGTCTTGGATCTCGGCCCGGGTGCGGGGGTGCGGGGCGGCGAGCTTGTAGCTTACGGTTCTCCGTCTGAGATACCCGCATTTCCGCGTTCGCTGACCGGCGACTACCTTGCCGGACGCAGGAAAATCGCTGTACCCGAAACCCGAAACCCCGGCAACGGACAATTATTGCGAATTCACGGGGCGGAGCTAAATAACCTTAAAAAAATCGACATCGACATTCCGCTCGGGGCGTTCACTTGCGTAACCGGGGTATCCGGCTCCGGCAAGAGTTCGCTAATTAACGGCATTTTGGTTAGAGTCCTCAATGCGCATCAGGGAATTCAGGATCTTCCACCCGGCAAGCATATAGCAATCGAAGGGCTGAAGTTTATCGACAAGGCGATTGTGATCGACCAAAGTCCGATCGGGCGGACGCCGCGTTCCAACCCGGCGACTTACACCGAGGCATTCGGCGCGATTCGTAAGCTTTTTTCGGAGTTGCCGGAGTCCAAGGTGCGGGGGTACGGTCCGGGGCGGTTCAGTTTTAACGTAAAAGGCGGTCGTTGCGAGGAGTGTAAGGGCGACGGGATAAAAAAGATCGAAATGCAGTTCCTCTCCGATGTTTACGTGGAGTGTTCCGCCTGCGGCGGACGGCGATTCAATCAAGAGACACTGAATATTCGCTACAAAAAGAAAAATATCGCCGATGTGCTTGATATGACTGTAAATCAGGCGGTGGATTTCTTCAGTGCGATCCCGACTTTGGCGCGTAAATTCAAAACGCTTCAGGAGGTGGGAATCGGTTATATCAAGCTCGGTCAGCCGGCGACGACGCTTTCGGGAGGAGAGGCACAGCGGATTAAGCTTGCGGCGGAACTCGCCCGGATTCCCCGGGGTCATACCGTCTATATTCTCGACGAGCCGACCACCGGGTTGCACCTTGCGGACATCGACCAGCTGCTGAAAGTTCTTCACCGTTTGCGCGACATGGGCAATACGGTAATTGTCATTGAACATAATCTCGATGTGATTAAAACGGCGGATTATATCGTGGATCTCGGCCCGGAGGGGGGCGATTGCGGCGGAAAAGTCGTGGCGTGCGGAACTCCCGAAGAGGTGGTGCAAGTAAAAAAATCCCACACCGGGCGTTATCTGAAAAAATATCTCAAGAGCTAATTGCAAAACTATTTTGCGGAAATCCGGGAAAGCATGAAGGGTATCTCTAAAAACTGGAAACTTGGCTAAAAATTGCGAATCTGCCAATTTTGTAACTCAAGGTGAGTTTTTAGAGATACCCTGAAGATTTGTATTTTTTTACGATTATGGTATATTTACAGTAATTGATTGCATCGCCATTGCCCATGGTGAGTAATGGCGGACAATATCGGTTTATATTAGTCAAAGGATCAATGAAATGAAGAGAAAAATCGCATTCATGTTCGCCCTGATGGGGGTTGCCGTCCTGTTTGCCGGGTGTTCCTCGGTGCAGACTGCGGACTCCTCGAAGTTCAACGGGCAAAAAATCACCGTTTTGGGCGATGGAGTCGCTCATATTTCCGGCTACAGCAGCGGGCTTTATTTCCTCTGGATTCCATTATTCGTCGGCTCTGCCGAGAACCCCGACACCATCGCTTTTGGCGAAGATTCCTGCAATGTGAACGCCGTTACGAAAATGGTTACAGCCAAGGCGAAAGAGATGAACGCGTCGGCGACGGTTGATTTAGTTTCGATTGCCAACAGCGTCACGCTCCCGGTGCCGATTCCGTTTTTGTTCAGCTGGAAGACGGTCACGGTCTCGGGTAACGCGGTAAAGTAAGAGAAATTAACATATTCAGGAATAAACATATGAAAAAGATTGCACTTTTCCTTTCGGTCGTCGCGATCGGGTTGCTGTTTGCCGGATGCGTCAATATTGAGGTTACACCCAAAGAAAATCTCAACGGGGAACGGATCTCTTTGACCGGAGCGCCGATCGCTCATCTGAACGCCCAAAACTGGGGTATTTATCTCTTCTCGCTACCGCTTTTTACCGGTTCTACCGATTCGGTCGGCAGCATTTCCGTGCTGAAAGACACGGTGAACGTCAAATCGATGATTCCGGTGATCACAGCCAAGAGCAAAGAGCTCAAGGCGAGCCAGACTCTCGACCTTGCTTCTCAGTATTCAGTCAGCGGATTTATTTTCTTCACCCGGACGATTAAGCTTTCGGCGAACGCCGTGCAATAAGCTTCGACCGGTTTGTCGCTTAAACCGCCTCTTGTGCCAAGAGGCGGTTTTTTCATGGGTATCGCTAAAAACTGGAAACTTGGCTAAAAATTGCATCTCGCATTCGTATGCACACTGCTTGCGCACATCTGGTTA
>JAISIP010000065.1 GCA_031261965.1 Victivallales bacterium | reverse complement strand
AATTCAGCTGGCGGACGCTTCGGCTTGAACATCTGAAAATTTTAGCTGCCAACGTCGCTATTGGCTTGGGGTTTTGGATTTTATTTCGGGTGTTTGGCAACGATGAACTTTCGCAAGTGGCATTTTTTACTGCGATCACGCCGACGGCGACGGCGGCGGCGGTAATCGTTCATTTGTTAGGCGGTCGGGTTGATTTCGCCGTCAGTGCATTTTTGACGACGAATTTCGGCATGGCACTGCTGTTTCCGTTTCTGATCCCCATGGTCATCGGCGATCCGGCACCGGGAGTTTTCTTTGAGGTGATAAAAAGCTTGTTGACTGTAATTGGTATTCCGCTTGCGGCGGCGATTCCGTTGCGGTTGATTTACCGTGCGGCGACCGAATTGCCCAAAAAACTCACAAATGTGTCGTTCTTTATTTGGGTGGCGACGATTTTTTTGGTTATCGCAAACGCGTCTAAATACTTGCACAGCCAAGCGGATTTAGACGCGACCATATTAGTTGCAATTGCGATAATTTCGCTGGTGATTTGCATATTCAATTTTGGGGTGGGGCGATTTTTGGGCGAAAAAAAGTTCCGGCGCGAAGCCAGCCAGGTGCTTGGGCAAAAGAATACGAGTCTGACCATTTATCTTGCACTGGCTTACGCCAACCCTTTGGTGGCACTCGGTCCGACTTTTTACGTTCTCTGGCACAACGGTTGGAACACCTACCAGCTTAACCGATACGATCATCGCAAACATGTGCGAAAACGAAAACCCACGGCAATTATAGAGGTAGCCCAAAATCCCGGAGTTAAGAGATAATGGAACATCTTTACGCGCTTTTGCTCACTTTTTTGGAGATGACTTTTATCTTTGTCGGTCTCGGACTTTTGTACAGTCAGCACCGTACAATCGGCAGTGTGCCGTTTTATATGTCGCTGGGGTTGCTGCTGCTGCTTTCTCATTTGATCAGCGCGGCGGAAATTCGGACAATTCTGATTGGCTCGTTCAGTTTCGAGGTCGGCAGAATCGTGATTTTTTTACCGTTTTTGACGGCGTATCTGATGGTTTACATCACCGAAGGAACGCTTGCGGCGCAACGCATTATTATCGGTGCGGCGGTGTTGTTCGGGCTTTATTTATATCTTGGCGAACTGACCAGATTGCAATGCAACTGGTACGGATTTTCGCTTATGGGCGGGACGGAAGCGATCACTTTGGATACTCTTATCGGGGGCAGTCGAAAATCGATGAACGCGCTTGCGCTTGCGCATTTGCTCGATTTTCTGGTTTTGCCGATCGCCTACACCAGACTGAAAAATTTTGGATGCGATCGATTTTTCGCGATTTTATTGGCGTTTTTGACGGCATCGTTGCTGGGAACGGGGCTTTCGCTGGGATTGGCTCGGATTTACGGAATTCCGCTGCCGTTTTTTAATGGAAATTTATTTGCGCGGTTGATCGCTATGGTGTGGCTGGCATCGTTGTTGGCGATTTATCTAAGCAAAATCGAAGTGGATGTCCACTCCGGCAACAAGAGTCCACTGGACATCCTTTTCGCCTTTGTCGGCAGTTACAGCAGATCCAAGGAGCTTGAGGAGAATTTGCGGGAGTGGACCGACCGTTATCGTTTGGTGCTTGAGAACGCGGGTGAAATGATCGTCATGCTCAGTCGCGACGGGCGAATCATCGACGCGAATTATTCGGCGGCGAGATTGCTCGGCAGCAAAAACCCTGCCGAACTTGTCAAGCAACCGCTTCTTACGCGAATGCATATTTTTGACCGCCCGGAGATTTCACTTGATGCCGAGTTGGATTCCCCGGTTAGATTTAAATGTAAACTTGACGAAAATTCTCCGACAGCGAAGATATTGAGCTGTTCGCTTTCTCCGATTCGGGCGCGGCGGCAGATGTTGTTTGTGCTTATCGGACGTGATATAACCGAAGAAATTCGACTTGCCGAAGAAAAAGCCCGCCTTGCCGAACAGTTGGTGCATTCCCAGCGAATTGAAGCACTTGGAATGCTTGCCGGCGGGATTGCGCATGACTTCAATAACTACATTCATGCGATTCTCGGGCATGTTGATGTGATAAATTTTCTTCATCCGCCGGACAACTCCGAAGTTGTCGATCATCTCGAAAAAATCACCGCTATTGCGGAACAGGCGGGAACATTGACCAGTCAACTGCTCGGATTTGCCCGCAAAGGCAAATACCAGCCGACCGATCTTGACCTGAAAGAGGTGGTGCAAAACAGCTTAGGTTTGCTCGGACCGCGTAAACAGCGCGATGTGATTGTCGCGGTCGATATACCGGATAAGCTCGCCCCGGTCAGAGCCGACGCGTTGCAGCTTCAACAGGTCTTGCTCAACTTGATGATCAACGCGCTTGATGCCATGGCGGACAATTCAGGGGAGAAAATCCTGTCAATTTCCGCCGGTTCGGCATTATCTTCGCCAATTGCGCTGGAGTTGCCGCAGGATCAAAGCGGAATTGACCCGGAAAATTACTTGTATATTCAAATCACCGATAACGGCGGCGGCATGAGCAATGAGACGCGCCGAAAACTCTTTGAGCCGTTTTTTACCACCAAGCCGGTGGGGCAGGGGACGGGCATGGGGCTGGCGATGGTTTATGGCATTGTGACCAATCACCAT
>JAISIP010000042.1 GCA_031261965.1 Victivallales bacterium | reverse complement strand
TCAAACGGCACTCCGGCACAATCCCGGATTCCCCACTCGACATCGTGAAGACTATTCACCGCCCCCTGATCTGTCCAGCCGCCTTTGCCGTCTCCGGGAACTTTATCGACAAAGTCTCGATTGGCATAGCTGTGTAGATCGACAATGGCGACCCGATCGCGGTCAACGATAAACGCCGGAGAATCTTTCTTGGTTCGCGCCCAATGTTCCTCAATCGCGGCTTTTCCCTCGGCTTTGAGCGTTTCATAGGTTTTCAGCGGGAGTTTGCCGCAACGTTTTTGCAGAGCGGAAGCTTCTCCGCCCAAGAGAATCACCGCGTCATCAGGTTTCAAAAGCACCAGAATGCCACCGTCTTTTGTCTCAAGCATATTTTGACCGGTTATATCGGCAAATGCGACCTTTTCGGGGGGAGTGAAACGAACCAGCCTCGGAGCTAATCTGCTGTTGGTGAGCATATACCCGACAAAGCCGTTGCGGGAGGCTTTGACTGCCTCGACGCCATCGACCCGTGCGCCGGTTTCAGCATCGGTGATCAGGCAAGTGGGGTTGATTTTTTCACGCTTGAGCAACGCACCGAGAATATCGCCGAGACCGTCGCGGGGAAATTTTGCGTTCAGATAAATCACCTTGCCTTTGCCAAGTGATTTTTCAAACACGATTGGTTTGTCGCCAAGTTTGGCAAGTTGCGTCCATGAAGAGTCAAGCGTAACATCTTTGTAGGGTGCTGCGGTGATTTCGACTCCGGCGAATTTAAATTTACCGCGTTCGCCGATACGTTCGGCTCCGACGGCGATTCCGGGAAATCCGGGGCGATTCGCGCCGTATTCATTGGTTTGCAGTGCCTCCTGACCGAGAATCAGCACTCCGCCGTTGCGGACATAAGCTTCAAGCAGTGCCGGACTTTCGGGATAAGTGGCGTTAGTCCCGGCGGAAACAAGAACTTTATAGCGGTCAAGCCGCCCCTCCGGCAACTGCTCTTCGAGAACAACATCGATCGGAATTTGAGCGTATTCAAGTGCTTCGGTGTAGCCGACGACCAATTCGCCGACCCGGCTTCCGGCGGAGCGGGCAAGACGCTGGGTCGGGTAAGAGAAAAGCACCGCGACTTCACGTGCAACTCCCCGGTCACGCGGAGTAAAAAGATCGGAAACTTGCATAAGCTCTTTTTTCGCGTCCATAAGTCCCAAAAGAGCTTCCGCAGGAACAGCGTAGGGGTTGAGCATCATATACGGGAATTTTTGCGCCAGTTTTTTTGCTCCGTCCGGACGCGGGTTGCTCCACAACGGATCGGTGGCACGGCGGCTCCACTTGAAAATATAGCTGGCGTTGTAACCACGACCGTACTGTTGAAGGATTTTGTTGCGGAAACTGCTGCGGGTTTTGCCCATATAAGTTTCGCCGTCCATAATCGGCTTGCCATCACCGATGGCGCGGAGCAAATGAGAATGCAAAATATCTCCGCCGCCGGTACCGGTGATGATCATATTCAAATCGCGGTTGGCGGAGTAAAGATTGGTGTTGAGCGTGCGATAGTGCGAGAGCGGTTGAAACCCGATTCCGACTTCGGGACGCTTATCGATCGATCGGATCGTCTTTGCCCCTTCGGAACAGAGGTCGGCAAAAGCGTCTTCCATAAACTTGATCCATTCGACCGCAAGCGCGATATTTTCGGTCGAAACTTTGAACTTGCCGATCGCCTCGAAGTTCTCGTAGGAGGTTCCCCATTCCCGATTAAGCCGGGCAAGGTCGTTTTGGTACTTGTTTTTCATGCGTTCGACAAATAAAGAGCGGTTGAATTCACTCACATCGTTGTAATCCGGCTCGTTAAGAAGCTCATAACAAAACGGTTTTACTCCGAGTTTCTGAAAGTACTCCACACCGTAAGTCCACATTTCGCGCCAGAGTTGTCTCCCCTCCGGTGTGGTCGCGCTGTAGGGCAACCAGTGATAATTGCCTTTGCCGGGGACGGTGAAAGCATTTTTTACCGGCTCTTGACCTTGTACAAATTTTAACGCGCCGTGATGCCACCCCGCGCAAGTGTAGTCCACATAAAGCGGCAAGCCGGAGTGGATATAGCGATCCTGCTCTTTTTCTTCGATCGTGTTGCGGATGTATTTGGTGCGATATTTGTCGATCCACCAGTTCGGTGCGGCAGCTCCGACGGTGTCAAACCCGATACGCTGAAGGTTTTTGTATCCTTGCGCCGATTCATAGAGCCAGTTGAGAATGGCGGGATAACCGTAAGTCGGGGTGGTGATCGCGTTGTTTGCAGCGGTTTCGTAAAAAATCGTTCCTTCCAGATAACGCGGCACGCCATTGATTAAAAAATGTCCCTCTTTAGAGACGGTCAATTTCGCCTTATAAGGCATCAATACCGGCGGTTTCAGGCTGTCAAACGCCGGAAAGGGGTCTTTCGCGTCGTCGGCGACGAGTTGAAATGCAAGCGACAGCGTGCATATAAAAGTTAAAAAACGCATTAGTTATATTCCTGTTTTGTCATCATTTTTTAGATATACTCTTGAGGGTATCTCTATTCGCCGAAATATTTGCGCTGCATAAGAATCTCTTCGATACAGCGGATCTGGGTCTTCATCAGCCCTGGCGAATAGAGCGAACGCAACTCGGCGATGTTGCAATTTTTCATGGCTTTTTCGATGGTTTCGTTCGCTTTATAGAGGTCGTCGAGCGTTTCGCGGACGTTGAACCGCCCCGGCGAAGT
>JAISIP010000015.1 GCA_031261965.1 Victivallales bacterium | reverse complement strand
ATTACAATCACGCGGGGGCGGCTCATGGTCGGCTGACCCTCAACTGCGATGGCAAACGCATCGTTGGGTGCAATGACGTATTCCGCCGGGGCGGCATGTTGAAGTGCCTCCAAGATCGCCTGATCCAGCGAGGTGTCCACCGGCGATTCCGGCCGCATGGCGGTGTTGTTCGGGACGGCTATCGGAGCAAACGGTGTCGAGACGCATCCCGAAAAAAACAAGCTTATCACTACCGTGGCAATAAGTAAAGTCAGTTGTTTCATACACCGACCTCCCGGATAAACACATCGCAGGAGTTGCTGTCGAGCAACCTTTCGATTGTCTGCTTCTTCTTTTCTTCGCGTTCGAGCATTTTTTCTTTTTCCTCGATAATGGAGCTGAGCATCAGTGCCAATTTAATTTGCTGAAGCGATTGAATATTTTCGTAGAAATAGACAATGTTGTTGGGCAATCCGACAAGTTTTTGCGGCTCGGTAGTCATGCGATAAAGATCAGGTTTTTGTTGTTCAAGCTTCTTTTGGATTTCTTGACATTGCCGATCTAATTCTTTCAATTTTCTGGTCATATTTTTGATTTCGGTGTCGTCTTCGGTGAAAATCTGGCGGGCAAGTGAGAGTTCCAGCTGAAGTGTCGAACGCTTTTCCTCCATACTGCTTACATATGCGCCGTAGGCGGTGAGAAATTGATTTTGTGCTTCGACCAATTGATCGTTCAGTGCTTTCATTTCAATTTCGTTGTTGATCGGGTGCAGTTCGCTTTTTCTATCAAAACGTTCTTTCAGGTTATTAAGCGCGACAAGTTCTTTTTGATATGCTGCGATTTTTTTATCGCATTCGACGAGGATTTCTTTGCTCTGTAGGGTCCAATGCTTGCGGTAATCCTCCAAAAAAGCGAGTGTTAACGCCCGGGCGACACGCACGGAGCGTTGCATATTTTTAGTGTTGGCGATGATAATGTAGCTGTGTTGGATCGATAAACGCTCTTTTACGTCGATAACGGCAAGCATCTTTTCGCGTGAAACGTCCCAGCCGTATTTTTCGGCAATGGGGTCAAGTACTTCGGGGGAGGTGATGTAACTTAGGATCATATTGCGCGAAAGTCGCTTATAACCGGTGGAGTCCGAGCCATCCAAATCCGTCTGGCGTATGGTGACCATGCCGCCGAAATCCGGCTCAACGTGCAACGATTTCGTGACGTAATAGGCGGTCGCTGCCAATGCCGCAGTTAGAACGCCTATAAAAAATATAGAGAACCCGGTGCTGTTTAAAAAACGGTATAGTTTATGGCGATTCATCTGTTATTCCTCGTCCACTCCGTTGAGAATCACGCCGGATATGTCTAAATTGGCGCGTTTTAGCGCATCAATTGTCTGTTTTGCCGTAGCACCTTCGGTTTTTCCGGCGCGAACCAAAAGCAAAACCGAGTCCGCCGTACTGCCGGCCGAGACGATGTCGGCGGAACCGAGGTGACAGGAGACATCTAAAAATGCGTAATCGTACTGTTTTTTGAGACCTTCCATCAACTCTTTGAATTTGGGTGAAATCATCAGGTTCGCCGAGTTGACTTTTTGATTGCCGCAAAAAAGCACATCCATATTCAGATTGTTCAAGTTGCGTTTGACCGTGTGGTCAAAATCCGTTTCATTTGAGAGAATGTTCATCAAACCTTGTTCGTCGGCAGTGCCGAAATAGCTTTGCAATCCGCGCTTCCCGGTGTCGCAATCGACTAAAAGCACCTTGTAACCCGCCTCTGCCAACGCCGCGCCTAAGTTTGCGGTGCAAAAGGTCTTGCCCTCTTTGGCATGGGCACTGGTTACTGCGATTATCGAACCGTCTTTTTGACTTTCGGGTTTGCGGTTGATCAAATTAACCCGGAATACGCGAAAATCTTCGGCAATTTGAGTCCGTCCGGTGTCGGTTTGCTCCGTTTTGGTGAACAAAAGCGGATTGTCTTTGCTCAGTGTGAAATCCTTGTCCTTGTGAACCGTACCGACCACCGGGACGTGAAGTGCGTTTTCCGCATCTTCCGAAGTGCGGATCGTGCGGTCAAGAATCCGTAACAAGACAAACAGCATAAAAGGCAGCATAAATCCAAGGGCGAATCCGGCAAGAATATTCAAGGGAATATTAGGTGAAATCGGTCGCAAGCGCAACGCCGGTTCTTCGATGATTTGAGTGTTTTGAATTCCCACAAGCTGTTGTACTTTGGTGATGAATTCCCGGGCGTAAATAGTCGCAACTTCCTGACAGTAAAGCGGATCATCGCTATCGATATTGATCTGCATAATGCGCGAGGCTTTTACCTGCTCGGCGGATACTCTATAGGGTTTCTTCTTCCATTTTCCCAACTTGGCAAGTTCATCTTCGACACCCTCGGTGATAACGTCGAAGTTGACCAGTTCGCGATAATCCCCGGTAAGTTGTGTTCCGATGGCAAGTTGTGAGGCGGTTTCGCCTATGGTTTCACCCCCGCCGGAAGCGGCGATCATCCGCTCCAGCGGGGAACTTTCGGTCACCCGCCCAAAGTAGAGCGAAACGGAGGAGCGATATGTTGGACGAATGAACAGCTTGCTGTAAACTCCGACTAAAATCGCCGTTGTAAACGCAATCAAAAAAATAATTCTCCACCGTTTTTGAAAAATGTTCCAAAAGAACCAAAAATCTGTAGCTTGCATTATTGCCTTGCCTTATAAAATAATAGAGGGTTCATAGTCATGTCAACTCTAATTCATCAACTTCCACTGTCGCCAAACTGCAACCGATAAATTGCAGTTCGACAATTACTTCACAAGCATTTTTCCGTCTCTTTATGATGCCTTCAAGTCCCTGCAAACTTCCGTGAGTGATAGTTACCCGTTTGCCGGGAGTCATTTCCGGGCGGACTTCAACATCTTGCGTCAGGGCGAGTCTTTCGTAAATCCGAACGGTATTCAGCTCATTAACCAATCGAACTTCGTCTTCTTCTGACACGTTCAGCATGCGAATCAGATATTTCGACTGCTTAAGCTGCCAGTTTTGTTGTCGGGTGGTGCAGCAAAAAACGTACCCGGTGAACATGGGGACGAATGTGGTTATCTTGCGATTGCGCGTGACGCGATATTTCGGTATTTCCGGCACATAGCAGGATATGTCATATCGTTTGGCAAAATCGTAAAACATTCTTTCTTTGTTCGGGTGACAATATGCCGGAAACCAGCGATGTTCTGCAATCGCGGTGATCTTTTGACCTTCACTAAAATCTTCCACTGAATTCAGGTATAACGCCACGGAAAAGTCCTTTTTCGCACCAAAGCAAAAGCTCTCCGGAATGCAGTTTTTTTGCCTAAAAACCGCATTAGAGATGCCTATAATTGAAGGCTACCTCTAAAAACTGGAAACTTGGCTAAAAATCGCATCTCACAATTGCATGTGCGACCTTGCGCGTATCTGGTTAACTTAATGTTAGCCAGATGCTTGCAAAATCACACCTCCAAATTGCGAATATGCCGATTTTTCATCTCAAGCCAGTTTTTAGAGATACCCTGAAAAAACACAAAAAACCACACTACTGTTGAAATTTGGGGAATTTCGACATGATATGCAAATCGAGCGGTGCTGTTTGTAAAACTTGCGATGGTTCCATGCTTTTTTGTTGAAATTTTCAAAACCAATAACCCAAAACATAAGTTAGCATGTTTTGGGCAAATATCAAC
>JAISIP010000001.1 GCA_031261965.1 Victivallales bacterium | reverse complement strand
CCATTCGTCAAGCAAAATTATCCGAAGGAATACAAACTTTATCTTGAAAAAAAGGAAAAATCCAAGCTTTCCGACGAGGATTTTGCCAAGAAACTTATCGAAGAGAACAACGATTTTTGCTTGAAAACGCTCCGCGACATCGGGTATAAAGGATTGGTGACGCAAAACACCTTTCCTCAATTTGTTCACGCCAGTGCTAATTGGGAGACTATGCCGACGGTGGACGGTCACGGCTATTTTCAGCATCCGAGCAAGTGGAATGCACCCGGCTCGGTGATCAAAAATATAAGTTCGATTGCCTCAGCGGCTTCTATGTTCCGAATTTTAAATTCGGTACGCTTAAGCGGTCGCCCCTATTTGGTCGGGGAATTCAACCACTGTTTCTGGAATCCTTATCAACACGAACTGCCGTTGGCGTTTACCGCTTACGCTGCACTCAATGACTTTAGTTCGCATCTTATTTTAGGCGACCCGGTCTGGGCGACGTTGCCGAATTTGTACTGGGCACGCCGGGCGAACATTTTTGATGTCGGGCGTTCTCCTGTACAACGGGCGGGAGAATTTATCAGTTCGCTCTTCTTTTTACGCGGGGATGTCGCACCGTCATCGCACCGGGTGGAGGCTTTCGCCTCGTATACGCAACTTAAAAAAGATAAGTCGGTAATGGCGGCTCCTTCGATTGAACAAGGCAAACTCGGCTTGCTGGTCAATTACAGCTTGAGTTTCAGCGATTTATCGCAATTTAAAGGAATGAAAACGCCCAAAGCGGATTTCAGAATTCCGGCGTTCGGCGGAGCGGCAGTCAATTCGCATGACTGGTTTGGTGAAGTCGGAGCGGAAAAAGCCGGAAAATTCAGCTTGACCGCTTGCGTGAAAAATTTGCGACGAGTCGGAATTTTGCCCAAAACCAATCAGACCGACCCGGATAAAGGGATCTTTCAGAGTGAAACCGGGCAAATTACCCTGCGTCAGGCGGAGTCTTTGCTCAAAGTAGTCACTCCGCGAAGCGAGGCGGTTTCGTTGCTTGCGAACAGGGCGGAAAAGCTGGACGCGTTATCGGTCAATTTCAGTAGCGTCGATGCGCTTATTGGCGTGGCGGCTGTTGATGACCAAACGGTCAAAAAATCCCAACGCTTAGTGCTGATTTATGCTACGCAAATTGTCAATTCCGGCATGAAATTAAAAGCTGACGGCGAAACCCTAATTGAACTTGGTATGCCCCCGCTCTTAATGCGAACCGGCAAATTCTCAATCGTATTGCAAAACGAAAACGCCGATAAATTGCATTGCTACGCTTTACGACTGGACGGTAAACGCACGCGGGAAATTTCGTTAAAAAGTGTGAACGGGCAAGTGGAAATCACTTTGGACACCCGAACGTTATTGAAAGATTTAACACCGTTTTTTGAGCTGGTAAAACTTTAGGATTTGATGATGATATACCAAGACAATGGGGTTTGCCGCATTGACGGCGGCTCAGTAGGGTGGCAACTATCCTGTTTTTATCGCGATCGCCAAACTCATGAACTTCTCTCTTCTAAAGATGCGGTCGATTTTCGACGGCTCAACGGCGGATATGTTTGGAAGAATTCATGTGGATTGGAGGTATTTTTGGAAAAAGACGATAACGAAAATGAGTGGCATTTCCGTTTTGAGCGTTGTCCGGCGAATCTGGAGGTTAGAGAAATCCAATTCCCCCACTTTTCTGAGCTTGATGAGCATGAGCGATTCCTTTTGCCGGAATCAACCGGGTTACTCACCGGTCCGGTTAAGGAGTGGCAAGAAGGCGTTGAGCATGAGCGGTCTATTTATCCGTTTCAGATGACTGTCTGTTTCGGACGACAAAAAAATTTCCTGGTGATGCTTCAAGATCCCCGACACTATTGTAAAAGCATCCGGATTGCCAAAAAAGGCGGCGAAGCCACTGTTGCGACGGTCTTTTTTGTCCCGCAAGCCGGAGAACATCTGACAGCATATAAAGTTCCGTTTGCGTACAAACTTTTGGAGTTTACCGGGACATGGTTTGATGCTGCTGAAATCTATCGGCAATGGGCAAGGCAACAACCGTCTTATTTGGCAGCGAAAAAGCGAAAACAGCCGCTTTCGGATATTGCTATGTGGTTTTGGAATCGTGGCGACTCGGATCAGGTTGCCGACCCGGTGATCGAATTCGCCCGCCGTTCGGGTTTGCCGCTTGCGCTGGATTGGTATTGGTGGCATCATAATCCTTATGATACAGATTATCCCTTTTTTTGGCCGCCCCGGGAAAGCATTGAAGTATTTCGCGACAAAATAGCACAATTGCATAAGCGACAAATTTTTACTCAGGTGTACACCAACGGCATGACTTGGGATATGGACGGTTACGGTTGGGAGCAGGGCGGTTTGCAAAGCGCCATTATCAAAGAATCCGGCGAGGTGCAAAATTTTCCCTACAACAACTTTAACCACCATCGTTTGGCTTTTTTGTGCGGTGAATCAGTTCCGTTTCAGCAGGAAATGATCAGACAAGCCAAGGAAATTTCCCGGCAAGGGATGGACGGAATGTATCTTGATCAACTCGGTAGTGTCACAAACTATATACCCTGTTGGAATCCGACACACCGCCACACTAAAGGTGGTGGAGACTATCACTATCGCGGGTATCGAAATTTTTTGACGGAGTTAAAGCGGCAATGTCCGACTCTTTCGCTTTCAACCGAAGATTGCAACGAAGAGTATTTGGATTTGTTTGATTCGATGATTGTCTTGTGTCACAGTATTGAACGGTGCGGATATGAGTCGTTTGCCGGGGAATTTGTCCCGGTATTTCAGGCTGTCTATCACGGTTGTTCGGCATTGTTCGGCACATATGCGATTCCTGACGGAATTCCGCCCTGGGATCCGTTATGGCCAAAGGAGGAACGCTGGTCGCAAGAAGAGGAACAACCTTGGGAAGTTTTGTACGCCGATCAATTTTATCTGGAAATCGCCCGAAATCTGGTTTACGGACTTCAACCGACGGTTAACAGTTTACGTATGGAGCATTTTGAAAATCCGCGATTTGCGCCGATTATAGAGTTTTTATTGCAAGTCGCCGCATTTTATTATGCACACCGGCAGTGGCTTTTTGACGGCGAAATGCTCAATCCTGGCAGATTGGAAACTGCGGACGTGGAGATTCCGATTATGGTACGGACGGTTTACACCAAGCAAGCTGATTTTTGCTCTTACACCAAAAAATTCCCTGCGATTCTTCACGCATGTTATCAGCGCAGTGATGGGCAAAAAGCACTGTTTTTGTGTAACTATACCGGCGAAAAGCAATCTTACCGCTTTGGTTCGCTGCAAGGGTCGTTGGAGGCGCGAAGCTTTGCTTGTATCTTTCTGTCGTAGCTTGAAAAGTGACGGGGAAATGCTATTATAATACAGCATGCTTATTGTTATTCAAGGAAGAAAAATGAACCGTCAAGCCGAAACTTTTTTAAATGACGAAACCGAGTTTCATCTCGGTTTTTTGCCTACAGAACAATCCAATCCTCTTACCCGTTTGCTGGAGGCGGATTTTAAAACATCCACCTTTGCCGGAATTGCGACGCTCCAGAAACCCGATCGCGATGTGCTCGCCGTGGCAAAAAAAGTATTTGCGTCCAAGCTGTTTGAAAATATGGTAACAGACGGATTTTCGCGGGTTCAAAACGGGAAAAGGATTGTTTTCTCCGGTTGCGGCGCGACCGGGCGGCTAAGTATTCTTCTGGAGTCGATGTGGCGTGAATATTTTACGACTTCAAAAAATGCGCATTATGCCGATTGCGTCGCAAGCATTATGACCGGCGGCGATTACGCGTTGGTCAAATCGGTAGAGGCGTTTGAAGATTATCAAAATTTCGGTCGCCGCCAGGTCTCCGATCTCGGAATCGGGGAGGGGGATATGCTCGTGGCGATCACCGAGGGCGGAGAGACCAGTTCGGTCATCGGCACAGTCAAAGCGGCGGTCAATCGGGGGGCGAAAGTCTATTTGGTATTCAATAATCCGGCGGAGCTGTTGCGCGAAAAGCTCGTCCGTTGCCGCGAGGTGATCGACGACCCACGCGTATCGGTCGTTGACCTGTTTTGCGGACCTATGGCACTTGCCGGTTCTACCAGAATGCAGGCGACCAGCAGCGAGCAACTGGTTTGCGGCGCGTTTTTAGAAGCGATCGCGGCGAAGCTGGAGGGGGGATTACTCCCCGATTTTGCCGGGCAATTTGAGCAACTGCTGGAACATCTGGAATCCGAATCTATGCGAAAATTCATGGCGGATTATATCGACTTTGAAGTCGCCGTCTACAAAAAAGGTGGCAAATTGACCTATTTGGCAAACGATTATTTGCTCGATATTTTTACCGATACGACCGAACGCTCTCCGACTTTTATGCTTCCTGCGTTTCGGCGAAACGACGACAAGCTTTCGCCCCTGCCGTGGGCGTTTGTCAAAAATCCGCTTTATCCTACTCGCGAAACTTGGCAACATATGTTGCATCGGTCAGTTCGCTGTATTACATGGAGTGCCAATGATTACATCGCCATGGATTCTCCGCAGCGTATAGTGGATTCTCCGCCCGTTATCGACTCCGAATCACTCTACAAATTTGAGGTTGGCAATGAGCCTGCGCCTGAAAGGTTCAAGTCCCCGGAATCCGGCGCGGTGATTATTGAAGTTGAGGGTGCCGCCGGCAATTCGGAACTTGAATCAAGTGCGGCAAGCTATCGCGTGTTGCGGACGCTTAAAGTGGTTTCCGGCATGACCGATTCTCCGCTTCATCTGATGAATCACATGGCGATTAAATTAGTGTTGAATACGATTTCGACCGGGACGATGGTTTGCCTCGGTCGGGTAGCCGGGAACTGGATGAGCTGGGTTGCCATTTCAAATAAAAAGCTGATTGATCGCGCCATTCGGCTGGTCGCCGAGTTGAGCGGTAGCTCTTACCGTGAGAGTTGCCTTGCCATTTTTGACGCGGCAGACACGCTAAACTCCAAAGAGTGGGAAAATCGTGAAAAACCTTCCCCGGTGCAGCTGGCTTTGAAAAATTTGAAATCGTAGAGTCCATATAGCCGAATTTCCGGTTTTTAGAAATAGTTTTGAGTTGAAAAATCGTTGAAAGAAGTTATATTATCCCCCGTATAATTTCGCGATTAAATTTCAGGGGGCAAAAGGTATGCGCAACGATTTTACGAAGAATTACGATGTGGTAGTTTGCGGCGGTGGAGTCGCCGGGGTGGCGGCGGCTTTGGCGGCGGCGCGGCGCGGCAGCAAAGTCGCTTTGGTGGAAAAAACCGTGCTTTGGGGCGGACTTGCCACGACCGGAATTGTTTTTATCTATCTTCCGCTTTGCGACGGTAACGGGACGCAAGTGACCTTTGGGATTTCCGAAGAGTTTCTCAAAGGCGGAATGAAATACGGCCCGGGGGATATTCCCGATGGCTGGAAAACCGGCAAGAATTTGGAAGAGGCGAAGCGTTATCGGACGGTCTTTTCCCCGGCATCGATGGTGTTGGCACTCGACGAGATGTTGCAGGAGACAACATGCGATCTTTTTGTTGATACACAAGTAATTGACGTGGAGTGCAACGCCGGGCGGGTCGAATCGGTCATCGTGGCAAATAAATCGGGTACGGGCAAGCTCAAAGCCGGGGCGTTTGTCGATGCCACAGGAGATGCCGATCTTGCGTTTTTTGCCGGAGCGAACTGCCCGACCATGGCGAACGCGTTGGCGTGTTGGTCGCTGGAATATTGCGAGGGTGCAAAAGGAAGCGATTTTATTGCGCCTAATATCCGCGCTTCGATTGTGGGCATGTGTACCGACAAGGATTTTACCGCTCCCGGTATAAACGGGCGTATGGTCAGTGAATTTATCTTGGCGGGGCGTTCGGAATATCGCAAAAAACTCCAAAAAGATTACGAATCGGGAAAATCGAACCGTTACACCCGTTTTCCGCTCAAAGTTCCCGCCATGGCGGATTTTCGTCATACTCGGCGAATCGACGGGGATTTTACTTTGCTTTCGGGCATGGAGTGGCAGGCATTTGAAGACTCGATCGGGGTTTGCGCCGATTGGCGGGTAAGCGGCAAGGTGTGGGAAATTCCGTATCGCACGCTGTTGCCCAAGACGTTGGAAAATGTGTTGACGGCGGGGCGTTGCATTTCGTCGCAGGAAGATGCATGGGAAGTTACCCGGGTGATCCCGGTTGCGGCATTGACCGGCGAAGCGGCGGGAATCGCGGCGGCACTGACCGCCGAGCAGGGGAAATCCTCCCGCGAAGTGGCATATACCGAGGTGCAGCAAGCGATGAAAAAGGCGGGCAACCCGATTCACATCAGCGAGCTTTATCCCGGCAAATAAACGGCGACCTCTAAAAACTATCTTGAGGGTATCTCTAAAAACTGGAAAATTGGCTGCAAATTGCAGCTCATATTCGTATGCGCACTGCTTGCGCATGTCTGGTTAACTCTGTGTTAGCCAGGTATTTGCAAAATCGCGCCTCCAAATTACGAATCTGCTAATTTTCAACACAACCCGGTTTTTAGAGATACCCTCACGTATTAAAAATAGCTGCACATCACCGCAAACCCGTGTCATTAGCGGTACGCTCTAATCATTGAGTTTGCGGTTGTCGAACACGCGTTTTGCCTTGCCGGTAAAACGCTCAAGCGTGTTGGGTTCAACCAACTCAATGTTGAAGTGCAACCCGGTTATGGCGGTAACTTCACGCCCGATACGATCGCGCATTTTGTGCATCGCCTCCATCTTATCCGAAAAGTCTTGAGGACGGATTTCAACTTTGATTGCCGCCTCGTCGAGATTGCCGGGACGGGTCAACTCGATCATAAAATGCGGTGCAGTACCGTCAACCCGCAACAGTGCCTCTTCGATTTGAGTCGGAAACACGTTCACTCCGCGAATAATCATCATATCATCGGAGCGTCCGCGAATACGGCTCATCCGTTTGGTGGTGCGTCCGCATTCGCAGGGCGAAGAATCCAAATACGCCAAATCGCGGGTGCGATAACGAATAATCGGACACGCTTCTTTGTTTAAGCTTGTAATGACCAATTCGCCCTGTTCGCCATCGGCTACCGGCTCGAGGGTTTCTGGGTTTAAACACTCCACCATGAACTGGTCTTCCTGAATGTGCATACCGCACCGCACCGCACATTCGCCGGAGACTCCCGGTCCGATGATTTCAGACAGCCCGTAATTGTTAAAAGCGCGTATGCCGAGCTCTTCCTCAATGCCAAGACGCATCTCCTCCGTCCACGGTTCTCCGCCCAAGTGGGCGTAACGCAACGCCAATTTGCCTTTTTTGCCCATGGCGGTGATATTTTCCGCGAGATTGAGTGCGTAAGACGGCGTACAAATCAGCGTGTCAATTTTGACATCTTCAAGGAGCATGATTTGCCGCTGAGTGTTGCCGCTTGAAGCAGGCAACACGCTTGCGCCAACCCGCTCAATGCCTGAGTGCAGACCGAATCCGCCGGTAAAAAGTCCGTATCCGAACGATACTTGAACGATTTGATCTGCGGTAAGACCGCCAGCCACTAAAAATCTGGCACACAATCCCGACCAGATTTCGAGATCCTTTTGGGTATATCCGACAAAAGTCGGTTTGCCGGTAGTTCCGCTTGAGGCGTGAAGCCGCGCCAGTTCCGCCCGCGGCACGGCGAAAAAGCCAAACGGATATGCGTCACGCAAATCTTGTTTGGTGGTAAACGGCAATTGCTGCAAATCTTCAAGCGATTTTATCGACTCCGGCGCGATACCGGACTTGTCGAATTTGCGGCGGTAAAAGGGGATTTTTTTCGCCTGTTCCACGGTGCGTCGCAGTCCGGCAATCTGCATTTTTACACGTTCGCCGGATGGCATGCATTCCGCCTCCGGGTCAAAAATCCGGTTCGGCACTACAAAATTTGACATGATAGAACTTTCTCTTGAGCAATTATCGGAAAAGTTCCGACGCTTTGACCAATTTGATCGGTTCATTTTGCAGTGCTTCGATCGCAAAATGCGGGTCTTCAAACCTAAAAACGATCACCGCTTTGTCGGCAACGCCAAAGGTAAACGCGTACATATACTCCACAGACAATTGGTGTTTGTCTAAAATCGTGAGAATATCCGCCAAGCCACCGGGGCGATCCGGCACTTCAAGCGCAAGCACATCGGTTACTTTTACGATAAATCCGGCTTTTTCAAGCACTGTACGGGCCTGTTCGTATTCCGCCAGCAAAAGCCGCAAAATGCCAAATTGCTGAGTGTCGGCAAGCGACAGCGTGCGAATGGACAAGTTATTGTCTTTTAGTACGTTGCATACTGCACTGAGACTACCGGGGCGATTTTCCACGAACAATGACAACTGTTTGATCGGCATAGTGACCTCCTTGCTGATTATTGCTGCCGGCCGAGCCGGAACATTTCAACGTTCATTTCATAAAATTTTTCCGGTAAAAGATCTTTCAACACGGTGAGCCAAAGCTCTTCGCCGATATTGGGAAATTTTGCCGATAAAGCACCTAACATCATTATATTAAGCATTTTGGGGCTTTTGAGCTTTGCGGTTGGTACATCGTCGGTGATGATAAGCACTCCGCCGCGCTTAAGCTTGTGCAAATTAACCTCAATTTGGGTGGGGTCAAGGACGACGAGAAAATCGCTTTCGCCCTCGGGAACCATCGGACTTGCCACGTCGGAACCGAATCGGACTTCGCTGGAAACCGAGCCGCCGCGCTGGCTCATACCGTGAACTTCGCTTTTCTTAACGTCGAACCCGGTGCGGAAAAGAACTTCGGCGAGAATATCGGTTACTTTGAGGACTCCCTGACCGCCGAGGCCGGAGACGGTGATATTAGTTACTCTTTCCATAGCTATTTATTCTCCTCATACGATTTGATTTTTACCGCCGCTAAGATGCAGGGGCGGCGACAGATAATGACGCTCGTGTCGTTTGAGGCGAGCCGTTGCTTTAACAACTCGGTGAATTTATCCGTATCGAGTACCGCGTCGATGACATCGACATTGTCCACGCCGATTCCCCGCACGGTGTTTTCGATCGAAACCGGAGTGGGGCAGGAGGTGTGATCGAGAAATCTGCCTGTGCCGGGGTGTTCTTGCAAGCCGGTCATCGCGGTGGTGCTATTGTCGAGAATAAGCACCACGTGACCGGTTGCCGGGCGGTTGTAAACCATTTCGACTATGCCGTTTATCCCGGTGTGCATAAATGTGGAGTCGCCAATTACGCTGACAATTCGACGCGCTTGAATTTCGGGCAATACCTTGCGCATTCCCAGCCCGACGGTGATCGATGCTCCCATGCAGACGCAAGTATCCACTGCCGACAACGGCGGCAACACGCCGAGGGTATAGCACCCGATATCGCCGGAGACAATGCAATTCATATCGCGCAATACTTCGTAAGCTTTGCGGTGAGGGCAGCCGACGCAAAGTTGAGGCGGTTTGCCCGGAGCAGGAGGGGTTTCGGGTGTTAAATCGTCAGCCAAGAGTTTGGAAACGCGTTTGACGTTGAGTTCGCCGAAACGGAACATTTCGGCTTTGCCTTCGACTTTGATTCCGGCGGCTTTGAGAGCATCTTCCAGCACCGGGTCGCCCTCTTCGACCACCACGCAACGTTTTACCGACTCGGCGAAGTGTCGCGCTGTTTTTAGGGGCAGGGGGTAGGTCATGCCGATTTTCAGAATCGATGCATCGGGCGCGGCATCGCGGACATGCTGAAAACTGATGCCGGAAGTGATCACGCCCAAATCGTTCGATTTGCGAATCGTTTTGGTGAATTCGCCTTTTTCGTTAAGCCCTTCAAGTTCATGGAGTGCGGTGCGAAGTTTGCGATGGGCGATTCGCGCAAAAGCCGGAATCATTACATTGCTTTGCGGATCTTTGTCAAAATGAGTTGCCCGCAAATCGCTCTTGGAGCGACGCGCAAGAACGCACTTGGAGTGGCAAATACGGGTGGTGACTCTAAACAGCACCGGGCGGCGGAACTTTTCGGAAATTTCAAAAGCGCGAATCAGGAAATCGTAGCACTCCTGCGAATCGGCAGGTTCAAGCATCGGCACTCCGGCGGCGATCGCGTAACGGCGATTATCCTGCTCGTTTTGGCTGGATGCCATGCCCGGATCGTCCGCGCTGACCACCACCAGCCCACCCGGCGTACCGGAATATGCGATAGTGAAAAACGGGTCGGCAGCGACGTTTAGTCCGACATGTTTCATCGTGACCAACGATCTTCCGTTGGCAAACGCTACTCCGATCCCGACTTCAAGAGCGCATTTTTCGTTGGGTGCCCATTGGGCGCAACCGCCAATCTCGCTAAATGTTTCTAAGATTTCCGAAGAGGGCGTACCGGGATAACCCACGCCGAGATGCACGCCGCAATCGAGTGCGGCCATCGCCATGGCTTCGTTGCCGCTGGCAAGCAGTTTTTGACTCATTATTGACCTTTCTCCTGAATTGATTCTCCGCCTTGCTCCAGACGGTCAGTTAGTTTGGAGATCAGCTCCTCTTGTTCGTCCGTTCGCAATTCCACGGTTTCGGCGAGGCGGTCGAGATCTCCGGCATCGGGGGTATAGCCCTGATTATTCAACATTTTTAATATTTCATTGAGTTGCAGCGATAGTGCCGCAAGTTGGCGCATATCCTCAGACGGCAACTTGTCGAGTTTCTTGCCCAGCGAGGTTAAGAAATCGAAAAACGCGAGCCGGTCATCGACCAGTTCGAGAATCGTTGAACGCAGAGGAGCTTTGGGTTCGTCATCGACGCGGTTATAAGTGTCGGAGAGTTCTTCAAAGCGTTCTTCGATATAGTTGTAAAAAATCGCTTGCTGCCCCTCGTCGGTAAAGTGGAGTTTTTCCCGGCCAAACGCACGGGCGAAAAATTCCTCAAAATCCAGCTCGCGAGTGTAGCAACAGTCAAAAATATAGCTATCTACCTCCACCGGAGTCAAAGGCGAACCGATTTCGCGCAACATTGCTCCGACATCGCCGGTTTCGCCTCGGGAGAGTGTCATGCCTTCCGGCAAATCCATCGGATATTCGTCTGCGACATTTGGACGTTTTGCTAAAACGGTGTGGTCGGAATCGAAATTGATTTCAACTTCGTTGGTGCGACGGACAAACTCGTCAAGCGAAGCGGATTTTTTTGCTTCCGGCAGGGTGTCTGCACCGAAAAAACAGGCGTAAGTGAGCTGTTCGGGAATATCTGGGTAGTTTTCAAAACGGTCAAACACCGTTTCGAGCGATTGCTCATAAGCCTTGATCCAGCTTTTAAGCTCGGAATCCCGGCGATTTTCGCCGGAGAGATATTCAAAAGCGATTACTCCTGAGTCCCAATCTTCCACCCGGCAAAGCAGGGCGTCGCCGACATTGAAGGCGTGTTTTTGATAAAAATCTTTTAGGTCAAAAACATTAAGCTGCACCGAATCCGAAGGTTGCAAATGGCGCGAAAGTCGGGCGTTGTTTGGCGATTCCGCTGTAAAAAAATCAAAAACTTGCTCCGAGCCGAGCAAAAGATGGTAGTGGAATATTTGAGATACCGGGGCGGTAAGCATCTTAAGTTTGACCGTTTTTGCACCGTTTCCAGTCAGCTTAATTTCGGAGGGGAACACCTCAAAATTCACATATGGAGTGAAGCGATGCCCCGGAAATAAAACACCTTGCTCAATTTCCCAGGCATCCGGTGTAATTAGAAATTCATAACCGCTGAAAAAATCGCTCCGGCATGTAAAGTTGCCGCAATTGTCGTCAAAAAAACGGTCGTCACTTGCCAGGGTTCTATCAATTCGGTCGGATAGTGCTTTAAGTTTCTTCCCGCCAAGAGCTTGAATCACTTTTGCCGAAGTGATGACTTTGTCATTTTTCGCGCTCAGGAGCGTGTCGATCGCTGCTTCGATTTGGCGAATTGAAAAATCATTTTTCCCGTCGTTCATGACTTCACCCCGGCGATTTTAGAAAGCCGTTCAACCAAGAATTTTCTAAGGTGTATTTCCAGATCGGCTTGCTCAAAAGTTTTGAGTTCGTCTATCGTGATTGCGTCAGCTACGTTGAATTGCCCGCTGACGGTTCGGCGCAAGCCTGCGAGCGTGCCGCCGCAATCGAGTTTTTTTCCGACATCATAGCAGAGTGTCCGCACATAAGTTCCTTTGGAACAGTGCATGGTAAACTCACAAAACGGCAGCTCAATTTTATCGATGTCGATCGAAAAGATATTGATCAATTTGGGTTCGCGTTCGACTTCTATTCCCTGACGAGCTAATTCGTAAAGCTTTTTTCCGTCTTTTTTGACCGCCGAAACCATCGGCGGAATTTGCATTTGTTCGCCGACAAAGCTGTTTAGCGTTTGTTGCAATAGTTCCGGGGTTACTTTGCTCCAGTCTTTTGTAACAGTTATTTCGCCGTCGAGGTCGTAAGAGTCGGTTTCGATTCCAAGCTGGAGTTTCGCCTCGTAAACTTTGTCTTCGCCACTGAATTTCGGGGAAAGTTGAGTGAATTTGCCCAAAACCAACACCAAAAGCCCGGTCGCCGCCGGGTCGAGCGTGCCGCAGTGTCCGATTTTGGGAATGTTAAAACGGGAGCGGACAAAATTTACCACATCGAAACTCGTCCACTCCAAAGGTTTGTCAACTAACAGCACCCCGCTGGAGTTGAATGGTGTCAGCCGATGTTTAGCCGGATTGTATCGCATAAAAAATCAATCTTCGTTAATATTTGGATGCAAAAGCTCGGTGACTTTTTGCAGCAACAGTGTTTCAACTTCTTTAGAATCCATGTTTGACAAGGTTATTCCCGATGCCATATCGTGACCGCCGCCACCTAAACTGCGAGCCAAATCCCCGACCGGGTAAGCTGAATCTTTGCTGCGCAACGAGACCTTGAAAACATCACCCTTGCGATAAAACAGCGCGACGATTTTGGTGTCGGCAACTTCACGCAACAGCTCAATGACACCTTCGCCATCGCGCATATCAAACTTATATTTGGTAAAAAGTTCGTTGGGAATGTACGCATAAATAAATTGATTATCGACCGCCAGCTTTTGGTGTTTTTGGAGCAATTCGACTTCAAATTGCTGCTGGTTCAAGGGTTTGGAATAGTACGTGGCGTTTACCACCCGTTCAAGCTCAGCACCCCGGTCGAGCAGTTCGGCGGTTATGCGCAAAGTATTGGACAGCGTGTTTGCAAAGCGAAACGCCCCGGTGTCGGTCATTATTCCGAGCAACCAAAGCGTGGCTGCCCTGGCGTTGATCTGACATTGGGTCGTCAACGCGATCTCAGTGGCGATTTGGCTGGCTGCCGCCGCCCGTGGAACTACCAGATTCCAGCGGGCATTTACATCGTTGCCGACGTGATGATCCACATTCAGCATGGGGGGACATTTCAGCTCCGGCAAGGTTGCGGAGTCAATGTCCTGCCCGCAGGCGATGCGATCGCGAGTGGCGCAATCCAATAACAAAATCAAGTCGTAATTGCTTAATTCCGATTGAGTTAGCGTGGTTTTATATTCGCCGATCAACTCCAGGTAACGAGCAGCGGGAGCGGAGGGCAAAAAGACTTCGGAGTGAATCCCGCAGCAACCGTGCAAAAACTCTTTCATGCCGAGTGCCGAGCCAAAGGCATCGCCGTCCGGGCGTTCGTGAGTTAAAATCAGAATGCGTTTTTTTCCGAGCAACAATGCCGCAGCTTCGGTAATGGAAAGTGCTTCATTCATCGTGTTTATTTTGTCCCTCTTCCGATTGCCGGAGCAATTCAAACACGCGATCACCCTTTTCTGTACGGGTGTCGAGCTTAAAATTTAACACGGCGGTATGTTTGAAAGCCAATTTTCGCCCGATAGTTTTTTGGAGCTCAATCCGGCTGTTGGCAAGTTCGCGCATGATATTTTGCCGATCCGATGCTTTGCCGCCAAAAATACTGACAAAAATTGTCGCGTTCCGAAGATCCACGCTTACTTTTGCCTCGGTCACGGTAACTAACATGCCGGACGGAATGATCAAATCGCGTTCAAACGTTTCCGCCAATTCCCGTTTTAGCAACTCGTTGACCCGGGTTAGCCGATCTACTTTTTCCGCCATATCTAAAGCGTCGCTTTCTTCAGTTCGATTTCGTAAATCTCAATTTCGTCATCGACTAAAAAGTCGGCGAAATTGTCGAGCTTGATGCCGCACTCCAGCCCGGCTTTGACTTCTTTGACATCGTCCTTAAAACGGCGCAAACTGGTGACTTCACCATTGTAAATCAGCTCACCACCGCGCCGAACCCGCGCTTTAGCACCGACCCGAACGGAGCCGGATTCAACCATGCAACCGCAGATTTTCGGTCCTTTGGACAGTTCGATGATCTGGAGTATTTTTGCTTCACCAATCGATTTCTCGCGTTTTTCCGGTTCAAGTTTGCCTGCGAGTGCATCGGTAATCTCTTCGAGCAATTCATAGATGATGCTGTAAAGCCGGATTTCGACTTTTTGCTTCTTAGCCATTTCGTTTACGCCAGGATTGACCCTGACGTGAAACCCGATGACTATCGAATTGGTCGCCGCCGCCAGAGCGATGTCGTTTTCGCTGATCGGACCGACCGCATTGGCGATAACTTCGGCTTTGATTTTATCTTGAGGGAGTTCGGAGAGCGAGTGGGCGATCGCTTCACCCGAACCTTTTACGTCCGATTTGATGATCAAATTGAGAGTATTTTTACTTTCGCTGTTGAGCTTGCTAAAGAGATCCTCAACAGTCGCAATCGAACTGATCGACAGCATGTTGCCGCGTTTGTCATTGATGCGCGATTGCGCCTCGTTGCGTGCGGCTTTTTCGGACTCAAAAATCTCAAGGTGATCCCCGGCTTCGGGGATTCCCGACAGCCCGATCACCTTGACCGGAATGCTTGGCCCGGCGGTTTTAACCCGTTCGCCCTTATCGTTTATCAGTGTGCGGATTTTTCCGTAATGCTCACCGCAAAGAATGGTGTCGCCGACATGCAAAGTGCCGTCTTGAACCAAAATGCTCGCGGTGGGTCCTAAGCCGACTTCGGTTTGCGCCTCGATAACCGCTCCGGCGGCGTGGCGTTTGGGGTTGGCCTTTAGTTCGAGAATTTCCGCCTCCAAAAGAATGCGATCCAGCAAATCCGATAAACCTTCACCGGTTTTGGCGGAAACCCGAACCGTGCCGACATCACCGCCCCAATCCTCGCTGGTCATGCCGTTTTGCTGCATATTCAGGAGAATCTTTTCGGGGTCGGCTTCGGGCAAATCCATTTTGTTGATTGCCACGATAATCGGAACTTTTGCCGCTTTGGCGTGATTCATCGCTTCGATAGTTTGCGGTTTGAACCCCTCGGTGGCACTTACAACCAATACCACCAAGTCGGTCAAATTCGCCCCGCGGGCACGCATGTTGGAAAACGCCGCGTGTCCTGGAGTGTCGATAAAAGTAATCGGCTTGCCGTTGTGAATTACGGTCGAAGCTCCGATATGCTGGGTGATCGCGCCTGCCTCGGTATCGGTCACCCGGGTGTGGCGTACCGCGTCTTGCAACGAAGTTTTGCCGTGATCGACGTGTCCCATAAAGGTCACTACCGGGGGACGCTCCTTCAGGTCGGCGGGCGAATCCTCGCTCTTGGGTTTCGCCGATGCGACCGGTGGCGGAGTTGATTTTGGTACTGCACCGATCTCCAATTCAAACCCATACGAGGCGCAAAGTTTTTTCGCATTCGCATCGCTGATAGGCTGGTTGATTCCGGCAAGTTCGCCCAGTTTAATCAGATCGGTGATCAGTTCATTCGGTTTTTTGCCGACCGCTTCCGCCAGGGCTTTTACGATAATCGGGCTGCTGAGCGTTACCTTTTTGGAGTTGGTTTCCGCCGAAGGCGCAACATCGCTGCTTTTTGCCGTCTCTTTGGGGTGCAAATTACCCTTAACGCGATTATTTGTCGCTTGTTTTGCCCCCGGTTTCGCAGCGTTCTTTTTGCCGGTTTTTTTGGGCAGCTCAGGCTCGTCTTGCGAATAAAGGTCGGCGAAATGCTGGGCGACCAGCTCGGTCATATCCTCAGGAACGACCCCTTTGACCCCGTCGGCAATTTCAATTCCCTGATCGGCAAGTTCTTTGAGAACTGATTCGGTCGGGATACTGTATTGTTTTGCGATGTCCTTTATCTTCAATATTTTACTCAATTTTCACTCCTTCGGTAGGTTTCACGCCTCAAGGCGATCAAACGCATGGTTGATTTCATCGGCGTTGATGCCGTCGAGTTCACGCAGGACTTCGCGTCCCGCTTCTTTTACCCCGTCCACAGTCACGTATCCGTTGCTGATCAGGAGATTCGCCGTCTCTTCTGAGATGTCGAGTTCCGATGCGAGCCGGAGTGCCGCCTGATGGAGCTGGTCGCGGAATGAATTTTTTTCGTTTTTCGGCTCTTCGTTTTGGATGGTGATGTTCCAACCGATAAGTTTCGAGCAAAGCCGGACGTTTTGAGCTTTTTTGCCAAATGCAAGCTTCGATTGATCCTCAGTTACCCGCACGATAAGTTCACGCTTCGTTTCGTTGATTTCGACCGACTGCACTTTTGCCGGCAACAACGCGTTGGTGGCATATTTGCGAATATCCTCGTCCCACGGGACGATGTCAATGCGTTCCATTCCGAGTTCGGCGGTGATATTGCGCACGCGGTTGCCGCGTACTCCGACGCAGGCACCCACGGGGTCTACTCTCGGGTCGGTACTCATCACCGCCACTTTGGTGCGGTTGCCCGCTTCACGGGCAATTCCTTTAATGACCACCACTCCGTCGTGAATTTCACTCACTTCACGCTCAAAAAGCTTTTGCACGAACTCCGGGCAAGCGCGGGAAACGATCAAACTCGGACCGGACGTGTTGATGTCCACCCGGAGCAAGTAGGCGTTAATCCGTTCGCCGGACTGGTACTGCTCACCATGTACTTTTTCTTTGGGCGGCATTACCCCTTCGGCGCGTTGAAAATCGATAATCACGTTGCCGGCGTCAAAGCGACGGACAACCCCGTTTAAAATCGTCCCGATCCGATCGGCGAATTCCTCCTGGACGTTCTCTTTTTCCGCTTTGCGCAATTGCTGGATCATCGCTTGACGCGCCGTTTGGGCGGCGATACGACCGAAATTGTGCGGGGTGACTTCCCACTCCACGACATCGCCGATTTTTACATCGGGAAAGCGTTCCTTGGCGCGGGCTATAATCAATTGGTCGCAAGTGGGAATGCTATCGACGACTTCAAGCATAGCCCATGCGCGGATCGCCCCCGAAGCCGGGTCGATCTTCACTTTTAAATCGCTGGCGGGGTGAATGCTTTTGCGCGATCCGATAAGAATTGCGTTTTCCAAAGCGCGAATCAAGCTTTCGCGACTGATTCCACGCTCTTGCTCGATGTAATCGAGAATTTGAAGTAATTCGTTGCCCATCCCGTCCTCCATGTTCATTATCTCCCGTCAGGGAGTGTTATAGCTCAAATCGATCAATAGTATATGTCGTGCAAAATAAAAAAGCGGGCAAACTTGAACCCACTTGACACAAACCAGTACCGTGTTGGAACTAACTGCAAAAAGGCAGTTTTGCAATCAGTTCGTTGGTAATATAGTTGGTTTTATCGGATAATCAAGTTTTTAAAGCGTCATGCAGATGAAAAAACGCAAAAAGGCGATTTTTTAGCTGTGTTGCCGACGCAGATTTGAAGACGGAATTCCGATTGCCTCGCGATATTTTGCAACGGTTCGGCGGGCGACCGGGATGCCGATCGATTTCAGCTGTTTGGCGAGCTGTTCATCCGAAAGCGGCTTGACAGGGGACTCTTTTTGGATGAGTTCTCTGATTTTTTCCATAATCGCCCGGTTTGAGAGTTCCGCGCCGTTTTCAACGGTGAACCCGGCGTTGAAGAAAAATTTCAGCGGAAAAATTCCTTGACCGGTCAGGACATACTTGTTCGCCACGGCGCGACTGATGGTGGTTTCGTGTAAATTCAATTCTTCTCCGATTTGGCGCATAGTCAATGGGCGCAAATATTCAACACCCTGCTCCAAAAAATCGCGCTGGGTCTTGGCGATGATTTCCGCTATGCGAACAATTGTGCTTTTTCTCAGCTCCAATGCCCGCATAAGGTCGCGTGCCTGTTGAAGTTTTTCTTTTAGATAGGCGCGATCTTCCGGTGGCAGGTTCGGCGTTTCCAGCAGTTTCAAGTAGCGTTCCGCCAAAAACAGTCGCGGAGCACTGTTTTTGCATGAGCGTGCCTCGTAAGTATCGCCGCTTTTTACGATTTCCACTTCCGGCACGATAAAATCAGCATGTTCCGGCGCGAGAGCCGTACCCGGGAAAGGCGCGAGTTTGCGCAATTCCAAGATCGCCGAATTAAGCTCGTTCAACGAGATTTTTAAAGTTCGGGCGAGTTGCGGCAGGTGGTTTTTGGCGATCTCGTCGAGATGGGAATCGAGGATTTTTGCCAGTATTGGGGTCAGTGCGTGTTTTCTCTCAAGCTGCAAGCGCAAACACTCCGCCAAATCGCGACAACCGACTCCGGGCGGATCAAGCGACTGCACGGCTTTTAACGCTTCCTCCACGGAGTTGACCGACTCCCCGGTGGACATGGAAATATCCGCAACTGTGCTGCGCAAATAGCCGGAGTCGTCGATTCCTCCGATAATATCATCGGCGATGCGGCGGAGATTTTCGGGCAAATTGAGCGTGGCAAGTTCAAGTTGGAGTTGTTCTTGCAAGCCGGGTGCGTCCGAGAGCGAATTTATCAGAAAATCCCGCTTATCGGCCGCGTCGGAAGAGTCGGAATATTCGGTCGGCAACGGCAGATCGTCGCACCACTCATCCGATTCGGCGGCTTCAGCATCCAAGGTGGACTCGTCCTCCTGGGTAGGGTTTGGCGTGGAGTCTACTTCGGGAATCCCCCAATCGTATTCGGACTCAAGCAACGGATTGTTTTCCATCGCCGTGAGCAGTTTTTCTTCTAATTCCAGCAGGGGAAGATGCAACAGTTCGAGGCTTTGCAATTGGCGTACCGAGAGCTGCTGTTCCTGTCGGAGCGATGTGTCGAGAATTTGCTGATGTTCGGGCATGGTCTTATATAACAGAAATAATATTGAAAAAGTTATGGGTTCAAAGAAAAAAACAATTTGCTTTTTACCCGAATAGAATTTAAATTTAAAAGTAAGATTTTTCCAGCCGATTTTGGGATTTTTTCGATAAAAAAGCGCAATCAGTCGTCATTGACGGCAGATTTTCCGATAAGTAAGACAGGATTTTTATGGTCAAATTAAGTGTACTGGGCAGTGGCAGTCGGGGCAATGCGTTGGTGATTGCCGGCGACGAAGGGGCGATTATCGTCGATATGGGGTTCTCGCGCCGAGAATTGCTCAAGCGCCTGGAACAACTTGGAATCGACCCCGGAATTTTGCGCGTCGCCTTGCTGACACACGAACATGACGATCACTCCAAAGGTTGTCGGGTTTTTTGCAATGATTTGCGAATTCCGCTATGTACCACTTCGCCGACTGCGGCATATTTGCGCCGTCGCGATAAGTTGCCGGATCAGGTTTTTGAATTTGAGCCGGGTTGTGATTTTCAGTTCGCCGGGTTTGAAATTTCGCCGTTTGCGGTGCAGCACGATGCGGCTTCGCCGGTCGGTTTTGTGATTCGGCGCGGAAATTGCACGATTGGAATCGCCACTGATTTAGGCGATGTGAACGCGCTGGCGAAACAGCGACTTTGCGATTGCAATGCGTTGATTATCGAAAGCAATTACGACGCAAAAATGTTGCGCGACTCCGATCGGCAGCTTTATTTGAAGCAGCGAATTCTCGGGCGACACGGTCATCTTGATAATATGGTTGCGCTGGAGGTGATCGGCGAGTTGTTGACCGCACGAACCAGCGTGCTTATGTTGGCGCATCTGTCGCGGGAGTGCAACAACCCGGAGTTGGTGCGTTCGCTCTTTGAACGTAAGCTTTCACAATTAGGCAGGAGCGATTTGCGATTCGAGGTACTCAGGCAGGAGCAAACACTCGGGCCGGTGGAGCTTGACGATAATTTTTCTGAGACGGAGGTGGCGTATGCCGCAAACTGACTCGGAGCCGATCAAGATTTTTTGTCGCGGCTGCAAGGCTAAATTGGATGTCAGCGGGCTTGAACCGTTTTCGCAGATTCCTTGCCCGGAGTGCGGTACTTTGTTGCGAATTCCGATGCGGTTTGAGCGGTATTTGCTGGAAAAGATGTGCGGCCGCGGCGGAATGTCGTGTGTTTACCGGGCGATCGACCCGCAATTGGTGCGTCGCGTTGCGGTAAAAATTCTTGATTCGACTAATGAAGATATTTCGGCGGAGACGGAATATTTTTTGAAGGAAGCGAAGATCGTTTCCCGCTTGAGTCACCCCGGTATTATTCCGGTTTACAATTGCGGAATTTGGGAAAATCGGGCGTTTATGACCATGCGTTATATGGACAACGGCAGTTTGGAGCGTCATCTAAAAGCGCATACGTTGCCGCCGGTGCCGGTGTTGCTGACGCAACTTGCCGTGATCGCGGAGGGGTTGGCATATGCGCAAACTCGCGGGGTAGCCCATCACGATGTAAAGCCGGGGAATATTTTGCTTTCATCGAGCGGGGAGGCGAAATTGGGCGATTTTGATTTGGCGGATGTCTCCGAAACTAAAGGTTTTTCGCCCGTTCGCGGTGGTTTTGCCAGCCCGGCTTATGTCAGCCCGGAACGGTTGTTTTTTGGTGCGGAGGATTACCGTGGCGATATTTTCAGCTTGGGAGTGACCATTTACGAGTTGTTGACCGGAATTCCTCCTTTTGGCGTGATTGGCGAACCCGAAGAGTTGCTGGAGCGTCGAAACAAAAAAGAGTATCCGCCGTTGCGACAACTTGTCCCCGAGTGTTCGCCGGAGCTTGACGGATTGATTGAGCGAATGCTCTCGTGTTCGCCGGAGGAACGACCGGAGTATAAGGAAATTATTCGGATTCTGAAAGATTCCGCCGAAAACTGGAAAAAAGTTGAATCAGGACCGGGTACTGAAACCCGTGCGTTCTTTAGCCGTTTTATGAAGCGTTTCGGAACGAAAGGAGAACCATTGTGAAAATCACCTGGAAAATCACCGGCAGTATGTTGCTGCTCGGCTTACTGTGCGGGGTCTGCGCAATTCCGATTTTGATCTTCGGATTTCCCGAGTTGAACGCCTTGTACCACGGGGACGACTCCATGGGGATCGATGAGTGGCTGTTGCTTTTTGGGTTGGGCGGACTGTTGCTCGGCTTTGCGTTGACGGTTTTGGTGCTGTTTCGGATCGTTTGGCGGGTGGTGATTCCGCTGCGGCGGGGTGCCGAATTCGCGGATTTACTCGCAGCGAATGAACTACCCGACCGATTGCCGGAAGTAGGCTCGGTCAACGACGAAGTGCGCAAGCTGTATACCGCATTGAACTTGTTGCGCGATAAACAGTTAAGCCTAAGTAGCAAGCTCAAGCTCAGTATGAAGCGCGAAGCGGAAATCCGACGTGTCGCCGAGAATCACTCTTTGCTTCAGTTGAAAATCATTTCGCGAATCGTGCCGGAAATGCGCATTCCGCTTGGCGCGATTAAAGGGTTCAGTCGAATTGCGTTGCTTGATCTGGGATCTCCCGAACCCGACCGTACCGAGCTAACTCGATTGCTCGAAGAGACTGGTCATCGCGTCGGTGTGATGTCCCGGCAAATTGAACGGATTTCGGATCTTGCTAAATTGGATTTAGCCCGCTGGGAACATGTGGAAACAGTAGAATTCGACACTGCTGAATTCATGCGTGAGTTATTGACTTTTAATCAGATCCCGCTGCAAGAGCGCGAGGTTATGTTGGTGAATCATTTTTCCGCCAGTGCTCCGGCGCGAATGGTGCTTGACCGCGAACTTCTGCACCAGTTGCTGTCCATTATGATTATTGCGGTGGGTCGGGTGGCATCGCCGGGCGAGACGCTGGTATTTTCTTGTTTTCTCGAAGAAAATAAAGTAATATTTGAAGTTAAAGACTCCAAACATGCCACGTTGCGCGAACCGTTGACGGAGCTGTTTTTATCGTTTGCAAAAAGCAAAGATTCCACCGACTTTGAGGTGGAAAACCTCAGTATTCCGATTCTTGGGCTGGTGTTCGCCAATGATTTGGCAGTGCGGCTCGGCGGGGTGATGAATGTTTATTCCACCGAGCAGGCCAATGCCGTGTTGCGATTTGAAATTTCCGATCGCTATATCGCCCAAAAAGGTGAATCGCGTTTGGCGCACGGCGTAAAACCGAGGCAAACTCACAGTAAAGCCAAAGAAACCAAAGCTGTTGCCGTTACGGGCAAAAAAATTCGAGTTTTGTATTGTGGTGATGATCCCGATGCTCCGCTTATGTTTCGGCGTTTGCTGGAAAATCAGAAGATCGAAGTGGACAGTTGCGCGAATATCGATGAATTGCACGACCGGCTAAAAAGCAATTCATACGATTTTGTGATTCTTTCGCGCCTGCGATTGCACTGTGATTTTTTGATGCTGATCGAAGATTTGCGCCGAAATACCGGGCGAAGAGATCTGCCGATTGCGGTAATTGACATCGCGTTTTCGGAGGAGTTTCAGCGTGAATTGACCAAATTAGGACGGGTATATCTGATGAATATTCCGATCAACTATGCGTTGTTGGGGCGTTTGATTCGGGAAGCGGTTTAGAGCTTATCAACTAATAATGGAAATGTTATGACGAAACACCGGAAACCAGTCGCGCAGTTGAAAAAAAGCGGGAATTTTGTAATGAAAAAATTGGCGTTGAGTTTTGGCGTAGCCGGGTTGCTCGGATTGTTCGGTTGTGCTTCACAGGAGCAACCCTCAGAGGTTTTGCATTTTCCTGAGCCGTCGCAAAAATTGACCATTCGGGAAACGGGAAAGAGCTTCTCACTCGAAGAGGGGCAATATGCTCAACTTTCGCTCAAAGAAAACCCTTCTACCGGCTACTCCTGGTTTTTTAAGCTCGACGACGGCAAATCGGCGAATAATTCAAGGACGGATTCGGCGATTAAAATTGTCGGGGAGCGGTTGCTGCCGCCCCAAAGCGATTTAGCCGGAGCACCGACCGTGCGTGAGGTTATGATCAAGGCTTTGCGTCCCGGCACTGCCACTTTGATCGGGGAATGCGTTCGCCCATGGGAAAAAGACAAAGAGCCGGCAATTTCGGTGCGTTACGACTTTAGGGTATCTCTAAAAACTATCTTGAAGTAGCCTTTAACGTGACTGATTGAGCCAAGAACAGGAGAGCATTTATGAAATCGTATCAATCCATTTATTTGGATTCACCGTTGATTAAAGATCGGTGCCTGGATATATTTGAACCGGATAACCCAAGTTGTGATATTGCATTGTTTTTTGTTCACGGCGGTGGCTGGAGCGGCGGGACTCATACTTTTTGCCATGCGTTGATGGAGGCTTTTAACGATCGAGGCATCATTTGCGCCACGACCGGATACCGCTTAAGCGCAGTGACTGCACTTGATCAGCTCACCGACATTCGCGAAAGCTATGATTTTTTTGTGAACTATCTGAAAGAACGGCAACGACCGCCGAAAGTGGCGGTTTTCGGCAGTTCCGCCGGGGCGCATCTTGCATCGTTGCTCCTCTGCACCAAGCCCGGCGAATGCGGCGACCGCCCAAAGCTCAAAATGCCGTATCTCCCCCCGGTTTGCGGCATTTTGCAATCGACTCCGACACAATTTACGCCATGGGACGATATTTTCCCTCATATTTGGGGTTCTATGCAAAATATCGCGGGAGTTTCCTATCAGGAGAATCCGGGGCGTTACGAGGCGTTGTCGCTTTGCCGTTATATCAGAAAAGATAACCCCAAATTATTCTTTGCCGAAGCCCAGAATGAACATATGTTCCCGCCGGAAATGACCTACTCTTTGATGCAAAAGCACAATGCTATGGGTATCGCTTCACAATGGAAGATGTATAAAAACGTGGAACACGGTTTCTTCTATGATCTTTCGCGCTGGCAACAACGTTTGCTTTTTGAAGATATTATCCACTTTATTTGCGGTGAAACCGTACCCGTATCCGCCGAAGAGCAAGGACGCGGCGAGCTTTTTTTAAAAATGACTCACTGCTGATTGCCTTCTTCGCCGAGGGGAGGGGGAGCGGACGCTCTGACGATTAGACGCGGCGTGGTCAGAAGCACCCTTTGCACCGGGCGATTTTCAAGGATATTTTGCAGAAGTTCTTTTACCGCGTCTTGCAAATTCAAAGCCACGGTCGTCAACGGTATTTTTGCGTATTCCGAAAAAGCATCGTTATTAAAGCCGATAATCGCAAGCTCTTCCGGGATGCGAATTCCGCGCAAAAGAAGCTCGTCGATGACACCGATCGCCATGGCATCATTGCGTAACAAAAGGGTTCGGCATTTTCTTTGGCGTACCATATTTTCGACAACGGGTGCTATGACATCTTTGCCAAACTTAAACTGATCGCCGACTTCATCTACATTGTAAAGGATAGGATCGGCTTCATCAGGCAGCTTTTGTCCAATTTCCAGGGCGTATGCCTGCTTCACCGGAGCGAGTCCCGATTTCTCATAGTCGCTCTTTAGTTGTCGGTAAAACTCCTTGCGGTAAAAACCGATTTTCCCGACAACTGACGGGAATTCCTGATCGCTGTCGTCAAAATAATAATCGCAGGCGTAAATCCGCAACGAGGGGAGTTTTTCCAACTGACTTTGTGCAAAATCGCGACCACGCATATAGCCGATAACCACAAAATCTTGAATTCCAAGCCCAATGCCGTTTTTTAGAGATTCGTGCAAATTGGATGTTTTGGAATACAAAACCGAAAAATCGCAGTCATTGCGTTCTCCCAAAAATCGAATTGCATAATCCAGCAGAGCAAGATTTCTGGAGCCGCCGGTGTCGTTTTTGAAAATCAAAGCGATGTTTTTTTTGCGATTTCGCCCGAAGATACGCCCGGCAAGCCGATTGGGAATGTACCCCATTTCAGCCGCCTTGGTGCGGACTTGCATGGCAAGTTTCTCCGATATGCGTCTGGCGCGATAATTTTCCGACAGGCAGCTTGAAACCGTCGCAGGATTTATCTGCAACGCCTCGGCTATGTCTCGAATGGTAACGCTCATTATTTATTCCTGTATTCTGGTCTTTGAAAATATACTCCGCAAAAAAATTTTTCCAATTTTGTTTTGAAAAAAAGTTGAAAATAAAAATCAAACATTATATATTAGTTGCACAATATGTTGTGCAGGAATTTTAAATGCGAGGAAAAAATGAAAGTTTCGATCAGCAGTGACAAAAAAATCATGGGGCAAAAAGCCGCCGCCGTCGGCGCGGAGTTTATTCGCGAGGCGATTGCAAAACGCGGACAAGCTAATGTGGTGCTTGCCTGTGCACCCAGCCAAAATCCCACTTATGATGCGCTGATAACCGAAAAAGGAATCGACTGGAGCAAGGTCAATATTTTTCATTTGGATGAGTATGTCGGGCTTAAAGACGATCATCCTGCCTCATTTAGGCTCAATCTTCATAAAACCATACTCGATCGGCTGCCGCAAAAGCCAATGATGTTTCACCCCATTCCCGGCGACGCACCTGATATTCAAAACGCGGTCGACCAGCTGGACAAGGAGATCAAAAAAATCGTTGTCGATGTGGCATTTGTCGGAATCGGCGAAAACGGACACGTGGCGTTTAACGATCCTCCCGCCGATTTTGAGCAAAAAAAAGCCTATATAATCGCACAGTTGGATGAGGTTTGCCGCCACCAGCAGTACGGCGAGGGTTGGTTTCCCACTATGGATGCCGTACCCAGGATCGCTATAACCATGAGTTGTCAGGAGATTATGCGTGCTGCTGCCATTGTGAACAGCGTGCCGGATGCCCGCAAGGCAAAAGCCGTGGCACTTGCACTGGAGGGACCGATCTCCAACCTTGTTCCGGCGACAATCATGCGAAATCATCCGAATTATTTTGTTTTTCTCGATCGGGAAGCTGCATCGCTTTTAAAGGACAAATATGAGTAAGAGTCATGGCAATTGGGTTGATCTTCAGGTCAACGGACACAATGGAGTGGATTACTCCGACCCGCAACTGACTGAAGAAGCGTTCATTCGCTCATGCGAAGAGCTTTTCGCGGCGGGGACGGCTGTTTTTTTACCTACAGTGGTGACGCGTTCCGAAGAGCTGTACCGCCGGAATCTGCCTTTGATTAAGCGTACGGTAGAGAAATATCACCTCGAAAAACAGATTCCGGGAATCCACTTGGAAGGTCCAATGATCACTTCCAAGGGTTCTCACGATCCGGCACTGATTATGGAGTGTTCCGCAAAAAATGTCCGTTTGTATCATGAAATATCTGAGGGATTTATCAAGATTTTAACCCTCTCCGCCGATGCTCCCGGCGCGGAAGCGGCGATTCGCGAGGCGGTGAAATTGGGAATTATTCCCAGTGTCGGTCATCATTTTGCCGGGTACGCCGATATACACAAGGCTACCAACGCCGGGTGTCGTCTTCTAACCCATTTGGGAAACGCTGCCCCCAATCTGGTGGAGCGACACGAAAATCCTCTGCTTGCCGGACTTGCCGAGGAGCGAATGGACGCGATGATTATCACCGACGGACATCATCTCCCCGCCGATCTGATAAAGCTGATATTGAAAGTCAAAGGCGTTGACCATGTGATCGTGACCAGCGATGCATGTTCCGCCTGCGGTTATCCGCCGGGTGAGTATGAGCTATGGGGGAATCGTGCGATTCTCGAACCTTGCGGAAGGTTGTACAACCCCGAAAAACAGTGTCTTGTCGCGGCGGCGGCAACTATGGAAATGTGCATGGAATTTCTTCGCAATTTAAACGTACTTTCCGAAGCGGAATTGCAAAAAGTCGGACGCGACAACGCTTTAAAACTGCTTGGGCTTAATGCAACAAATATAAAGGAATAAAAAATCATGAAAGTGGATCTGAACGGGAAAATTGCCGTCGTCACCGGCGGAGGCGGAGTATTGTGTGCGGAAATTGCCCATGCGTTATCGAAATCAGGGGCGAAAGTTGCGGTTCTTGATTTGAATGCGGACGCGGCGGAGAAAGTCGCCGCTGCTATCCGTGCCGACGGAGGAATCGCCATCGGAGTCGCGGCAAACGTGTTGGATTTGGAGTCTCTGAAAGCGGCGGAATCTACGGTACGTGCCGAGTTCGGCATTTGCGATATTCTCATCAACGGTGCGGGGGGCAACAGCCCCAAAGGTACGACCTCAAAAGAGTATTTAGAACAAAGCGATTTGGCTGATGTTTCCCCGGAACTCAAGACGTTCTTCGATCTTGATCCGGCAGGCATAAGTTTTGTTTTTAATTTAAACTTTATCGGGACTTTGCTTCCCACTCAGGTCTTTGCCCACGGTATGGCGGAGCGGGGCAAGGGAGCGGTGCTGAATATTTCCAGCATGAACGCCTTTACCCCGTTAACTAAAATCCCGGCTTATTCCGCCGCCAAGGCAGCTGTCAGTAATTTCACTCGTTGGCTATCGGTGCATTTTGCCAAAGTCAACATCAAAGTCAATGCTATTGCTCCGGGATTCTTTTTGACCGAGCAAAACCGCGCATTGCTCAATAATCCGGATGGAACGCTCACGGCACGAGGCGATGCCATTATCCGGCGAACCCCGATGGGGCGTTTCGGAAAACCTTCGGATCTTTGCGGCGCAGTGTTGTTTTTACTGGACGAAGATGCTTCGGCGTTTATCAACGGTGTGGTGTTGCCTGTTGACGGTGCTTTTTCCGCGTTCAGCGGCGTTTAAGTTTTAGGAGATTGAAATTTATGTTTATGCAGGAATCTTTCCGCTGGTACGGACCCTCTGACGGTGTACCGTTGTCTTTTATCCGTCAAGCCGGAGCCGAGGGGGTTGTGACTTCACTTCATCACATTCCCTACGGAGAGCTTTGGAGCGAGGAAGAAATCCGCAAGCGGCAAAATGAAGTTTCCGCCGCCGGAATGGTCTGGAATGTGGTGGAGAGTTTGCCGGTGCATGAAGATATCAAGGTTCGTTCCGGCGACTACAAACGTCGAATCGAAAATTTTCGCCAATCTCTCCGCAATCTGGGCAAATGCGGTCTAAAGATAGTTACTTATAATTTTATGCCGGTTTTGGATTGGGTTCGCACCGATTTGCGTTATCGATTGCCCGACGGCAGTGAGACGCTATACTTCAACAACACGCAGTTTGCCGCTTTTGAACTGTTTTTGCTGCAACGCCCCGGGGCGGAAAATGATTACGACAGCGCGACGTACGAACGGGCAAAAAAGTTTTATGACAGTATGTCGCCTTCGGTTCGCGATGCGTTTTGCAAGGGGATTATCGATAATTTCCCGGGTTGCCTTAAGGGCGTGACACTAAACGATATTCGCAAGATGCTCAGCCGCTATAAAGACATGGGACGGGCGGAGTTGGTCGGAAATTTTAAGGATTTTTTAGATGCGGTAATCCCGGTCGCCGAGGAGAGCTCTTGCCAGCTGGTTATTCATCCGGACGATCCTCCCCGGTCGATCTTGGGGTTGCCCCGTTTCTTTTGCAATCAAAACGATCTTGCCGCATTGCTTGCACTAAAAAACACCTGCGGTAACGGCATTTGCTTTTGCGCCGGATCTCTCAGTGCCAATCCGGCTAATGACATAGTTGCCATGTTCAAAAGTTGCGCTTCCCGCGTGGGGTTCGTCCATTTGCGCAGCACCCAGCCGGCCGGAGACGGCAACTTTTATGAGGCTAACCATTTGTCCGGCAGTGTGGACATGTACGAACTGGTCAAAGCGATCATCGACGAGCAGTTGCGCCGGAAAGATTCCGGGCGTGCCGATTACCGTATCCCGATTCGCCCTGATCACGGACCGGTTATGCTCGATGACCTGTCAAAAGACGCTTGCGATAACCCAGGCTACAGCGCTATCGGGCGGCTCAAAGGCTTGGCGGAACTGCGGGGGCTGGAGTACGGCATCTTGCGGAGTTGTTACCCGGAAGTTTGGCGCGAATTTTCGACTAAAATGCGGGAGAAAGCAAAATGAATGAACTGACATCGGCCGCGACCACGCTGACGATCAATCCGGGTATGCAAAGTTTGGACTGGTTTATCGTCGGAGTAATGATAGTACTGTTGATCGGATTGCTGATCTATTGCAGTAAGTACACCCGTAACGCCGCCGATTTTCTGGCCGCCAACCGTTGCGCCAGCCGCTATGTGCTGAGTATTGCCGAGGGGGTTGGCGGATTCGCGGTGGTCAGCAGCGTCGCCACCTGGGAGATGTTCTATCGGGCGGGATTCGCCTCGGCGTGGTGGGAGATGCTCAAAGCGCCTCTGTTGCTGATTCTTTCTCTGGTCGCCTGGGTATCCTTTCGGCTTCGAGAAACCCGTTGTTTCACTTTGGCGCAATTTTTTGAAGTACGCTACAGTCGCAAATTTCGCGTCGCCGCCGGAATCATCACCTGGCTTTCGGGTATTTTTAACTATGGAATTTTTCCGGCGGTATCGGTTCGTTTTTTTATGTTTTTTTGCCG
>JAISIP010000122.1 GCA_031261965.1 Victivallales bacterium | reverse complement strand
AGTGAGTGCAGAATCGATTTCGGCACGTCCGAATCAGGAGTTGATTCGCGGACTTTCGGTGCAGGGTTTGCGCTGGAACGCCGATGCTGATTTGCGTTTGCCGGGCGAAATCTTATTGCGGAGCGACGATATTGAACTGCTTTCATTGCGCCGTAGATTTGACGGCTACTGCGATATTTATTTGAATCTTGACCCGAAAAAATCCAATTTGAAAAATCGTCCGTTTTGGCCGGCTTTCTTTTGGAATGTCGCGGAGTATTTGCAATTGGAACGCCCCGGTCCGAAGCAAAGTAATTCGCGAAGAGGCGAGATAATCGAGTGCAAAATCGCCGATCCGTCATTACGTGAAGTTCAAGTTTTTTGCCCGGACGGAACCGTACGGCGCGTCGTCCCGTTTCGTCGAAGAGTCTTGCTGGCGAATCTTCCCCCGGGTGTAAGTACAATCAAGGTCGGCGACGAAAGCTACAAAGTGGCAGTTTCGCCACTCTCGGTCGCCGAGTCCACGCTGGAAAAATCCGGCGAATTTCGACGAGAAGCGCAAAAAATCAGGCAATTGGATGAGAGTCCGCGCATTCATTTGTATTGGATCGCGCTTTTGGCGGCGTTAACGGTTTTGGCGGTTCATCAGTATCAATTTGGCATCAAGCGGGGTGAGCGATGAATATATTGTACCCGGTGGCACTTTGGCTGATTTTTCCGTTGATGATGTTTCTCTTTATTAGACCATTTTGCGATAGTATCGTAACTGTCTTGCGCGGTTTGCTTTATGGCGTAATTGTGCTTGCACTCTCCGGGGTAATGGTGCATTTGCCGGATCGGGTCGGAACTCTAATTGTGGCAATTGACCGCAGCAGTTCCATGCCCGAAGCGGCAAAAAATCAGTCCGAATCTTTTATTCGCCGAATTGCAGGCGAGCAACCGAGTGATTCGCAACTTGGCGTAATCACGTTTGGAGCTGCCCCGGTGATCGATAAATTGCCGCAATCTTTGGTTTTTGACGGGCTGAAAAGCAAGGAAGACAACCTCGATGGCTCGGATTTATCCGGGGCGATTTTTTTGGCGTTGCAACAAATTCCGCTTGATTCTCCGGGGCGGATTTTGCTGTTGAGCGACGGACTTTGGACGACTTCTGACCCGGCACGGGCGATGGCGTTTGCCGCCGCCCGGGGCGTGAAGGTAGATATTTTGCCGTTGCGCCGCAACGTGGCACACGATCTGGCAATTACAGAAATTGAAGCACCGCTAAAGGTATCTCCGGGCGAGTTTTACACGCTTACTTGCCGAATTGTCTCCCCTGATGCTCAAAACGGCGAATTTCGGGTCAGGCGCGGGAATTTAGCGTGGGAGACGCGTAAAATAAAGTTGCGTCGCGGTATAAACTCCATTGCGTGGCGGGATCGGGCGGGGGGTCCGGGCGTGACGGATTACACCGTTGAAGTTATCGGAGAAAACGGCGAGAAAGACGAGCGTCATGAGAACAATCGGGCGCGTCGGCTCATTGAAATCGGGGGGCGTAAACCGATTTTATTGCTCACTAATTCTCCCTTCGGCAATCTCGGTCGGGTGCTTAACGATGCCGGGATTGTAAATATTTCGCGCCGACCCTCACCCGAAGAACTCAGACCGGAGAAATTAGCCAATTATGCCGGAGTGATTCTTGAAAATGTGCCGGCTTCAAGCCTTGGATTGGACGGCATGAAGTTGCTGGCGGAAATGGTGAAGTCCGGCGCACTCGGACTGATGATGACCGGCGGTCGGGATTCATTTGCCGGCGGCGGTTATTTCCGCTCGCCAATCGAAGAGATTTTGCCCATTTCCATGGAGCAACGCAAAGAGATGCGCAAGAGTTTGCTGGCACTTTTTGTTGCGCTTGACCGCTCCGGCAGCATGACCGCTCCGATTGGCAATCTGACCAAGATGGACATGGCGAATTTGGCGACGTTTGAGGTGTTCAAACTTATGATGCCCGGCGACGAGTTTGGGGTTATTGCGGTGGATAGTGCGGTGCATACGGTTATTCCGCTTGCTCCGATCGAAGAGATCTCCGGCGGCGGGAATCGGATTCTCGGGATTGAATCGATGGGTGGAGGCATTTACACTTACAGCGCGTTGCGGGCGGCGACTTCCGAACTTTTGAAATCGTCCGCCAAAACCCGCCATTTGATCTTGTTTGCCGATGCGTCGGATGCCGAAGAGCCCGGTGCTTACCGGGAGTTGCTTAAGCGTACCTCGCAAGCGGGAATCACGGTCAGTGTCGTGGCACTCGGTCAAGAGACCGATCGGGATGCGGAATTTTTAAAAGACATCGCCAAGCTGGGAAACGGCATGGTCTATTTTTCCGAACACGCCGATGAGTTGCCGCGTATTTTTGCGCAAGACACCTTTTTAGTGGCGCGAAACACCTTTGTTGATGAGCCGATCGAAGGATTTTACACCAATGCGATTAGATCGTTGACCAAAGTCGATTTGGGTAAAACCGTGGAGTTTGGCGGTTATAATCTCTGTTATGCCAAACCGGGGAGCGAGATTCTTATTGTCGGCAAAGGCGAATTATCAGTACCGCTTGCCGCAATCGGGCAAGCCGGACTTGGTAAAGTCACCGTACTTGCCGCCGAAGCCGATGGCAAATACACCGGCAAATTCGCATCCGATGCGAATGCCGGAACTTTGCTCGTCGCTTTGGCGAACGGGATGATCGCACCCGATCTCGGCGACGGGGAGTATTTAGTGACGCAATCGCTGGCGAACGGAGTGCATCGCGTGGAAATTCATCTGAATCCGGAGCGGGAACGCGACCCGTTTACGACACTTCCTGTGCTCAACTCGGTCATTAGCCGCGATGACGGCACGTCGGAAAGTCGGCAAGATACATTTGTTTGGGCAGCTCCGAACCGACTGGAGGCGAATATTCCGCTTGAAAACAGCGCGGTCCAGCTTGGCACGGTGAGTTGGCCGGGCAAATCCCCCACGGTGTTGTCGCCGGTTGCGCTGATTTATTCGCCGGAATTCCAAAGCGAAGACGCTGACCGTTTTGACCGTTTTTGCGAATTGGCAGAATCGACCGGCGGTCGAGTGCGGTTGTTGCCGGACGGAATTTGGCAGGAACTCTCGGCGCGTGGACGCGACTTTGATTTGACCCCGATTTTATCGATGATCGCGCTATGTTTGCTTTTGCTTGAGGTCGCGGAGCGAAAATTCGGTTTGTTTCGCCGCAAAACAAAACCCCGAAACGAAGAGAAAACATCGTCCGAAAAAAATCCAAGTGAAGCGGAAAATGCGGCATTTAAAGACGATTCGTTAACTGATGCATTGCAGCGTCTTCGTCGTCGGCGTTAGCGGCGATTTTTTAGATAAGCCCCGACGGCGTCACGCTCGGAGATATGGAGCAACTTATACTGTTTTTGCTCCATTTTTTTGCGCAACAGCGGGTTGCTTGTAAGCGTGTAAGTCGTGATCGCCAAAGTGAGTTTCGCGGGGGTATTGTCGGACGCGATCCACTTGGTTTTAGTTTTACGCACGTCAACTCCGGCAAATGAAAAGACAGTGCGACCGTGACGATTTGCGATTTGCAGCTCGTTTAACATCTCGGTGAACTCCGATTTGGTCAACTCCACGGTGCAAAGTTCGTTTTCGTAGGGGAGCAAGGTAAAAAGTCCGGCATTGGTAAGTTCGCGCGGAGCGAAAAATTGCGGCATCGCCGAAACCGAAAACATCGCCGCGTCGCTTTGGGCGGCAATCTTTAACGCCTCCGCGCCAATTTTGCAAATCGGCGTACGGTCATCGTTCTTTTCGGGCAATTGCAAGGGTTGTGCAAGCTTGGCTATAAGTGTGTTCGCATAGGGATAATAGGCTTTTTCAAACGGGCGGATCGATAGTTTGGCTTTTATGTCGATCGGCGCATTGTCGCCGGGGCGGATTAACTCCGAGGTGATTCGTTGTAATTTGCCGTTGTCGTCATCAAAAATCACCCGGATTTTGGCAAAACAAGCGGCATAACGCCCGGCTTGAACGAACCACGCCCCGGCGATTTTTCGCCCGGTGTTCTCCTCGTGGCTGTGACCGCCCAACACCAGATCGATTTCAGGGAAATCCGCGAGGAAACGAAACATGTTTTCTTGCGGAGTATAGATTCCCGAATGCCATGCCAGAACAATTAAATCCGGCTGGCTGGCAAGCACTTGCGGCATAATTTTTCGGAGTGCGTCGCGATTCGATTCAAATTCCCAGCCGGAATCGGGCAGCAACCGTTGCGCCATTTTAGGGTCGGTCATGCCGATGACCGCGATTTTATGACCTTTGCGTTCGATAAGTGTCCATGCTTCGGGTTGGAATTCGGCGCGACGGAATTCCGCCGCGAGCGTTTTGCCGCGAAATTGCTGTGCTGCTTTAATCAGTGAATCCGCCCCGAACTCGAAATCGTGGTTGCCGGGAATCCAAATATCGTAGGCGAGTTGATTCAACAGCGCGATCATAATTTGCCCGTTGCTGTGGCGCGAAAGCAGCGTGCCTTGCAAGGTGTCGCCGCAATCGATGCGAATCGCGTCGGGATTTTTCCGCAACAGAGGCGCGAGGCGGAGAAAAGCGTCGATTCTGCCATGCATATCGGTGGTATAATCGATTTCGATCTCTGAGGCAGGAGAGACAAATAACCACAGTAATGTCACAATAATTAAGGGTATCTCTAAAAACTGGGTTGCGTTGAAAATTAGCAGATTCATGATTTGGAGGTGCAATTTTGCGCGTGTCTGGCTAACTATAGAGTTAACCAGACACGCGCAAGGTCGCACGTACGAATATGAGCTGCAATTTGCAGCCAAATTTCCAGTTTTTAGAGGTGCCCTTAAATATCGCATGACAAAGTATATCGCGTTTATGGTTTTTTCGCAATCATTAAAAGGAAAAAATTACAAAAATATATGTGTAAAGACTTGAAGAATCGCAAAAAGATGGCATATTAAAGGGCATTGCCGTTTGCGATCGGATTGTGATGGGAGTTCCATATCGCTTCCCTCCGCCGGTTTCAACGGTGAAAATTGAGCTGAAAGCAAAAACAATTTGATAAAATACGAGGTGATAATATGTCTCAACATCCGAGTCTCCGCGTCGGCGGAAAAATTCGCAAAGTCCGTAACGTCATGAAGCGTTACGAGCGTATCGATGTGCTCCGTGCCGATGGTCGCATTCCCGAAGAAAAAGTTCTCGGGTTACCCAAGACCAAGCCGGTCGAAATCTAAGCTGGTCTAAATTGACGTAAAAAGGCGGGGCGGAGCAATCCGAACCCGCTTTTTTTATGCGAAAGAAAGAACACTATGCCGGAATTTGGAACGTTTGACACGCTTACGCCTGATGTGATTTTTGCGGCGGCCGAAGCGGCGTTCGCTTGCCGTTTTTCCGGGGTGCTCATGCCGTTGCCATCGTATATCAATAGGGTTTACGAGCTTGAGGCGGCGGATTTGTCCGAACGTTTTATCTTTAAATTTTATCGCCCCGGACGTTGGAGTCGCGCCGCGCTGTTAGAAGAGCATCTCTTTACGCTTGAGGCGCATGAATCGGAGATCCCGGTAATCGCACCTTTGCGTCAGGAGAATAATTCCACGCTGGGAGTCACCTCCGACGGAACCTTTTTCGCCGCCTTCCCGAAGCGTTGGGGCAGAGGGCTTGAGCCGGAATCCGAAGCTCCGATCTGGAGGCGGCTTGGCGCGTTGCTCGGCAGGTTGCATACCGTCGGCTCAGAGCATAGCGCGAAATATCGGATTGTGCTTGACCCGAAAGGCAATACGCTCAACGAAATCGCCCATTTGCTCTCCAGCGATGTGGCTTCAAACCGGGTGCGTCCGTCGCTATACTCTGTGCTTACGCGGTTGCTCAAAGTTCTTCAGGAACAGTATCGCCCCTCTGAGGTGATTCGCCTGCACGGCGACTGCCATAAGGGCAATATTCTTGAACGTCCCGGAGAGGGATTGATGCTGATCGATTTTGACGACATGCTCTCGGGTCCTCCGGTGCAGGATCTCTGGCTGCTGTTGCCAGGACCGGTGTCGGAGTGTTCGTTTGAGTTGACCGAGTTGCTTGCCGGGTATGAGTCAATTCGTAAATTCGACCGCCGCAGTCTCGATCAGATTGAGTTGCTCCGCGCTATGCGAATGATTTATTTTCTGGATTGGTGTGCCAAGCAGCGCAATGACGGCAATTTTTTGGAACGCTACCCCGATTGGGGTTCAGATGGATTCTGGCGGGCTGAAATCATCGCCCTTGAAGCACAATACGACGCGATTGTCACCGGGGGGAGTTATTGAAAAATCAATATGAAAATCTATTCTGCCGGGTGATTCGCAGCACGGTCGATTGGAGCGGGGTCGGTTTGCGATTGGACGAGTATCTTGCCATGCGTTTTACCTACAGATCCATCGCCGAGTGGCGCGACCGGATCGCTCAAGGTGAAATAATGGTCAATGAGGATAAAGCTGCCCCGGAACAACTGTTATTGTTGCATGATAAGTTGGAATATTTTCCGGGTGATTTGCCGGAACCCGAAGCCGATTTGTCGTTTAAAGTGGCATACGAAGACGATTCGCTTTTGATTGTTGACAAACCCGGAAATCTTTGTGTTCACCCTTCGGGGCCGTTTTTTCGGCATACGCTCTGGCATTTGCTGTCTACTGCATATGGCAAAATCCATTTGGTGAATCGGCTTGACCGGGAAACTTCGGGGCTTTTGCTGGTTGCCAAACATGCGGAAATCGCCGCTAAATTGGGCAAACGAACTTACCCGATTCACAAGGAATACCTTGCCTTGGTGTTTGGCAAATTTCCCGAACACGTTGATGCGGAGGGTTTTTTGGTGCAAGACACTCTTAGCGCGGTGCGTAAAAAACGCCGTTTTGTGTTTGGCGAGCGACCTCCTGCCGGGGCGTTGCAAGTCGAATCGGCAAAAACTTTGTTGAGCTTGGAAGGTTGCGAAAATAATATAAGTTTGGTTCGGGCGATTCCAAAAACCGGGCGACTTCATCAAATCAGATCGACTTTGTATTCGCTGGGGTTTCCACTGTTGGGCGACAAGCTATACGGGCAAGATGAAAAAGTTTATCTGAAGATACGTTCAAACGAAATAACCGTAGAAGACCGGAAAAAACTGATTTTGCCGCGTCAGGCACTGCATTCGGCGAAACTTGAACTGCGTCATCCCGTTACCGATGCGATAATTAAAGTGGAATCGCCGCTCCCAAATGATTTAAAAATTTGCATTCCTTAAAATAGTGATTTATATTAAGGGTATCTGTAAAAATCGGCTTGCGGAAAAAATCAGCATACTTCGCAATTTTGGGGTACGGTGTTCAGCCGAATTCTCGATTTTTAGAGATACCCATAACGTGTCCTTAACCTAAATGTAGGAGGAATAGGAATGAGAAAAATTCTGGGTGGATTGTCGGTTCTCGCGTTTCTATCGTGGGGAGTTTCGGCGGCGGAATCAGCCACTGCGCTGGTTGCTCAACCGGAAGAGGTGGATGTTGTGGTAATTGAGGAGGTACCATACTATCCGTGGACATTTATCAATCTTCAATTCTTCCCCGAAGTGCCGACTGAGGCGGAAAATACGATAACTTACGGGGTTAAGGTCGGTGCGCCGGTTTCTTCCGGCGAGGCTCCGGTTTACGGAGTGGAAGCTGCGGTTATTTCAGCAGGTACCGATGTAGTGAACGGTCTTCAGTGCAGCATGGTTATGTGCAATGCCGAAGAGGTCAACGGAATTCAATTTTCGCTGGTCAATATGTCGTTCAAAGTCGGCGGACTCCAATTGGGGATAGTCAACATCGCCAAAGATGCGAAGTTGCAGATCGGATTGCTGAACTTTATGGAAGACGGTTCGTTTCCGTGTTTGCCGATTTTTAATTTCAACTTCTGAAAAATATTTGCGAGGAGTGAACGATGAAAAAATTGATGGTTTTTTCTCTGATGTTGAGTTGTGTTGCAGGAGTGTTCGCTGCGGAATCCGCCGCCGTTCCTGAGCCGAAAGTTAAAGTAAACACCATTTATTACAACGATTCCGATGTCCCGCAACCGGCGGACAAATGGACTTTCTTTCAACTGGTGTTTGTGCCAGGGGCACCGAATTCCACCTGGAATTCCAATGTGTACGGTATCAAGACCGGCTGGGTCGCTTCCGGCGGTATCGGCACGGTAAATGGGCTTGAAGCGTCTTGGGCGTATTCCGGCACCGATACCGTCAACGGAATTCAGGCCAGCTGGGTTGCGGTAAAGAGCGAGAATCTCAACGGAATTCAGGCCGCGTTTGGTACGGCGTTGACCTTTGGTAATTTGAATGGTCTTCAGGCGACCGGACCGTATGCGTTGGCGGGCGATGTGAACGGTGCGCAATTTGCTTTGGTTTCCCAGGCGAAAAACTTCACCGGGATTCAAGGCGGGCTTGCGCTTGCGCTGTCCAAGGGCTTCACCGGGTTTCAAGCCGGAGCGGTCAGCATTGCCGATGGTCCTTTCACAGGCATTCAGTGCGGATTTGTCAATGTCGCCGGCGAGGATGGCGGTGCGTTGCAACTCGGATTGTTTAATGTGACCAAGGGCAAAGGCGTGCAGTTTGGCGCGATTAACTACAACAAGGATGCCTGGATTCCGGTTTTCCCGATTTTTAACTTTAGTTTCTAATCGGCAAAAAAATATGCGCGATTTAGAGGACGAACCACGCTTTAAAGCGGTGTTGGAGCAAATTGCGAAAGTCGATATACCTGATTATCCCGATTGGAAACGGGGATGGCGTTGGGGTATTACTTCGGCAATTGTGTCGGTCATCATAATCGCGCTGTTTTTTTTCACGTTTGCAGAGTGGTCGAATATCGGAAATTATGTACGCAATTATGGTTTGAGCGTAGCGGTGCTCATTGCTATAATTTCCTTGTTGTTATGGACTTTTGGTGCGTTCCGCCCGCAGAAGATGTAAGATGAAACCAATTCTCGCTTTTGAATTCGGAACAGTGATCTTTTCGGGTTTGCGAGCGTCGGAGCTACCTCCGGCGCTCGTTTCATATTTGCGGTACGACCCTCGGACTATGAATTTTAGAGCCCGGGGTTGCGATTACGCTTTTATCGTTGCGGAATTGCAAAAAAACGGGGTGATTTTTGAGGATAAAGCGCGAAAATTTGCTCCGCTTGATGAGTTGACGCCCGCAGTTAAATTTGTGCCGCGCACGCACCAGAACAGCGCGTTTAACGCCTGGAAAGCCAATGCCTCCCGCGGAATTGCCGCATTGCCCACCGGTAGCGGCAAAACAATGTTGGCGATTATGGCGACGGCATATCTCAAATGTCCGACGATTTTTTTAGTTCCGACGCTCGATTTGCTCGGGCAATGGGCGGAAGTCTTGGGACACTATTTTAATTGCGAAATCGGTATGCTTGGCGGCGGGGAGCGATCAATTCGCGAGTTGACGGTCAGCACTTACGATTCGGCGGTGTTAAATATGGAGTTTATCGGTGATCGCTTCGGATTTCTGGTCGCCGACGAATGTCATCACTTGCCCGGGCCGGAGACGCGACTTGCCGGAGCTATGGCGATCGCCCCGTATCGGCTTGGACTGTCGGCAACGCCGGAATTGCCTGACGACCGTGCTGCTGTGTTGGAAGATCTGCTCGGTCCGATCGTCTGTCGAGTTGAAATCGGTGAACTTGCCGGCACGGTGCTTTCGCCTTACCACACGGTTTCAATGCCGGTGAAACTTGATCCCGACGAAGCGGAAGCGTATGAGTTTAACCGAAAAAAGTACACCGATTTTTTGGCGGCAAACCGGCTGAATTTTCACTATAAGTCGGAGTGGGGCAGGTTTCTTGGGCTTTGCGCCCGGCTTCCCGGCGGACGCGATGTTTTTCGGGCGTTTATCGAACAGCGGCGTATTGCCCGGGGCGGTGAGGCCAAGATTCGCGCCGTCTGGAATCTGGTGACGCGCCACGCCGCTGAACGCATTATCATTTTTACCGCCGACAACGCGACCGCCTATGATCTTGGACGCCGTTTTTTCTGGCCGGTGATCACGCACCATACGCGACCGCAGGAACGCAAGGAATTTCTCGGTTTTTTCAGAGAGGGCAAATATCTGGTGCTGGTTACAAGCAAAGTGTTAAACGAGGGGGTGGATGTGCCCAGTGTTGCGGTGGGAATTGTGCTTTCCGGCTCGGCGAGCGTGCGTGAACACGTGCAACGGCTCGGTAGGATATTGCGTCCCGCACCCGGCAAAGAGCAGGCGGTGCTGTATGAGCTTGTGAGTGCCGGAACCAGCGAAGAGAGCGTCAGTGCCCGCCGTCGCGAACATAAGGCGTACTCGGAATGAAAACTCCGGAATTACTTGCCCCGGCAGGAAACCTTGAAACCGCACTTGCCGCCTATGACGCGGGTGCCGACGCGGTCTACTGCGGATTGGGTAAATTCAATGCCCGTGAACGAGCCGAAAATTTCACGCCGGATTCGCTGTCGCGACTGTTGACGTTTGCCCATTCGCGAAATAAAAAGCTCTATTTGACTTTAAATACGCTGCTCAAAGAGCAAGAACTTTGTGAAGTGGCGGAATATTTGGCAATATTGAGCGATTTGTCGCCCGACGCACTGATTGTGCAAGATCTTGGAGTACTGTATCTGTCGCGAAAATATTTTCCGTCATTGACGCTCCATGCCTCCACCCAGATGGGAGTTCACAACTCCGCCGGGGTGGCGATGGCTGAACGGCTTGGCGTTAAGCGGGTGATTTTGGAGCGGCAAATTACGCTTGAGGAACTTCGGAGTATTGCCCGAAAAACTTCGCTGGAGCTTGAGGTGTTTATTCACGGTTCGCTATGTTGTTCGCTCTCCGGACAATGTTTGCTTTCTTCTGCAATGGGGGGGTGGAGTGGTAATCGCGGTAAGTGCAAGCAGCCCTGTCGCCGTTGTTACAACGTCAACGGGAATCGAGGATTTTTGCTGTCTCCCCGCGATTTATACGGAGTCCCGCTCTTGGGCGAATTGCGTCGTATCGGGGTGTCATCGCTGAAGCTCGAAGGGCGATTGCGTTCTCCCGATTACGTCTGGAAAACCGTAAAAGCGTACCGTTTACTGCTCAACGGTCCGATTGATTCCCCGCCGGAGTTGTTGCAAGAGGCGGAGTCTTTGTTGCGTTCAAGTGCCACCCGTCGACCGTCAAAAGGTTTCTTTTTTGCGAGTGAATACGGTTCGTTGATCGATGCGGATCGCTTAGGTACATTTGGAATTGCGGTTGCCAGGGTTGAAAAATGCACCAAAGACGGAATTACTGTTACAGTTCTGGAACGAATGCACCTTGGCGATCGATTGCGGTTAGTACCGCCGACCGGCGGGGAAGGGGAGAGTTTTACGTTAATCTCGCTGAATTGCCGGGGCAAAGAGGTGATCAAGGCGAGTAAACAAATGTGCTGTTTCATTCCCGGGGATTTTACTGCTCAGATCGGCTGCTTGCTCTACAAAATCGGCGAGAACGGCTACGATTTCAGTCGGCAATCGGCGGCGTTGCCAGCCGCCCGGTTTCCCCTGAATATTTCATTGCAAATGAGCAGAAACAGATGGTGCGGCACGGTTGCCGAGTTGTCGGGCAAAAAATGGGAACGGGAAGTCGATTTTGCTTTAGCCCAAAAGAATCCGTTTGGGGTAAAAGATGCGCAAACCGTATTTGGTTCTGCCGTGCCGGAACCGTGGAGCGTCTCAAATATCAACGTTGAAATCGATGGCGAATTTTTTGTACCGTCAAGTGTGCAAAAGTCCTTGCGCAGAGAATTTTGGCAGTGGGTAATTTCGCAAATTTCGCCGGAGCTTTTGTCGGGAACTCAATCCGGAGAGGCACTTCAAAAATTTTATCGCGACTATCAGACGGCGCATGGGGTAAAAAGCAAGTGGAGTCCCAATGCAGAAGTTTTTGTCATTCCGGCTTTTACGCCCGAAAGTGAACTTGTTGAGCTGCGAAGAAAAATTCAAACGGCATATGGCGCAAAAATTCGCCGATTTCTCGTCGGAGGTTTATACGGTCTGGAACTTTTACGGGAGTTGCCACGAGATATTGAAATTGTGACAATTTTTCCGTTTTGGGTTTGCAACTCATTATCCACGTACATTTTACGTGATTATGGTGTTGCTGCGGCAGAACCGGCGGCAGAATTGGACAGAGCCTCGCTCAACGCTTTTGCCGACAAGTCGGTTTTACCGCTTTTTTTGACGGAGCGGCAAGCGATTCCGCTTTTGGTAACTCGATTGAAATTAAAGCGGGGAAAATGGGTTGATAATCGCGGCAATATTTTTCAGGTAAAATCGGAAGACGGATTGTCGAAACTCTACTCCGAAGCACCGGTGAATTTTGAGGAAAACGGCTGGAAATAACCGAAGCGGTAGAAATGACTGAAAAATATATGATTTAATGGGGTTTATAGCGATTTTTGACTTGACAAATTTGAAGTTTGCAATATAATATCATATCGACCGAATTGAAGCGAGTGGGAAATGATTGGCAATGACGCGATTTTGGCTAATAAATGTTGCACCAACGACATATACGATAACATATGCGGACTGATTGTCGGAGAATTTCCGCAATATCTTGCGGGTTTCTCCGATTTTCTTTATATCAGAGCGGTCTTGGGTTTCCTAATTCGGGCGAAAAAAAGGAATGCTAAAGTTATGGAAATAAGAAAGATCGGAATGACGCATCGAGTGATGATTCCTGCCTTTGCTATGCTTTGGGTATTGCTTGCATATACTGTTGAGGTATCGGGAAGCGAAAACAAGCCCGAGTCCGGCGACGACCGGACGGCAAAAATAGTTTTGACTAACAATTCCACCCAGATTGTAAGTCCTGATCCGTTTCATTCGGAAAGAATTGACGTGTGGAATCTTGCTCCGGGCGTGACTGCGCCGATGCCGCAACAGCCCGACTTCTTCGACAGCCATCGTGAGGAGTTGCTGCTCGGCGGCGGGTTACTGATCGGACTTTTGTTGGTCATTGCGATCATACCCTATCTAAAGCGTCAGACCCAAAGGAAAATGGAAACGATTTTTGCACATTCCCCCATGCGGACGCTGGTGATCAGCGAGAATGGGCATGTGCTGTATTGTCATATCCCGAAAGAAGGGCTTGACTCCCAATCTCTTAAAGTAAATACAATCAGCGATTTACCCTTTGATGTCAGAGAGCGCTTTATCAATGCGGTCAAAGAAACGTTTGCCACCGGCGAAAAGATTAAATTCAATTACGAGATGTTCGGAGCTTTCCGTCGCGCCGAATTTAGCCGCTTGCCGGACGACAATCCGTTTCACTCCCGCGCCGTATTGTGTACTTCCAGCGATATAACCGAATTGCATCACACCCGGAATGTCGCCGCTCAGACGGCGGAACATCTTAAATTGACACTCAACTCGATTGGCGACGGGGTAATCGCGACCGACACCGAGGAGCGTATTACTTTGATTAACCCGGTGGCGACGGCTTTAACCGGGTATAACGCCGATGAGGCGATCGGGAAAAAGTTGGATGAAATATTTAACATTGTGAACTATATCGACAATGCAAAAGTGGAGTCCCCGATCCGCAAAGCGTTGACCAAAAAAGAGATTGTGCAGTTGGCGAATCATACCGATCTGATCGCCAAGGATGGTACACGCCGTCATATCGCCGACAGTGCCGCCCCGATTATCGGGCAAAATGGCGAACTTTCCGGCGGAGTGCTGGTATTTCGCGATGTGACCGATGATTATAAAAAGCGGGATGAATTGAACGCCAACAGCGTGATTTTGAAGAATGCGTCTAAAATCGCCAGATTCATGTATTTTCGTTACGTCATCGATGGCGAGGTGAAGCAAACCTCTTTTGATCCTGACGTTGTTTTTTGGCCGTTGCGTGACGGCAGGCCGATTCCTGCGAAGGAGTGGGTTGCGGCGGAAGACCTTGAGGAATTCACAACCGGTTGGCGGGCATTGTGCAACGGCGAGCTTTCACAATGGCAGATGGTTTATTCTTGCGGGAGCAAGGGGAATAAACGCTATTTTAATATTCGCGTCGAGGCATCTGTCGGAATGAGCGATCAGAACAGGAGTCTGTACGGCATTGTTCAAGAGATTACCGAAGCACGCCAAAATGAGCTGCTTTACCGCGATGCGTTGAGTTTGTTTGAAGCGATTTTGGACAATCTTCCGGGTTTTGTTTTTGTTAAGAACATCGACGATGATATGCGCTACATGGTGTGCAATCGTAAATTTTACGAGATAACCGGCACAACTCCCGAAAAAGTGATCGGCGGCAAGGATAATGATGTGTTCCCGATGGACGAGCAGAGGGCGAAAAAAATCGAAAAAATCGATGGAGATCTTGCGAGCAAGGGGGAGACGCTCGATGTTCAAGAAGAGTTCATAAACGGCAAGGGCGAAAAAATCGTAGTGCGAACAATCAAGAGCGTGATTACACGTTCTGACGGTACCCGGCTTTTGATTGGCACGGGTGCGGATATTTCGCATCGGCGTGAACTTGAAAAAGAGCAGCTTCACACGATTGAGATGCTCAACAGTTACATCAACAGTGAACGAATCATAAACCGTTCTCTCGCCGGAGTTTTGCTTGAAAAAGATTTTGATTCGGCGGTGAACAATATGCTGGCGGTTATCGGTGAGCAGAGCGGGGCGGATCGTTGTTACGTTTTCCGCTATCTCGACGATGAGTTGAATCGTTGCGATAACATTTACGAATGGGTGCGCGGCGGCATTGATTCACAACAAGAAAATTTGCGCAATCTGGTCATGGATGTAACGCCGAATTGGTCGCGGATATTAAGTGCCGGTGAGGATATTATTATTCCCGATGTCTCCAATCCTCCTGAAGGTTTGGAGCCTGAAGCCGAATTTTTGGCGTTGCAAAACATCCGTTCGCTTTTGGCCAGCGGGATTTGGGTTGACGGCAAATTGTACGGGTTTGTCGGATTTGACTTTGTTAGGAGGCGGCGGGAGTTCGCCGACAGCAACGTGCATATGGTACGCAGTATCGTAAATATTTATCTGTTGGCGCGGGAGCGGTTTTTGCAGCAGGAACAGCTTGCCGACCGGGCATCGCTGCAACGCCAGATTGTGGACAATATCGCGATTCCGATTGTCATACTCGACCCTGAGTACAATATTGTCATGACCAATCCAAGTATTCAGCGCATGACGGGGCGTCCGGCGCATGAGCTGTTGGGTCAGAAATGCTATGAATATGTCTGCCGTCACCCGGAACCGCCGCAGTGGTGTCCGATGCGGCAGACGCTCAAGACCAACGCGATGTATCAGGGAGAGGTTTTCAGCCCCGACGGGATTCACCGTTTCTCGGTCATGACCCAGCCGATCTTCGACCGCAACGGCAAATTGATTTATGTGCTGAAATCCGAAATTGACATTACTGATTTCGTACGTCAGAAACAGGAACTTCAGGTCGCTATGGAGCAGGCGCAGGCGGCGAACCGCGCCAAGAGTTTCTTTTTGGCGACGGTCAGTCACGAGTTGCGTACGCCGCTCAATGCGGTGATCGGGTTCTCGGAGTTGTTGAGGAGCGGTGCTGTCTCTGCTTCAGAGCAAAACGAATACTTGAATTCAATCAATTTTGCCGGCAACGCGTTGTTGAATTTGATCAACGATGTGCTTGACCTATCCAAGCTTGAGGCCGACCAGATGAACATCGTTCCGATCAAAGTGGACATCGAGCGACTGGTACGCGAAACGGTTTCGGTTTTCAAGCTAAAAGCGCAAGAGAAAAACTTGTCGTTGACGGTGGATTGTCAAACTCACGGTCTGTCGCTTTATCTCGATCATCTTCGGTTGCGGCAGGTGATTTTGAACTTGGTCGGCAATGCGATGAAGTTCACATTGGCAGGGGGCGTAAAAATCGATGTAAAATTCGACCCAAGCACCGATGGCGACAATACCGGGGACTTTATGATCCGGGTAGCCGATACCGGGATCGGTATTTCGCCGGAAGGCATCCGCAAGGTATTTGAGCCGTTTGTTCAAGACGAATCTACCCGGGGTACTCATATTTACGAAGGTTCCGGGTTGGGGTTGGCGATTTCGCAAAAATTGATTGCGAAAATGGGCGGAGTAATCGAATTGGAAAGCACTCCGGGAAAAGGCAGCACCTTTACGATTAAGATTCCGAAGGTTCGCTATGAAGCGGCACAGGAAGACGCTCCTCAACGCGCTGAAAAGGTTGTCCACGTCGAGGGTAAAACTTTCGTGGCGTTGCTGGTGGACGATGTTCAAATGAATTTAAAAGTATTGCAGGCGATTTTGAAAAAAATAGATATTGAATGCGTCTTGGCGAACTCCGGCGATGAGGCATTGGCACAATTGGATGCCAAGCCGAATATCGATCTGGTTTTGACCGATTTGTGGATGCCCAAAATGAACGGTGCCGAATTGGCAAAACGGATCAAAAGAAACCCCAAAACGGCAAAAATTCCGGTGGTTGCGGTGACTGCCGATACTCAGGCGGTGACGGAATCGGAGAGCGAGTTTTCCGATATTATCTTCAAGCCGATTACGCTGGATTCGTTGCGAAAAGTGATCGGCAAGGTTCTCGCGGTGGAGAGTATTGCAAAATGAGTAAGTGGTGTTATGCGGCGGGAATTGTAGTTTTAAACGAGCTGTCGATGTCGGTGTACGCCACCGAGGTCAAAGCGGTCACGCCCGGGTGGCATTTGCCCTTTGCGTTTCATCCGGCAGGTTGGTTTTGGCTGGTTTTAACCGGGATTGTCGGGCTGGTCGTCGGGGCGTTGCTCGGCACGAGGCATGTGCGTCGTTCGTGGCGGTATGGTGACTCGGAGGAGAATGTGCGAAAAACCACGCTCAATGGCGAAGATGCCGGGGCGTTTCAAAAAACCTGTAGTGAAATCGGTATATTCCCGTTTTATTGCGACAAGAATGGTCATTTGATTGTCGAGGGTGACGCGTCGGAATTTTGGCCGTTGCGCGGTGGGTTGCCGATTCCTCCCGAAGAGTGGCTGATTCCCGAAGATCTGTCGAATTTCAAATTGGGCTGGGATGCGCTGTTGAGCGGTAAAAAGCGTGAAATTTTGCTGACATACCGTACTAAAGGAGAGACGACGGTAAAACATTACGAGATGAGAGTGCAACGCATTCCCGACGGTGGATTCAGCGGTATTGTTCGCGATATAACCGAGTTGAAAACCGGCGAAGCGATGGTTGAAGACACCGCGTTTATGTTCAGAAGTGTTTTGGACAGCCTGCCCGGACATTTGTTTATCAAAGATGTTGAAAAAGGATTCCGCTATACGCTGATGAATCGAAACGATGATCTGTTCTTTGACCGTCGAAGCAGGAATTGCGTCGGCAAAACCGATTTTGATATTTTTCCCGAGGACAAAGCAAAACAAATGCGTCATGAAGACGAAGAAATAGTCCGAAGCGGCAAAGATTTTGAATCGATTATTGTAATACCTGCCTCCAATGGTAATAACATGTATATGAAAGTGTTTAAACGTTTGCTGGTCAAGGCGGACGGCACACGTTTGATCATTGGCATTGGCATGAATATCACCCGTGAGCGTGAACTTGAGCATGAACTTGAGAAAAATATCAGAAGACTTAATGTACATATTCGCGACGAACAGAACTTCAGCAGTTGTTTGGAGATTGTTTTGGGGTCAGACGATTTTGATTTTGTCATAAATAGTTTTCTCACTAAATTAGGAGAGGTCTCCAAGGTTGATCGGTGCAGTATATTCAGGTATGATGAAAAAGACTTGTCGTTCAGTTGCAC
>JAISIP010000094.1 GCA_031261965.1 Victivallales bacterium | reverse complement strand
CAATTTTGACGCGCTTTTTTATTTTGAACTTGCAAAGCTTGAATTGATATGCTATGTTGTTGTCATGAGGATTCGGGGAACAACTTTGCGTTTGAAATTGCGGCGTGTCGTTTTGTACTGTCTCGCCGTTCCATGCGTGCTGTTTATCCTGATTGTATGCGTTGCAGGGTGCTTTGCGGACAAGGTCATCTTCCAACCCCCGGATACCCGGGCGATATACAGTGAAACCATGCTTGACCTCGCTCCGGGAATCGATATATCATTGCGTTTCACCCCTCCCCCAAATAACGGCTACGTGCTGTTGTACAGCCACGGCAATGCCGAAGATCTCTGGACAATTCGCTATCTAATGGAGGAATACAGTCAACACGGTTATGGTGTTGCCGCTTATGATTACGAGGGATACGGACATAGCGGGGGCAAACCATCTGAAGCTGCGGCGTATCGCGACATCGAATGTGTCTGGAATTATCTCACCGCTGAACGCAAGATTTCGCCCAAGTCGATCGTTATTTACGGGAGATCCGTCGGCTCAGGCCCTGCTTGCTATCTCGCCGAAAAAGTAGACGCCAAGGCACTGGTACTTGAAGCTCCATTCACCAGTACATTCGCGGTGGCAGGATTGGGATTTTTGCCGTTCAACCGATTTGTGAACATCGACCGCATTGATAAAATCAATATGCCGCTCTTAATTATCCACGGCGACAAAGATCGCATCGTGCCGTATTCTCACGGTAAAAAATTGTTTTCCGTTGCAAAAGAGCCGAAGCAACTTTATACCGCCGAAGGTGCCGGGCATAACAATATAATCCGGCGCGAAAGGAAACGGTATTGGCAAACGCTCAAAATGTTTCTCAACCCCTGACCGTTATAATTTGATTTCCATAATGTAATCGTCCATAATGAAGCCTCCGCCGATGTCGGTAACGCTTTCTTCGATCTTATGAAAACCGTTGCGTTCATACGCCTGGATCGCCGTTTGGTTTTTCTTGTTCACATTTAAGTGCAACACCCGATACTCGCGATCTCTGGTCTCTTTAATTATATGACAAAGCACCATTGTGCCGATTCCGCGACCATGATATTTGGTGTCAAGATAAAGTTTGTGCAGTTTGGCGCAAAAATGAGGATGCACCGGGCAAGGACCGTAGCTGGCAAAACCGATCGGCTCACCGCCGTCGAAGACCAAGTCAAACCGGGTTCCGGCGGCATACTCTTTTTTCAGCACCGGCAAGTCATAGAGCATTTTGAGCATATAACGGATCTGCCCGTCGCTCAAAAATTTATGGTAGACTTGCGGCCAGATTCTTTCGGCAAGATCCACGACGATCGGCAACTCTTCTTTTGAAGCGGAACAAATTGTGATATTCGCGACATCGTACGGCATAGACACCTCCTCAACTTATTGTCTCACAAAAATATAGCATAACTAAAAAAAATTGCAATTAAGGGTACCTCTAAAAACTGGAAACTTGGCTAAAAATTGCATCTCGCATTCGTATGCACACTGCTTGCGCACATCCGGTTAACTCCATGTTAGCCAGATGCTTGCAAAATCGCGCCTCCAAATTGCGAATCTGCCAATTTTGTAACTCAAGGTGAGTTTTTAGAGATACCCTTAAGAACGATAAACTCGGTCAAATACTTTCATGACCTGCTGAAGATCTTCCCAAACCTGCCGCTTTGCGGATTTTTGCCGCAAAAGGTAGGCGGGGTGAAAAGTCGGCATGACTTTTATTCCTTCAAATTCAAGCCATTTGCCCCGTAAACGGGTAATTCCCTCGTTACAGCCCAAAAGGGCGTTCACCGCGGTCGCACCAAGCAATACGATTACTTGCGGTGCGATAAATTGTATTTGCGCTTTTAGGTAATTGATGCAAGCGGCAATTTCATCGGGGCTTGGCACGCGATTGTTGGGCGGGCGACATTTTACTATGTTCGCAATATAAACCTCTTCGCGGGTAAATTGCATAGCCTGAATCATCTTAGTCAGAAGTTGCCCGGCTTCACCGACAAACGGGCGACCTTGCATATCTTCCTCATTGCCCGGTCCCTCCCCGATAAACATCAATTCCGCATGCACATTTCCCTCGCCGAAAACCACATTATGCCGGGTTTTTGCCAACGGGCAACTATCGCACTGCCTGACGTTTGAGCATAGTTGCTCCAGCGAGTCCGCCTTTTTTTGCGATATATTCGCTTTTTTGGGGCGTTCACTCATCAATGCCTGAAGCACCGCCGGGTCGAAATCCTGACCCGGGTGGGCAGTGTATTCATGCCGAATACCGGTAATTAAGTTGTCAAAAAAAGTCTTGTTCATCGCCATGCTATAAATATAATTAAATTTCATCAACTTAAATAGAATTTTACCGCCAACGGTGTTATCTTATATCTTTGGTAATATAGACCTGTTTTCGGAATTTAAAAGCGAAAGCACATGTTTGAGATGATTTTTATGTTTAATTTGTCTTTTTTACGCTTTACAACCGCGACAATATCGCCGGGTTGGAGTTCTCCTTCCCGAGCTGAACAAATTATCTAATCAGCACCAATGCTTAAATTAAGGAGCAAACCACAAAATGAAAGTAATCGTCGCCTATTCCGGCGGGCTTGACACCTCGGTGATCGTCAAGTGGGTAAAAGAAAAATACAACGCCGAAGTTGTCGGCTTTTGCGCCGACGTGGGGCAAGAAGAAGAGCTTAACGGAGTCGAAGAAAAAGCGATCCGCACCGGGGCTTCCAAATGCTACGTCGAAGATTTGACCGAGGAGTTCGCCAGCGACTTCATCTTCCCGATGATGCAGGCCAACGCGATCTACGAGGGGAACTATCTGCTGGGTACATCGATTGCGCGTCCTTTGATCGGCAAACGCCTGATCGAGATCGCCCGCGCCGAAAAAGCCGACGCGATCTGCCACGGCGCAACCGGCAAAGGCAACGATCAAGTTCGTTTTGAGCTGACCGCTTATGCGTTTGAGCCGAACATCAAAATCATCGCTCCGTGGCGTGAGTGGGATTTCGCCGGGCGTATGGATCTGGTCGAATACGCCAAAAAGAACGACATTCCGGTAAGCACCACCGCCGCAAAACCGTACAGCATGGATCGCAACTTACTGCATATTAGTTTTGAAGGCGGCATTCTCGAAGACCCGTGGAATGAATTCCCGGATGAGATCGCAATTATGACCAAACCGCTTTCCGAAGCGTCCGACCAGCCCGAAGACGTGATCATTTATTTTGAAAAAGGCATCCCCAAAAAAGTCAACGGCGAAGAACTCTCACCGGCAAACATCATGCGCAAACTCAATGCTTTGGGCAAAGAGCACGCGGTCGGCCGGGTGGATATTGTTGAGAACCGTTTTGTCGGCATGAAATCACGCGGCGTATACGAAACTCCGGGCGGCACGATTCTGAATCTGGCGCATCGCGGTCTCGAAGAGATCACTATGGATCGCGAAGTCATGCACTTGCGCGACAGTTTGATTCCGCGCTACGCCGATATGGTTTACAACGGTTTCTGGTACGCGCCGGAGCGTGAAATGCTCCAGGCGGCGATCACCGAAAGTCAGAAGTTCGTCACCGGCGAAGTGAGGGTTAAGCTCTACAAAGGGGCGTGCCACGTCACCGGACGCCGTTCCGAATACAGCCTTTACGACGACCACGTCGCGAGTTTTGAAGACAATCGCGCTTACAATCACAAAGATGCCGAGGGATTCATCCGCTTGAACGCATTGCGTCTGCGCGTATTGGCAAACAGCAAACAAAAACGTTACTAAGATTTACATACGGAGAAAGTTTTTATGGCTAAAAGTTTCAAAATCGCGGTATTGCCGGGCGACGGCACCGGACCGGAAGTAACCGCCGAAGCGATCAAAGTTCTCGATGCCGCCGGCAAAAAATTCGGATTCACCACCGAAAAGAAGTATTTCAACTGGGGTGGTGAAAACTACCTTAAAACCGGCGAAACCGTCCCTGCCGATGCCAAAGAGCAGCTTGCCCGGCACGATGCCGTCCTTCTCGGCGCGATCGGTCACCCCGATGTCAAGCCGGGAATTCTCGAAAAGGGAATTTTGCTTAAACTGCGCTTTGACCTTGACCAGTACATCAATTTGCGTCCGGTAAAACTCTATGCCGGAGTTGAAACCCCGCTCGCGGGCAAGAAACCCGAAGATATCGATTATGTGGTTGTTCGCGAAAACAGCGGCGGCGTTTACACCGGCATGGGCGGCAACGTCCAAATCGATACGCCGGATGAAGTCGCCTGCCAAAATTGGGTTTACACCCGTTCTCAGGTTGACCGTTGCCTAAAATTCTCGTTTGAATTGGCGAAAAATCGGCATAATAGTGCCAATCCGTGGCGCGGACTTTCCGAAGAGGACAAAAAAGCCGGATACACTTCGCAACTTACACTGGTCGGCAAAACCAATGTGTTGACCTTTGTTTGCGGACTTTGGGAGCGTGCCTTTAACGCCATGGCAAAAGATTATCCGACCGTAAAGACCAATTACTGCCATGTCGATGCCGCTACTATGTGGATGGTCAAAAACCCGGAATGGTTCGATGTGATTGTCACCGAAAACCTGATGGGCGATATTATCACCGACCTTGCGGCGATGACTTCCGGCGGCATGGGCGTTGCCGCAGGCGGAAACCTCAACCCCAAAGGGGTCAGCATGTTTGAGCCGATCGGCGGATCTGCCCCCAAATACACCGGAAAAAACATCATCAACCCGCTCGCCGCGATCGGTGCGGCGGCGATGATGCTCGATTTCCTCGGCGAAAAAGAGGCGGCAAAAGCGATCGAAAAGAGCATCGAATTTGTAACCGGCAACAAGCTTAAGTCGATGGCGGCGGGCAAAATGGGCTACTCCACCACCGAAGTCGGCGATCTTGTGGTTGCCAACCTCTAAAGGTACTTCGCACTCCATGGAACAGCCCGGCATGTCTGAAATTCTTGAAACCGTAACCGAAAACGGGACATATATCCCGTTTGAGGGTGCCGGATTTTTCGGTTTGGTCAAACAAGAGTGGATACATGCCGGGAATGACCCGGCGGAGATTTTAAAAAAGCTCGGCGACCCGACGGCGCGTCAGTGCAAAAGTGGTCGCAAAGTTTTCGCGGTCGTCGTTGAAAATGTATTTATCAAACGTTACAATTTCCGGGGTTACTGGAACGGTTTTCGGAAATTGTTTAAAGTCCCCCGCCCCGAACGGGTTTTAGTCGGAGCAATTCGGCTTAAAGAGTTTGAAATTCCTACGCCGGAAGTCCTTATAACGGCACGGCGAAATAGATTTCATGTGCCTTACGAAGATTTTGTCGTGACCCGTGAGATGTCGGCATTGCAATTGCCGCTGGATAAACTTGCCGTGGAATTCGCTCAGGGCGACCCATATCGCCAGTTTGTCTCCGGCGTAAGTGCGCTTTTAACCAAGATGCATGCCGCCGGTATTGAGCATGGCGATCTGAGTTTGCGCAATATTTTTTGCCGGAAGAGTTCAAACGGTATCTATTCCAACTGGGGAGTGATCGACCTTGACGGTTGTAAAATCCATGTCGAAGAGATGCCCGAACCCCGACGCAGACGTGAACTTGCCCGATTAATTTCTTCGTTCTTACGCTGTGTAAAAGCCTCTGCTCCTAAAATCAAGCTTGATCCCGACACGGTTATTAACGACTTTACGCGCAAGTACAAGGAACTTTCCGGCTACAATCTCGCGGGAAGTGCGCTGGACGAAAGAGTAGGTTATTTGACCGGGCGCATCCGAAAGGACGGCAGAAGATAATGGAACAATGGTTGCTATGGCGTGACGGCACACACGACCCGTTTTTCAATATGAGTATGGATGAAATCCTGCTTGATGAGGCGCAAAATATCGACAAAGTGTTGATTCGCATCTATAAGTGGGATCGCCCGGCACTTTCGATCGGTTGCACCCAAAAATTCCCGAAGCAGGAAGAATCGCGCTACTGTATTGTGCGTCGCCCGACCGGTGGCGGCAATGTTTTTCACGACACCGACCTTACTTACACGGCGGTAATTCCTGCCGGACACGCACTTGCGCAGTTGAATCGCATGGAAAGCTATCGCGTGTTTCACGCAGCAATGCTCCCGATGCTGACCCGTTTCGGGGTATCCGCCGAGCTTAATCCGCTCGAAACGCCTCAGGTTGACCGCTCGACCATGAAATGTTTTGCCTCACCAAGCCGATTCGATATAATTACCGAATTGGGCGGAAAATACGCCGGCGCGGCGCAACGACGCACTCGAAAAGGTATTTTGCACCAAGGCAGCATTCAGCTTACCGCCGCCGGGGGCGACTGGAATAAGCTCGCTTTGGCGTTGACCGACGCATTTGCCGCGTTTTTTCAAATTGAGTTTAAAAACGGGCAAATCCCTTCGCTGTGGCTGGATAAAGCGGAAACTCTCGCCCGCGACAAATACGAAAAAGATCTGTGGAATCATGAAGCGCGATGTCAATGAATTAAAAGTGCAGCTCGGCGAAGACATCGCTTGGAGCAATCGCCTGATTGAGGCTCTCACCCACCGCTCCTATGCGGTGGAAAACGCGTTGCCATACGACAATCAACGGCTCGAATTTTTGGGTGATGCGGTGCTGGAGATCGCCCTTACCGATTATCTATTTAACCTTTACCCCGACTGCGACGAGGGTGCCATGACTAAAATGCGTTCGGCACTGGTTCGCGAACCGGCATTGGCAAATCTGGCGAAGAAGTTGGAGTTCGGGGAGTATTTATCAGTCGGACACGGCGAAGCGGAAATCGGCGGAGCCGGGCGCGATTCGACTTTGGCGGACCTGTTTGAAGCGATAATCGGCGCATTTTATTTAGATGCCGGGTTTGAGCGTGTCAAACGCTTTATTTGGGACGTGTACCGTTCAGAATACCCCGACCCCCGTTCGTTGCTGGGTTCAATCAACCCCAAGGGGTTATTGCAAGAGTACGCCCAACGCCGCTGGGGGATTTCGCCGGTCTATTCGATTTTGCGGACAACCGGGCCGGCGCATTTGCCAATCTACGAAGTGGAAGTCTCTTTGCACGGATTTTTCGCTTTTGGCAGTGCCGCCAGTCGCAAGTCGGCAGAAAGCGAGGCGGCCAGGCAACTTTATAGTTATTTGACCACCGAATTGGGGGAAAACGAATGAATTGCGAGTTCAAATTACCCGCTGAAATTCTCTTCGGCTGCAAAGAACGGCGTAAACTTGCCGAAAAACTCCCCCCCGGCAACGTGCTTATCATTGCGGGTAGCCACTCCAAACAACGGGTGGAAAACGAGTTAATCCCCGACCTCGGCAAAAGAGAATTTCGATTGATTGCCAACGCCCACCCCGAGCCGCGACTCTCCGACGTACAATTCGCCATTTCAGTTGGACGTGAAATTACCGCTGCGAGCGTTATCGGTTATGGCGGAGGATCTGCAATCGATATTGCAAAAACCGCCGCCGCGCTAATGCATCTTGACGGTACGGTTGCGGACTACTTTTACGGACGCAAAAAAATTCCCGGCAAAGGAAGTTTTTTTGCGGCACTGCCGACCACCGCCGGGACAGGTGCGGAAATCACACCCAACGCGGTGCTATCCGACCCGGAGACCGGGAGTAAACAATCAATTCGGCATGAAACCATGTTTGCCGATGTAGCGCTCATCGACCCTGAGTTGACCTTTGATTGCCCGGTAAACGTCAGTGCCGGCAGCGGCTTTGACGCGCTTACTCAGGCGATCGAGAGTTTTATCTCCCAAAAAGCGAATCCGGCGAGCGACGCGCTTGCGCTGTCGGCGGCGAAAAATATTTTTTCGGAGCTATCCGCAGCGGTACACGACTCTATGAATTCAGCTCGAATCGCCGTGGCAAAAGGCAGTATGCTTGGAGCTATGGCGTTTGCGCAATCAGGACTCGGAGCAGTGCATGGCATCGGTCATCCTTTGGGGAGTCTTTTGCACGTCCCGCACGGGGTTTGTTGCGCAATTTTATTGCCGACGATATTGCGCTGGAATCTGCCGGATTGTCGAACCAAGATGACCGAATTGGCAAATACGCTCTCATGCGAAACGCCTGAAGAGCTGATTGTAAAAATTGAAACGTTAAGAGAAAATATCTGTTTGCCTTCAAATTTTCGCGCCTTTGGCTTACGCGTAGAACATTTCGCGTTTATCGTTGAAAATTGCCGTTCTGGTAGCATGAAAAGTAATCCGCGTGACCTCACCGACCCGGAGATAACAGCGATACTTGAGGAGCTTATGTGATGAAAAACATCGCGGTTCTCGGCCCGAATCCGGCTTGGCAAAAAACTCTGTTTTTTAAGCAATTCCAGTACGGCAAGATCAATCGCGCCATTGAAATGCAGGAGTTCCCGGCCGGGAAAGGGATAAATTTTTGCCGGGCGGCGACCTGTTACGGCAAAACTACCGGGCATCTCATTCAATTCACCGGCGGCGAAAACGGTAAAAAGATTCGTTCGGAGCTGAATAAAGAAGGTATGTCAGTTTTTTCGGTGGAAACCAAAGGCGCAACCCGTTGCTGTACCACTTGCCTTTGCCGCACAACTCAAAATATGACCGAGATTATCGAGCCGTCGTTCGCGGCGGATTCTGCTGAAATAGGAATGTTGCTTGATTATTTTGAAGACGCGCTTGATTACTCCGATGCCGGTGCGTTTTGCGGAACGCTGCCGACCGGCACCGACCCGGCACTCTATTTCAGAGCCGCGCAGATTGCGATTGCGCAAAAAAAACCGCTGCTGCTCGACTCCTACTTGAACTTACTGCCGGTTTTTAAATCCGACGCCGAGTTGTGGCTAAAAATCAATGCCGAGGAACTTCAAGCGCTGACCGGCGAAAAGACGATCGAAGCCGGACTTGCCAAACTGTTTGAATTCCCCGCTGTAAAATTGGCGGCTGTTACCGACGGTGCCGGCCGGGCATACGCCACCGATGGAAAGAAGCTGGCGATCTACACTTTGCCACGGCTCGAAACAGTCGTCAACCCGATTGGTTGCGGCGATACTGCCAGCGCGGTGTGGGCGAGCGAATTATTGGAGGATGCCGACCCGTTTGAGGCGTTTCGTTTGGCGTTGGCATGTGCCAGTGCCAACTGCCTTTCGGCGTTTCCCGGCAGTTTTTCTCCTGCGGACGCAACGAAAATTGCAGAACAAATAGATTTGCAATTCACTTCGAGGTAAGGGAGATCTCTAAATCCAAATTCAGTGAGTTTTAGAGGTAGCCTTTGCAATTGGCTCAACAGAAAAAAAGAAGGCAGGTTTTATTCACTCGTCCTTACGGTGTACAGTAAGCTCAAAAGAGAGCCCGATGCAAATACTATTCCGAGTATGACCTGCCTTCTGATGTAACTATATATCGCTTTTGCCAAAAATCAAGCACTAACCGCCAAAAAATTTCGTGTGATAGATGTCTTTTCTGACAAAAGGCGCGAAAAATTTCCCATGATTTGAGCTGCAATAATGCGCCGAGCAAAATATTTCCGCCGTTTGAGTTGATTTCTTCTTTATATTGCTGTATTTTAATCATCGTTGATCTGTCGTATTAGTTTTATATTGTTGGATTTATTAATTATAACATACTTATAGCCAACATATTATACGATTTTTATCGCGTTTTTTCGGAATAGATAAAAAATAATGGCTAAATTCTATTGTAGCATAAAGCAACAAATCAGGTGATATGATGTTGAATCGTTTGTATGTTAATAATTTCAAGTGTCTTGTCAATTTTGAAATGTCCTTGGCAAAAAATCATTCCGCTTTATTGATCGGGCGTAACGGTTCTGGAAAATCCTCGGTAGCAAACGTGCTTGAATTCTTTCAGCGTATTGGACGCGGTGAGAACCGTTTGGAAAAATTAGTAAAAGAAGAAGATTTTTGTCTTTTTATGCAACCCAAAACTCCGATGCGCTTGGAGCTGGAAGTCTGTATCGATGACAAAATATATAGTTATGCATTGGAAATTGAGTACCCGAGTGGTTTTCATGCCGCTCGCGTGGTGAGTGAAAAAATGTCGGTTGATGGGACGCCTCGTTTTGAGCGACATAAGGCGCAAACAAAGGTTACATCTCGGAGTACTGAATTCTTTGTTGATTGGCATATGATTGCTCTACCAATTATTCAAGATACAGGTAATAAAGATTCGCTTGTCGTTTTTCGAAATTGGTTGAAGCAAATGATGATATTGAGACCAATTCCATCCCAAATGAATTGTGAAGCCAAAAGCGATGATGAGTCTCTGATTGAGGATAATGGCAGGAATATTGCATCATGGTTGTCTGACATGCTTTCTAACCATCCAGCCGCATATTCAGACATGAGTGAACAACTGAAACAGATATTTCCTGATTTTCATTCATTTATTTTTCAATCCACCGGAAAAAATGCCAAAGAGCTTATAGTTCGTTTTGACCGAGAAAGTGATTCCATTCAACTTCCGATGAATTTGTTGTCGGATGGCGAAAAATGCCTTCTCTTAAGTAGCATCGTATGTTCCGCCGCTAAACAATATAATGTTCCTTTCTGTTTCTGGGATGAGCCTGGCAACTATGTGTCACTGGAGGAGTTAGATAACTTTGTTCGTTCGTTGCGACGAATATTTGAAAAAAAGAACGGGCAATTGATTGTAGTATCTCATAGCGAACAAGCTATAAAAGGTTTTGCCGATGAAAATACTTGGCTATTTGAACGAAAAAGTCACTTGGAACCGACATTGCCGTTGCAGAGTGTCGAGGATTTGAGAAACAGCGGCAGGTTCAGCGGAGAACTTATACAAGCACTAAATTCAGGGGATATCTATGCCAGTTAACAAGTATATGTGGCACTTGCTAATATTGTCCGAAGACGATGCGACTCGCCAGTTGGGAAATGGGTTGGCACTTGCCGCCGATTTTCTTTGTCTCAATCAGATTCAAGTTTGCCAATGTAACAATGGTTGGCAAAAGACGGTTAATAGTTTGAAGGATAAGCAATTGAATCAGTATACCCAACGTAGAATTTTGCTGATTATTGATTTCGACAAATGTAAAAACAGGCTTGATCTTATTCGAAAAGATGAATTGGTTAAAACCTTTCAGGATCGTATTTTTATCATCGGATCTTTTTCTGAAGCGGAAGATTTAAAGAAATGTTATGATAATACGATGTCTCTGGAAGATATTGGAAAAAGTCTGGCAACAGATTGTTCGCAATGGAAAAATAAATGCTTGAACCACTGTCAAAATGAAGTGAAGCGTTTATGTCAAGATTTGAGTGAGAATGTTCCGTCTTTTACACAAAAATGAAATGATTTAAGTTTTCTTCACTGATTCAGGAAAGAGGTAAAATCGTGAAGATCAGACAAATGAAAAAACTTTTTTTCTGCTTGCAATTGCTTGCTCCGCTGGTTCTGATTTTCGCATTGCTCTGGCCGGTCAATAATGGAATAACGCGCTATCTGATCGTATTTGGAGTGCTGGATACATGGGGCATGCTCATCTATCTGGTCTGGCGCCGGCGATGGCTGAGAATCACAGTACTGGCGGTTCCACTGGTATTCGCATTTCTGATCGCAGTAGTTCCCGGCACACCTGACGTTCCACGGTTGCATCAGACTTATCTTCAAGAATTGCGAAATTACGAGGGAACGCGCTATCTTTGGGGCGGGGAAAACAAATTCGGCATTGATTGCTCCGGCTTGCCGCGCAAAGCACTCCGGGTCGCCATGTTTCGACATGGGTTCAGCGGAATTTTATCTATGTTTCGCGCCTCACTGCAAAACTGGTGGTTTGACGCTTCCGTCGCTGCGTTGACGGAAAGCTACCGGGATTATACTGTGCCGCTGAATCTCTCAGGTACTGTTGCAACCGCTCAGGAAGACCAACTGAAACCCGGCGACTTGGCCATTTACGACAACGGTCTACATGCGATGGTTTACCTCGGTCCGGACGAATGGATTTCCGCCGACCCGGATCTATACAAAGTTGTGATTGAACATCCTTCACAATCGAAAAATCCGCGTTTCACCCGTCCGGTGCATTTTTACCGATGGTCGGAACTGTAATTTGCGTACTATGCGTTTTTTAGCCAAGCTTCCGTTTTTTATGGGTAGCCCAAAATAAAATATTGTATTTTTTCTTAAAACTTGTTTGCATTATTATAAATCGGGGCTATATGTTATATCAACGTCAATTACCACCTTAAACAGGGGGAGCAAATCATGCTTATCATCGAAGAGAAGAGAAGAGAAGAGAAGAGAAGAGAAGAGAAGAGAATCGTTCCGCAGGTGATTGGATTGGGCTGCTTGCCGGATTGCTGATAGTCTTAACGCTTTTTACTACAAGCTCTTATGCTGCTGATTTTAATTATGACGCCGGTGATATCGAAGGTGATAAAACATCAAGCGGAATAACTTACACATTGAATGTATCCAAAGGTAATCTCAACACCTCTTACGATTTTGACTCGACCAATGGAGTTACCTCCGGCGGACCGACGGGGATTGATATTTCTGTAAGCTCCGGCGGAGCCACCGGGGTTGTAACTTATGCTCTTGATTCCATTCCGACATCGAACTTCACGATTTCCATGAACGGCAAACTTATTCCGCCCTCCGGCGGCGACGGCAGTCAGCCGACCTGGAGTGCCAGCGGCAATGCCAAAGCCCCATTTTATATCAAATCCAACCAAAATAACGGGGCAAAGGAAATTACTGTTCCCGCCGGAACGAGTGTGACCTATACCGCTTACGAAGGCGACAGCAGCAAAACAAGCAATTGGACGGTGACCCCAATAGGTTGGAGTTCCCAATCAAAAACGAATGCTTCAAGCATTACTTTCAATCGTAGCTTCTGGGGAAACATTGCAACTTGGTTCACCAGCGATCAGTCAGTTACGACTCCTGTTCCCGGGAGTTACTACATTTCCGCCCGTCCGACTGACGACGCCAGTAAATCCGACACCGGCGTAATGACTGTAGTCGGAGTTCAACAGCTTTCGACGACTTACGGGAATGTTACAGTGTCCAGTACAGTCGAAACTCCCGGAGAGAATGAGAGTGTTGTTATTGATGCGCCTAACTCCTCTCTGGGTATTGCTCATGGGACGTTGACCTTTACCGCGACACCTGAGCCTGGCACTGTTTGGCCCAACAATTATCCTATATGGAAAGTTAACGGGACACAAGTGCAAACTGGTGGAACTACCTATGAATTCTCGTCATCAGGTAAGATTGTAGGAAAATATACGGTAATTGCGGAAAGTGGTAATAAAGCGGCAATTGATGTGTATGTGGCATCTTGCTACATTACTGTTACTGTTGATGAACCAATACGCGGTTCTGGTGCTGCGATGGATGCGTTTAGTGAAACAAATGCAACATACAGTATAGGGCATGCCACTGTTCAAGTCACAGTAAATCCTGCAGCATCGTTGGAATTTTTCCCCTTTTCCGAACTTGATGTCTCAAAAATCAAAGGTTCCGTTGGCTTAAATCCAAACAGTAGGGGAAACGTTATAATGAATGGTTTTAGTGATGGAAAAATTGAAAATCCCGATACGGCAACTCCTGATACAACAAAGACGTATCGAATTTCTATTGCAGGTGCTCTTAGCGCATTTGGCGTTGTGCTTGATGATCTGACTCAGCCTCCAAGATACTACTTAGCAACATATCTTCATTATGATGCGCCTATTCCATATCTCATG
>JAISIP010000081.1 GCA_031261965.1 Victivallales bacterium | reverse complement strand
TAAAAATTCCGCCGGCATATCCACCGTGGGGGATCAAAAAGTGCATAAGCCCGGCGGTCAGAATCCCGCCATCAACCACTTCGCAACCACCACCGGTCAATGCGGCAGAAACGGCGTTTTTCAACATTTCAGAGGAAGTACGCGGGTCACTCCCCAGCAGAATCCGTCCCCCGCCGACGAAAGCGGCAAAAGCCGACGCGAAGTCGCACGCCGCACCCGGAGTCAGACCCGATCCGACCTTGCCGCGCATACCTGCCGCACCCAAAGTCAGCAGTCGGGTATTAAGTTCCTGAATCATCGCACTACTCTCCGTTCTTGACTATACAATAGCATAGTTAACTATAGGTTTCAAATAACAGCTCAAAATTTTAAAAATTTATCGGATTAAAGGATGAAAAAATAGAATTTGCGGTATATATTATGCGAATTACCGTTTCAACGCAAACAACTTCAGCTCTAAGGAGAATCAACAATGAGTTGTCCGTACCAGTGCTCGCATGAAGTCGAGCAGATGTGCCGCGTCGCCAAAGGCGTCAAACACGGTCCCGCCCCGATCCCGGAAGAAGGCAAATGGGTCGAATCCAAACAAATTTCCGACATCTCCGGCCTGACCCACGGTGTAGGTTGGTGCGCCCCGCAACAGGGTGCCTGCAAACTTACGCTGAACGTCAAAGACGGGGTTATTCAAGAGGCGTTGGTCGAAACTCTCGGTTGCTCCGGCATGACCCACTCCGCCGCGATGGCTGCCGAGGTTCTCACCGGCAAGACCATCCTCGAAGCGTTAAACTCTGACTTGGTTTGCGACGCGATCAACGTGGCTATGCGCGAACTCTTTTTGCAGATCGCCTATGGTCGGACTCAAACCGCTTTCAGCGAAGGCGGGTTGCCGATAGGTGCCGGTCTCGAATACCTCGGCAAAGGGAAGCGTTCTCAGGTCGGAACTATGTTTTCCACCCTCGCAAAAGGACCCCGCTATTTGGAAATGGCGGAGGGTTACGTCCTTGAGATCGGCTTGGATGCCAACGATGAAATCATCGGTTACAAGTTCGTCCACCTCGGCAAAATGATGGAGGCGATTCGCAAAGGCACCGAGCCGGGCGAAGCCTACAATGCCAATGTAAAAAGTTACGGTCGTTTCGACGAAGCCGTCAAAAAAATCGACCCGCGCAAAGAGTAAAAGGAGTTCATCATCATGAGCGTGTATTTTGAAGGATATGAGCGCCGGATCGAAAAAATCGAAAAAGCGTTGAAGCAATACGGCATTGAATCGCTTGAGGCTGCCCGCGATCTTTGCCTGTCAAAAAATGTCGATGTCGATAAAATCGTTCGCGACGTTCAGCCAATCGCATTTGAAAACGCGATTTGGGCGTATACTCTCGGTGCGGCAATCGCGCTGAAAAAAGGCTCAAAAGATGCCGCAGAAGCCGCCGAAAATATCGGCTTGGGCTTACAGGCGTTTTGTATTCCCGGCTCGGTGGCGGATTCCCGTCAGGTCGGAATCGGTCACGGCAACCTCGCCGCCATGCTGTTGCGCGAAGAAACCAAATGTTTTTGCTTCCTCGCCGGACACGAATCGTTTGCGGCGGCGGAAGGCGCGATCGGAATTGCGAAAACCGCCAATAAGGTTCGCAAAGAGCCGCTCCGTGTCATTTTGAACGGATTAGGCAAAGACGCCGCCTACATCATCAGTCGTATCAACGGGTTTACCTATATCGAAACCAAGTTTGACTACTACACCGGCGAACTGAAAGTCGTTGAAGAGAAACCGTTCTCGAACGGTCCCAAGGCAGCGGTCAAGTGCTACGGTGCCGACGATGTTTCCGAGGGTGTTGCCATTATGGCAAAAGAAGGTGTCGATGTTTCCATCACCGGCAACTCGACCAACCCGACCCGCTTTCAGCACCCGGTCGCCGGAACGTATAAAAAGTGGGCGATCGAAAACGGTCGTAAATACTTTAGCGTCGCCTCCGGCGGCGGCACCGGTCGGACGTTGCACCCCGACAACATGGCAGCCGGTCCCGCCTCTTACGGCATGACCGACACTATGGGTCGTATGCATGGTGATGCGCAGTTCGCGGGTTCGTCCAGCGTTCCGGCACACGTCGAAATGATGGGTTTGATCGGCATGGGCAACAACCCGATGGTCGGTGCTTCGGTGGCGGTCGCGGTGGCGGTCTCCCAAGCGAAGTAAATTCCAGCAACTAAAAAACTCCCGGACTCTTTTGCCCGGGAGTTTTTTTATTTGCCTCTTCACGGGAATTCACCTATGAATTTCCGTGAAGAGGCAAAAAGTTAAACATCAACGCAGTTCGGATGGAATGTATTCCGGCATTTCGGATTCGGCAATTACGCCGGAAAGACATGACATTTTACCTATGTCGAACAGCCCGGATTTGCCGAACTTGTCCGACGTTAGCAACAAATAAGAGTCATCTGCAATCTCAAGCACCCGACGTAAAAAGTAGGAGTGGTTTTCATGACGAGAGAAGAATCCCTCTTGAGTAGCTCCGAGTGCCGAGATAAATGCCTTGCCGATCTTCAACCGCTCAAGCTCCGACTGGGTCGCCGCACCGAGAAATGCATTTAACTGCACATCGTAATTCCCCCCGAGCGCCACTAAAAAGTAGCGGGTCGGAAACAACGAAAACTCCCTGATTATCAACAATGAATTTGTAATAATCGTCAAATTGGAAAATTTGTTTTTTTGCAACTCTTTGGCCATGTAATACACGGTGGTCGATGAGTCCAGAAAGACAATATCGCCGTCCGCAATACGCTGAACCGCTTTTTGGGCGATAGTTACTTTTGCGTCCCGATTGCGGTCAAGCCGATCCTGATAACGCGCATATACGGCATACTCGGCATTGCCGGACTCTTCCGGCGGAATTACCGCTACCCCGCCTCTTGCCCGCTTGAATTCACCTTGTTCAACCAAAGTTGCTATATCGCGGTGAATTGTCGCGTGTGAGATGTTAAACGCATCTTTCAGCTCCGCAACGGTACAATTGCCGCGTTCTTTGATATAATTTGAGAGTTGTATTAAGCGTAATTTTGTCATAATGCACCTACTATATCACATTTAAGTATAAAATGCAAATGATAATCGTATCATTATGTATCATTTTATTTTCAAAATATTTCATTTTTTGTCTTTTTGACGCTTGACAATAAATGGCGAAATGATTATATTGAAAGGTATAACTTTAGGAATATGCCGTCATGAATAAAATTGAATTTGTCGCGTTGGGCTATTGCAGCAACGATCACCTCTGCCGAATTCCCGAAATTCCGGTGGACAGCAAAATAGAAATGACTGAACACATGATCCAAGGCGGCGGTCCGGCCGGCGATGCCGCAGTCGGCGCGGCTCGGCTCGGACTGTCAACCGCATTTGTCACCAGTCTCGGCGATGATCTCGACGGCAAACTGATTTTATCGGACTTTGCCGCCGAAGGGGTGAATACCTCCGCCATTCAGGTTCGCCAGGGCGGCAGCAGCCCGATCGCCTACGGCTGGATTACACCTGACGGCAAGCGCAGTGTGGCGTGGACAAAAAATAATCTTGAGCTGCTGAAAGCCGACGAGATTCCGTCGGAGCTGATTCGCAACGCGAAGATGCTGCACCTCGACGGGCACCACCCCGATGCGGCGGTAGCAGCAGCGAAAGTTGCCAAAGACGCGGGAACTCTAATCAATCTTGATGCCGGGACGTTCACTCCGAGAATCGACGAACTTTTGGATTTGGCGGACATTCTGATTTGTTCGGAATTTTTCGCCCGCAAATGGAGCGGCGAAAACAATTTGGAAAAAGCGTTGGTCAAGCTGAAAACCCTTGGAGCAAAAGTTACCGGAGTAACTGCCGGCAGCGAGGGTTCGATGCTAATCACCGATTCTATGGAGATTTTGCGCTGTCCGGCTTTTAATAACTTGCCGGTGGTGGATTCGACCGGCGCGGGCGATGCATACCATTGCGGTTTCGGGGTTCGTTATCTTGAAACCGACGATTTGCAGGAGTGTATGCGTTTCGCCTCGGCGTTCGCCGGAATTAAGTGTGGAAAACTCGGTGGTCGCGCCGGGCTTCCGAGCCGTAAAGTCGTTGACGAGTTTTTAAAGAACAATTAGCTCTTAGCTCCAATACATAAGGAATAAAAAAATGAGCAAAGCGTTTAAGATCGGCTACCTCCCGTTAACCAAAGCCAACTGGACCAACGAAACTCTCGAAGCGGCACGCAAAAACGCCAAAGAGTACCTGAAAAGCCTCCCCGGAGTCGAAGTCGTCGGCGGTGATCGCATGATCGACTTTGAAGACAAAGCGATTCAGGAGCTGGACTTCTTCAATCAGGAACGCCCCGATTTGATTGTGGCGCATTTTATGACCTTTTCGCTCGGCGTGATTGTACCGCTGTTCGTTCAACGCCTCAAAGTGCCGGTGGTTCTCTGGTCGATGAAAGAACCCGACCCGAATGGCGGAAGATTGCAAAACAATTCGTTTTGCGCAGCGAATATGAACGCCCACTTTATGTACCGTATGCACGTACCTTATTTTCACGTCCACGCCGATGTGGGTTCGACTCTTGCCAAGCAAGGGTTGGAAAAGGCGATCAAAGTCACCAAAACGGTCAACACAGTCTCAAAAATGCGCATTGGTCTGGTCGGCGGGCGTGTGCCGGGATTTTTCACATCAAGTTGCGATGAAATGTTGTTGCGTACCAAGATCGGTCCGGAGGTCAAGTTTATCACCGAGCATGAGCTGATTGAAACGGCGAAAAAACTTAAACAGGAAGAACTCGATGCGGCGATGAAGACCATCCTCTCGGATGCGAAGATTCACCCCACCGACGGACCGAACGATGAGCAGTTGCGCAAATCCGCCGCACTTTTCGCCGCCGTCGGCAAAATGAAAGATAAATTTTTGGTCGATACTTTCGCCATGCGCTGCTGGCCGGAATTCATTCTGGACGAGCTGTACGGCATTGCGGTATGCTCCACCATCGGACACCTCACCAACCACGATTTTCTCACTGCGTGCGAGGGCGATGTTTACGGAGCGGTGATGATGCGCATTGAGCAGGAACTCACCGGCGACAAACCGTTCTTCTGCGATATGATCGTCATGGAGGGTGAATACGGCGTGGCGTGGCATTGCGGCGCGGCACCGTGCAGCTTGTGCAAACCCGGCTATCAGCCGCAACTCTGCCATAGCGCGACGATTGAAGGAGGCGGGGTCAAAGGTGTTACCGACGAGTTTCCGCTCAAGCCCGGACGGGTGACATTGGCGCGTCTCGGCGAAAAGCGCGACGGCGACGGTTTCCGTATGCTCATTGCCACCGGTGAAGCACTGGACACCGAGTTGTTTGTCCGCGGCAACCCGGTCAAGATCAAATTCGACGCCGGGTGCGACAAGCTCCGCGAAGAGGTCATCGGTCACGGTTGGGAACACCACTACGCATTGTGCTACGGCGACCTTGTCCCGGAATTGCTCGACATCTGTAGCATGCTTGACATTGAACCCACTGTCGTAAAATAAGGAAATTTTAATAGTGAACAGCGAAAATCTGCTTATCCATCTTGCACCCAAGCAGGGATATAACAAAGTTCTGGATATTGGCGAATACCATATGGCATTGACCTCCTTTGGCGTGATTCAACTGTCCAAAGGGACATCTTACCAAGGTATAACCGGCGAATTTGAAGTTGCGCTTGTGCTGCTCGGCGGTAAATGCGCGGTAAAAGGCAAATCATTTAATTTCACCGAAGTCGGTCAGCGCAAAAACGTTTTTGACGGCAAGCCGCATACGGTCTATCTGCCGCGCCGTACCGAGTATGAAATTACGGCGATTACCGATGTGGATATTGCTTACAACGCCTCACCGGCGACGCGTGACACCGCGAAACCTTGCGTAATCACGCCGGAAATGACCCGTGAGCTGGTGATCGGTCGCGACAATTTCCAGCGTCTGGCGACAATTATGCTCGATGAGACATTCGACTCCGAACACTTCTACATCGGCGAAGGGATGATCCCCTCCGGCAACTGGTCGGGCTACCCCCCTCACCGGCACGATGTGGATAATCCTCCGGGTGAAATTGATATGGAGGAGACTTATTTCTATCGTTTTAACCCGTCTCAGGGGTTCGGGATTCAAAAAGTCTACACCGCCGACGGCAAAATCGACGAAACTTACACGGTTAAAAACAACGACACCGTGGCGATCGCCGAGGGCTATCACCCGCTTTGCGGCGCGCCGGGATATGAGATGTATTACCTCTGGACGATGTGCGGCAAGATCAACCGCGGTTTGATCTCCGCCAAAGACCCTGAACACAGTTGGGTTAAGTAAGATGGCGCAAGAAGAACATATACTTCTTGGAGTCGATTTCGGTTCGGGTGGTTGCAAAGTCACCGCGATCAACGCTTCGGGGCGTTTGCTCGGCGAAGCATCGCGGGAATATGTCACTAAATATGAACACCCCGGCTGGTCGGAGCAAGAACCGGCGGACTGGTATCGCGCCATGTGCGAGGCACTTGCGGCGGTTCGCTCTTCGGGAGTGGATTTTTCGCAAATCAGTGCGGTGGCGTTCGACGGCTCCACACACAACGCGGTGTTGCTCGACAGCGCAATGCATCCGATTCGCCGCACGATTATGTGGACCGACCAGCGCAGTACCCTGGAATGTGCTTTTTTAAAGGAGAGATACGGCGAACGCATTTTTGAAATCGCCTATCAAATGCCGACTCCGACTTGGACATTGCCGCAACTCCTGTGGCTCAGCCGGCATGAGCCTGAAGTCGCAAAACAGACCAAACATATTTTATTCGTCAAAGATTTCGTTCGATTTTTGGTTTCCGGCGTGGCGGCTACCGACCACATCGAAGCGCAAGGGACGCTCTTTTACGACATGAAAAAACGCGCATGGTCACGGGAACTCTTTGAGCTGACCGGATTTGATTTCGCAGCGTTGCCGGAGTTGGTCGAGCCGACTTCGCAATTAGGCGTAGTGACATCAAGCGTGGCGCGTGACACCGGGATTCCCGCCGGAACTCCGGTGATTTGCGGTACGTCGGATTCGGCAGTGGAAGATTACGGTGCCGGAGCAATCGAACCCGGTGACTGCATCGTCAAGCTCGCCACCGCCGGAAACGTCAACGTCATGACTTCTGAGGCACACCCCTATCCTTCCACGCTGACCTACGGGCATGTAATTCCGGGCATGTGGTACACGGTATCTGCCACCAATGCGGCGGCACTTTGTCAGCGCTGGTTTCGCGACTTATTCGGCGATGTGGAAAAATCCGAAGCCCAAACGCTTGGCGGTCGGGTTTTCGATCTTATGGATCGTACCGCCTCGACCTCGCCGATCGGCGCAAACGGGGTGATGTTTCACCCATATTTGCAGGGGGAACGTTCGCCTTATTGGGACGCGAAGTTGCGCGGCAGTTTTACCGGGCTGTCGATCGCATCGACGCGTGGAGATTTTATGCGGGCCTTGCTTGAGGGCGTTGCGTTTTCGCTGCTCGACTGCTACGGGCTGATTAAGGAGATGCAGTTACCGGTAAACCGCATATTTTTGATCGGCGGCGGAGCAAGAAGCACACTTTGGAGCGAAATACTCTGCGATGTCTTCAATCTGCCGGTAAAGATTCCCAGCCCCGGCGACGCTTCGTTCGGAGCGGCGCTGTTGGCAGGTACGGGAATCGGAGTCTTTAGCGACAGCCGGGAGGCGGTAAACCGCGCTTTACATATCGACCGGGTGCTCAAGCCCAACGCGGAACGCGCCGGGCAATACGCGAAACTATTTGCGAAATATCGTGAAATTCACGATGCACTCGCCCCGATTTATCAGAATCTATAACCAACCAAAATATCAGGAGTTTTGGAATGCAATTAGCCAAAGACAACTACATGTACCAGATGATCCGCTGTGAATTAGTGGATGCGGTCGGCAAGGAATTTGTGAATTCCGGGTCGGCGGACGGACTCGGACATTCGGTGGACTATTACTGGATTCCCGAAATGTGGCATGACCGTGGGCTTGAACCGCAAAAGCCGGATTTCGTGGTTCATCCCGGTTCGACCGAAGAGGTCGCCAAAGTTATGAAGATCGCCAATCAGTACAAAATCCCGGTCACTCCGTGGGGCGGCGGCTCCGGCTCTCAAGGCGGCGCGTTACCCATTTACGGCGGAATCATTCTGGATATGAAGCGAATGAACAAAGTCGTGGAAATCGACACCCGCACGCTGTCGGTTACTTGCGAAACCGGCATTAACGCCCAACACCTCGAGTGGGCGGTAGAAAAAGCCGGGTACTCGACCATGCACTTCCCCGCCTCGATCGCCTGTGCCACCATCGGCGGTTTTTTGGCGCATCGTGGCACCGGGGTGCTTTCGACCAAATACGGCAAGATCGAAGATATGGTCATGTCGCTTGAAGTCGTCACTCCGACCGGAGAAATCATCAATACTTTGCCGGTGCCGCGTCACGCTTCCGGTCCGGATTTGACCATGCTGTTTCTCGGCAGCGAAGGTACGCTTGGGGTGATGACCAAAGTCACGCTCAAGATTCACCCGGTTCCCGAAGCGCGTAAATTTCACGCGTTTCTCTTCCCTGACATGCATTCGGCGATGACCGCCGGAGCAGGTCTTATGCACAGTCGGCTTCAACCTTGCGCGATTCGGCTTTACGACGGACCGGAGACCGCCAAGTTGATCAAACGGGTGTTGGGAATTGACCGCGAAGGGGCGTATCTGGTTTTCGGTTTCGACGGACCAGAAAAAATCGTCGATCTGCAAATGGAACGCGCTTGTGAAATCTGCCGGAACGCCAACCCCAAAGAAGATCTCGGCACGAAGTCGGGCGAAGCGTGGTGGAACAATCGTTACAAGTTCTTCTACCCTCCCTACATGTTCCACATGCCGCAGGCGTTTGGGACGCTCGATACGGTCGCAACCTTCGGCAAAATCGAAAACGTCTATTGGGCGATGAAAAACACGGTTGAAACGAATTTCCCGGAAGCGACTTTCATCGGTCACTTCTCGCACTGGTACGATTGGGGTTGCATGCTCTATGCCCGTTTTATCTTTGAGAAAGCCCCCGAAGACCCCGCCGAGGCGGCTGCGCTTTACAACCGCGTCTGGGATATGGCGATTCGCGCCGCGATCAAAGAGGGCGGAGTGATCAACGAACATCACGGTGTCGGTCTCAAGCTCGGACGGTTGATGAAAGAGCTTTACGGTCCGGCGATGCACGTGCTTGAAGACATCAAAAAGCAGCTTGACCCCAACAACATCATGAACCCCGGCAAGATGGGTTTTAAAGGAGTTTAAAATTATGCATATCAATCAATTTACCGAAGTTATCTCAGCTTGCCGCTTCTGCTTTATGTGCCGTCATCTTTCGGCGGTCGGGCAAGCCGGTTGCCGTGAAGCGGACACTCCGCGGGGTCGGGCTTTGATCGCCGATTCCATTCGTATGCACCCTGAAAAAATCGCCGATGCCGACTTTGTCGACACGATTTACCGTTCCGACCTCGCCGGGTCCAACCGCTTCCATTGCGACGGTTATCACGACGGCAAAGGCTATGACGAAGTCGGTCTGCAATTGGCGTTGCGCCGCGACATTGTCGAAGCCGGAACTCAGCCCGAAAACGTCAAAAAAATCGCCGACGAGTTTGAGAAAACCGCCGACTGGAAAGTCGAAGGCGCGGGCGACGTGCTGTACTTCACCGACCGTTACAGCCAAAGTACGCCGGAAATCGCACAAAGTTTCGCAAAACTCGCCGAAAAAGGCGCAGTGAAGTATCGCACCATCTCCGGCGGTTGTATCGGCAAAGTGCTTCGCGTACTCGGCTATGCCGACCGCTCCAAAGCCGTAGCGAAAAAGTTCGCGGCGTTTATCAACGGACTGGGAGCGAAAACCCTGGTGGTTTCCAACCCGGCGGCATACGATACTTTGGTCAATGACTACAAGGAGTACGGCATTGAGCTCAAAGTCAAAGTCATGCACAGCTCGGAATTCATCGCGAATCTGAAGTTGGCGTATAAACCGATCAAAGAGAGCGTCGGCTATATCGAAAGCGATTTCCTCAAAAATTATGTCAAGAACTATCCGTACCCGGCGGAACTCCTGAAACAAATCGGTGCGAAATGCGAACCGATCGGGACGAATATCGAGGAATCCTACACCGCCGGCGAAGCTGCGGTGGTGTTGCCGCTCTTGAATCCGACGTTGACCGGACAACTTGCCGGACAAGTCGCCAAGAGCGTCGATAACGAGCTTTTGCTCACCGCCTCGCCGTATACCCGGCGGACTTTGTCGGATGCGAATCTAAAAGTTTTGACGCTTGAAGAGTTCGCCGCCCAATCACTGTAAACTAATAAAAGGGGCGGAAAATCCGCCCCTTTTTGCGTAAAAGGATTCACATTTATGTCGCTGGTAACTATGCGGGAGCTGCTTCCCGTCGCAAAAAAAGAGAAACGTGCCGTCGGCGCGTTTAATATCACTAATTTTGAGACCGCCGCCGCGGTGGTCAAAGCCGCCGAGCAGGAAAAATCCCCGGTGATCATACAGCTTTATATGCGCATGTTCAACTCCGACAAGGCGTATGACCTCGGCGGAATGCTCATTCGCATGGCGGAGCGT
>JAISIP010000109.1 GCA_031261965.1 Victivallales bacterium | reverse complement strand
CCGCCGGAGGGCGGAATAAGTTTGCCGTTCATGGAGATCGTGAAGTTCGATGTCGGAATGGAATCAAGAGCGTAAGTTACAACCCCGGTGGCTCCGCCGGAGCTTACAGAAATATCAATTCCGGTCGGTCCGCCGGAGGTAACTCCATCGGTCGAGTCAAAATCGTAAGAGGTATTGAGGTTGCCTTTGGATACATTCAAAGTGTAAGTTATTCCGCTTGATGTTTTATCACCCTGGATATCACCGGCGTCATAATTAAAATCAGCAGCATAGGTGCTTGTTGTCAAGGGGGTTACTGTCATTAGTAGTCCTGCAAGCAGCCAGAGCCAACTACCCGCGGAACTCTTCTCTTCTCTTCTCTTCTCTTCGATGATAAACATGATTTGCTCCTCCTGAAATTGGCTTACGGAAACTGACTCTAAAAGTACAATAATTCCTATGTTAAAATAATGCAATCCAATTTTAAGAAAAATTCAATATCTTTTTGACGGGTAAATTATAGAGGTATTCTTTTTGCGCTTTTTGCGGTTGCTATATGGAAACGGGCGACCGAGATGGTCGCCCCTACACCGCCGTCCGTCGTGCGGACAAAAGGCTTTTCCTTCCCGCAACAAAGCAACTACAGCAGCGATTGCGCATCGACATCGATATAAACATCGATACCTTTGGGAATCGCCCGGTGCAAGACCAATATGCGCAACGCCTGTTTCAGCAGCTTTAGTTTTCGCCCGCGAATCACGAGCATATAGCGAAATTTACCTTTGATTCGCTCAATCGGAGCCGGCGAAGGTCCGGCGATCTTGATTTCCGAATGTACATAAGCTTGAACCGCACGGGTAAAATCCGTCGCGTATTGAATCAATTGCGACTCGTCTGTGCCGCGAAAAAACACGGCGATAAGGTGGGTGTAGGGCGGGTAATCAAGCAGTTCCCGGAACTCAAGGTCGAACTTGGAAAATCCGTTATAGTCCCGGTTGGCGGCGTAATAAATCGTCTCGTTTTCCGGGTTGCGGGTCTGGATAATGACTTCACCGCGAATATCGCCCCGTCCGGCGCGTCCGGCGACTTGGGTGATAAGCTGAAAGGTGCGTTCACTGGCTCTGAAATCCGGCATGGCAAGCCCCAAATCCGCATTGATTATGCCGACCAAAGTAACGTTTGGGAAGTGCAACCCCTTGGCGATCATCTGCGTGCCAATGAGAATATCCAATTCCCCGCGCCGAAATCGATCTAAGACAATTTCATAATCGTCCGCGCCGCGCATGGTGTCGGAATCCATACGCGCAATCCGTGCCGGATGAAACACCGCCTTGGCGACGGACTCGATTTTTTCGGTTCCAAGCCCGGCATAGCGAATTTTAGCCGAACCGCATTCCGGGCAACTCGAATACGCCGGAATCACTCCTCCGCAAAGGTGGCAACTCAGAATTTCGTGCATTTTTGAGTAGGTGTACGCCACCGAACAATCTGGGCAACGCGCCTCAAAGCCACACTCTTCGCAAATCATCACCCGCGCATAGCCGCGCCGATTCAAGAACAAAATGCTCTGCTCGCCCCGACTCATCCGATCACGCACCGCATCGATTAGCATGGGCGAAAAAAATCCGCTCTTGCCCGGCTTTGGCTCCTCGTCCAAACGTTGATCGACAATACGGATATGAGCAGGCAGTTTGTTTTCAACTTGTTCGGTCATGCGCGACAGCAAAAACTTGCCGATAGACGCATTGTAAGCACTTTCCGCCGCCGGGGTCGCCGAGCCGAGAATCACGGCGGCATTTTCAAGCTTGCCGCGCATAATTGCCACATCTCGGGCAGAATAACGCGGAGCTTCCGATTGCTTGTAGCTGGATTCGTGTTCCTCGTCAACGATGATCAATCCGAGATTTCTGAAAGGGGCAAAGAGTGCCGAACGCGCCCCCACGGCGATCTTCACTTCACCGTTGTTGATGCGGTTCCACTCGTCGAACCGCTCGCCGTCGGAAAGGCGGCTGTGCAAAATACTCAATTCGTCGCCAAACCGCGCCCGAAAACGACGTACGGTCTGAGGGGTGAGCGATATTTCAGGAACCAGCACGATCGCAGATTTCCCTTGTTCAAGTGCCATGGCGATCGATTGCAAGTAAACTTCGGTCTTGCCGGAATTCGTTACGCCCAAGAGCAACAATACATGACTTGCTGTCTCGTGATTCAGCATCTTTTTAATCAGCGCAAGCGCGTGAGCTTGCTCTTGCGATGGCTTAAGTGCTTGAGTGGCGATAACTTTGCTCTCAAAGAAGACATCTCGACGCACTAACTCTTCGCTGATTTCAATCAGCCCTTTGCGAATCAACGTTTGCAACGAGGAGTTGGAAAACGCCGGCGTTGACGCTTTAAGCGTCTCGATGGGCTGCTCCCCGCCGCTAAGCAGGGCTTTTAGGAGATCAACCCGAAGCGCGGCGGAGGGTTTTGCGGAGTTTATCGCCACAAACGACTGCGCCGCATCGCGATCGGCAATGCGGTAAATCTTGCGTTTCCTGGGCTTGATTTTGCCGCTGCGTACGGCGGCGGGGAGCAAAGAGCGGATCGCCTGCTCCTGGCTGCAACAATAGTATTCGGCCATCCACCGTCCGAGCGTGACGAGTTGTTCCGGTACGTGAGCGCGGTCGCCGCAAATTCCCAAAAGCGACTTGAGTTTGCCGTCAAAACTGCTGTTTTCGGCGAGACTCAACACATAGCCGTCGCGCCGGGAGTTGCCAAAAGGTACCGAAACCATCGTCCCGACCTTGACCCGTCCTTGCAGTTCGATCGGAATTTCGTAGTCAAACTCCTTATCCAGAGCAATATCGACGATTACTTTTGCAACACTGTTTCCCATATTTTTGATCTTATCAAGCCCTTTGAGGGGCAAGCTCCGCCTGAAGTTTCGGAGCCTCGCGCAAATCACCGATTAAAATTGCGCCGACAAACACTTTGTTGGCATCGTAAAAAAGTTTCTTAAGCGTCCCGGCTTTGGGGTCATAGGTCGTTTTGCTATGTTCGCCGGAGAGTTTTCCAACCGAAAAGAGCTTCACACCGAACACCGAAAGCCGCGCCGGGAACGGTTGAAATACAAATGCTTTCTCTTCGCCGAGCATATTGTGTGCCGCAATTTCCCCCATATTTCGCGCCGCGTCATAGAGTCCGTACGAGACTGCATCAACTTCGGCACAGTCCCCTGCAGCATATACATCCGAAGCACTTGTACGCATAAATTTATCCACAACAATACCACGGTTGCATTTTATTTGACCGGACGCTGCGATTTCGGTATTGGCGCGAACTCCGGCGGAGACCATGACCAACTCCGCCGGAATCGTCCCGTTCGCCAAGTTTACGCCGACAACTTTGCCCGCTTTCCCCTCGATTGAGTCGACGGTACGACCAAAACGGAGGGTCAAGTTTTCGACTTTGCCGAACATTTCAAGCACAATTTCGGCAGCTTCCGCATCGAGGTTGCGCGGTAAAAGATTGGGACACCCCTCTATTACCGTGACCAGACAGTTGCGCTTAAGCAAACTCTCCGACAATTCCAGCCCGAGCAATCCCCCGCCGATTACCGTGACATTGCGTACTCCGGAATCGAGTCTCATGCGCAGCTTTTGCAAGTCGGAATATTCGCGCAGCGACATTACGCCGTTTAAGTCCATGCCGGGAATCGGCGGACAAAAACAGTGCGAACCTACCGCCAGCAGGAGTTTGTCATATATGGCGGATTCCCCCGTGTTGAATTGCAGCGTTCTATTAGCAGTGTCGATCGCGTTGAGGGTATGGGACAATTTCAGGTCAATTCGGTTTTCGGCGTAAAAGGACTCCGGCTTGATATAAAATTGAGCGTCCGAAAGCGTCTCCGATGCCATGCGCGAGAGAGCCGGCCGCCGATACGGCAACGTCTCCTCGCGGCTGTAAATGGTGATCTCCGCTTCGTTTGAGAGGGAGCGAACAGTTTTTGCCGCCTCAAATGCGGCAACGCCGCCGCCGATAATCGCTATTTTCATAAAAAAACTTCCCCGGTATTGTTGTAAATCGTCCTCTTCTACTTTAAATTACCTCGTTTGGAGCATCAAGTCAATGAATAAACTACATTTTTTTAGCGATTATATCGCCGATAAATACAATGGCAAACTGCATCGAATCGGCATCGACCTGTCCCTGGGTTGCCCGAATCGGCTCAATCGCTTTGGTCCCGGATGCGTTTTTTGCGCCGAAGACGGCAATCGGGCGCGACATCTATCGCGAAATCTGAATTTGCCCGGTCAAGTTGCAAGCGGGATCGAATTTGTCAGGACACGTTACGGGGCAAAGCCACCTTATATCGCCTATTTTCAGGCATTTACCTCGACTTATGCGCCGGTGGAAAAATTGCGGGAACTATACAAAGAAGTACTCGATGCCGCGCCGTTCGCCCTTGTAATTGTCGGAACCCGCCCGGACGCATTGCCGCCGGAAACGGTCGAATTTCTTGCGGAACTTGCCGAGCGTTACGAAGTTTGGGTCGAGCTTGGAGTGCAAAGCACCCATGACTCCACGCTTAATTTGATTCGGCGCGGTCACGATTTTGCGACTGTCGAAGAGGCGGTGCGGCGACTTGATTCGGCGGGAATCGCGGTCGGCTGTCATCTGATTGCCGGACTGCCCGGGGAAGATCGAAAAATGTTTATCGACTCCGCCCGAAAAGTTGCCGGCTTGCCCTTTCGCGCCGTTAAGCTGCACCCGCTGTTAACACTCAAAGGCACTGTGATTTCCTCGCAGGAATTCACCCCCAAACCGATCGGGCTGAACGAGTATGAATATGCCGATTATCTCGACGGGTTTTTACGCGAATTGCCCGATCATTGGCTGATTATGCGCCTGACCGCCGAGGCGGAAAAAGAGAAGATCATCACTCCCCGCTGGTGGATGTCAAAAGGGCAATTTCTCGATTTTTTTAAAGCTCGGTTTAATGTCGGCGCAACCGGAAAAGAGTTCTCCGGGGTCGTGACCCAAGACGGTTCGCCCACCCTTTATCACCCCGAATTTCGCCAACACTTTCATTCGCTCGCCGGCGCGGCTACTGAAGCCGAGCAAAAATATGTCGCTCCGTCCCGGTTGCGCGAACGGCTAAGTTACGGCAAAACCGTCCGCTTGCTCGATGTCGGCTTCGGACTCGGAGTGAATTGTGCCGCCGCCTTAAGTTGCGGCGGGGCTTGCGAAATAGTCACACTGGAAAATGACCCGCGTACATTGCACGCGGCGTTGAGCTTGTATCCCCAAAACAGTCTCCAATATCGTCTGATTGACGCACTCGACCGGGAGGGAGTCTTCCGGGAAGGTAATTGTCGCGTCAGATTGCTCAAAGGCGACGCGAGATGTTCGGTGACGTTGCTCGAAATGCAAAGTTTCGATGTGATTTTTCAGGACGGATTTTCACCGGATTACAACCCGGAGTTGTGGAGCTTTGATTTTGTCCGCGCCTTGGCGCGATTGCTGAAACCCGACGGCGTGCTGGTAAGCTTTTGCAGTGCCTTGCCTTTTCGCGGTGCTCTTTTGCGAACCGGTCTGGCAGTCGGGGAATCGCCGCCCTGCGGGAGAAAACGGGGTGGCACGGTCGCCGGATTCGACCCCGCCGTACTGCCACTGCCATTGCCGCCCAAAGAGCTTGGAATAATCCTGCATTCGACCGCCGGAGTTGCTTACCGCGACCCCGGTCTTGCCGACAATCGGGATAAGCTCTTTTTGCGCCGAAATGCCATTGTCGCGAAATTGCGCCGACGCGGCGTACCCAAGTGGTACAAACCTTAGAGCTAATTGCAAAACAGCTTTTGTCATGATTTTTATCGGTGATTTGAGGGTATCTCTAAAAAGCGGGCAAAAGATTTTTGTAATTGGCTCCTTAGCCTACTTTAAAAGCATACAGTCACCGTAGCTGTAAAAGCGCATCTTTTCTTGAATGGCAATTTGGTAGGCGTTTAACACTTTTTCACGGTCGCAAAAACATGAAACAAGCATAAGCAGAGTGCTTTTCGGCAAGTGAAAATTGGTCAGGAGCATGTCCACTGCCCGAATCCGACAGGGCGGATAGAGAAAAATTTGCGTGCTGCCGCTTTTGGCGTGAACCGTCCCGTCAACGTCGGCGCAACTCTCCAAGGTTCGCACCGTGGTCGTGCCGACCGCCAAGACGCGCTTCCCGGCGGCGTGAGTTGAATTGACGATTTGTGCAGTCTCGCTTGAAAGGGAAAATTCCTCTCTGTGCATTAAATGTTCCTCGGCGTTTTTTACCGAAACCGGCTTGAACGTCCCGGGACCGACATGCAAAGTCACCGCGCTTTGACGTACCCCTTTTGCCGCAAGTTCGGCAAGAATTTCAGCGGTAAAGTGGAGTCCGGCGGTCGGAGCGGCAACCGCGCCGGATTTCTCGGCGTAAACGGTTTGATAGCGTTCCGCATCGGCGGTGGAGTCTCCCCGGGTAATGTACGGCGGTAGAGGAATGTGTCCGTAACTTGCCTGAAGCCGATCGGAATCGGACGAGTTAAACTCGATAATGAACTCTCCGTCGTCGCCCCGTTCGATGACCGTAAAGCCTTCCCCGGCGGCATTGAGCGTCCCATCACCGTTGAGCAACTGCGCAAACGTCCCCGGCAAGGCACGTTTGCCCGGCTTTAGCAAGGCACTCCAGCGTCGTTTTTGGGAATCCAAGGCGCGGGTCAGCAAAAGTTCAAACTTCGCCCCGTCAGACTTGCCGTTTTTTTGAGCGTACATGCGCCCGCGCAAAACCCGCGTGTCGTTGTAAATCAACGCGTCTCCGATAGAGAGATACTCCATTATCGCGCCAAACGGGCGAATTTCGCACGCGCCGGTGACGCGATCCAACACCAACATGCGCGATTGGTCGCGCCTTTCGGCGGGGTGCTGGGCGATGAGCTCCGGGGGCAAATCGTAGTCGAAAAACGAAGTCTCCAGCATAGTCTGTTGCCTATTGCCTATTGCCGCGCATCTCTTCACGAGCCTGACGCAGGCGGGCAAGTTCATGCCCCGAGAGGCTGTTTATGCCGTGTCTCGAAACTTTGTCCAGGAGGGAATCAAGCTCGTTCGCCCCAACCGGACCGCTGGTTTTCTTGCCCGGCTGGGGCGGTGCGGTGCGAAATTGCGGTCGCCACGCTTGTCGGAGAAAAGGATCCCAACTCAAGTGATTGCCCCAAAGGGCTTTCATGTAGAGATAACCGCCGATTGCGCCGCCGAGGTGGGCGAGGTGAGAGATACCGTCGGACTTGCCGCTTGAGAGCATCAAAATTTCAAGAACGGTGTAACAAATCACCAATGTTCGGGTTTTCATCGGAAACGGCAGCGGGAAGACGATAAACTGCCGATTCGGCTCAATCAACGCCGCCGCGACCATAACGGCAAACACCGCACCCGAAGCACCGAGCAATCCGCCTTGTGAATTCCAGTTGAGCAGCAAATAGAGCAAATTACCTGAAATTGCGCCGATCAAATAGAGCCACAAAAAGCGTTTGCCCCCGAGCGAAGGGGCGACCAATCCGCCAAAAATATATAGCCCCCACATATTAAAGAGAAGATGAAAAAATTCGACATGCAAAAATCCGGCGGTGATCAACTGATAAATCTGCCCGTGCCGAATTCCCGTCGGGGTCAAAATCAGATGGTACATGACTTCATCCGGCAAGACATTTGCCGCTAAAAAAACGATAACATTTATGATTAACAGGATAAAAAGCATTCCCATACCGTCATCGGAAGCGCGGGAACCTCCGGGGGAACGCATGTAATTTCGATCGTACAAACCCATAAAAATTCCTTTCACGAAATCAAGTCATTCTTATAATATACCAGTTTTTATAAAATATTCCACAGTCAAGTCAAATATTTTTAAAATGGAGTTGCCGATTGGGGCATTTGGTGATATAGTATTGTAATGGAGCTAATTGCAAACCACCGCCGCCGGGGGGAGTGGTTTAGAGGTAGCCTTTAGAGATACCCTATAGTTTTTGCAAAAAAGGAATTTGTCATGGCAGTTGAAGTATCGTATATTATTATTACGCCCTACAGTCTTTTGAAGTCCCGCACCGGGGGAATCATCGCCCGACTGATGTCGCGAACCGATCTGGAGTTTATCGGGGCGCAAATGCTGGCGTTCACTCCGGAAATGACCGAGCGTTACGCCCAAAGTCTGGAAACTGCCGAATCGAAAGAGACCGGTAGGTTGCTGGCGACTTACGTTCGTGAAAACTTCCCGCCCCGCGAAGACGGTCGCAAAGAACGCACGCTTATGTTGCTGTTTCGCGGCGAAGACGCCTGTCGCAAACTTTCTGAAATCACCGGCCGGCTTTCGCCTTTGTCGCCCAAGAGCATCAGTACCGGGGAGACTTTGCGCGACACTTATGCGGCCGTGGTCGAAGATAAGGAGAACCCCAAAATCATCCGCTTCTTTGAGCCTGCGGTCTTGACCCCGCCGAACAGCAAAGAGGCACTCGACAAGTTGGGTCTTTTTGCCGAATTTGCCGCTGCCACACCCAATCTCGTGGATAATTCGCTGGGGGCATCGCCGGAAGATGAACGCACTTTGGTTATTATTAAGCCGGACAATTGGCGTGCGCCTTCCAGTCGCCCCGGCAATATTATTGATATGCTCAGCCGCACCGGGTTGCGCATTGTCGGGTGCAAGGTTCACCGCATGAGTGTAAATGACGCGCTGGAGTTTTACGGCTCGGTGCAAGCGGCGTTGCGCGATAAGCTCGCGCCTAAAATAGCCATCCAGGCCAAAGAACTTTTTGAGGAGAAATTTGAAATCTCCCTGCCCGAAAATTCGCTGGAATGTTTAACTCAATCGGTCGGCATTCCTTTTGCCGACGATCAGTTTGCGCAACTCATTGAGTTTATGTCGGGGCGTCGCCCGGAAACGTGTTCCGAAGAGGAGAAGAAACTCCAAAACGCCCAAGCCAAGTGTCTGGTGTTGATTTACGAAGGTTCCAATGCGATCGCCAAGATTCGCTCGGTACTCGGACCGACCGACCCCTCCAAGGCGCCGGGCGGAACCGTCCGTCGCGATTTCGGCAGCAATGTTATGGTCAATACGGCTCACGCTTCGGATTCACCCGAGAGCGTTGAACGCGAAATGAAAATCATCAGAATTAACCAAAATTCAATGGCGTCCCGGATTACCGAGTATCTCGAAGAAACAGGTCGTTGATTAGCCGATTCTTTTTTTAGAGATAGCCTTTAGGTGGCAGCCTTAACGCAGGTCATAAAAATGAAAAAGAAACGTCTCTTAATTTGGGCAATAAGTTCTGCACTCGCCGGATTTCTCTTCGGGTTTGACACCGTGGTTATTTCCGGAGCGGAGAAGGAAATTCAAAACCTTTGGGTTTTGAGCGGCTCCATGCACGGTCTGGCGTTGAGCTCGGCGTTGTGGGGAACGGTGCTGGGTGCTTTTATCGGCGGAATCCCGACTCACAAGTGGGGACGCAAAAAAGTTCTGATTTTTAACGGCGTTTTGTTTTTCGTTTCGGCGATCGGCTCAGGGATTGCGTGGAATGTCAGTTCTTTTATCGCCGCCCGTTTTATCGGTGGGGTCGGCGTCGGGATTTCGACTATCGCCGCGCCGCTTTTCATCGCCGAAATTTCCCCGGCCAAAGATCGGGGCAAGCTCGGCGGGCTGTTTCAATTCAACATTGTTTTCGGCATTCTTTGTGCCTATCTTTCCAATGATCTTATCGGCAACCTTTGCGACATCGGAATCGGTTGGCGCTGGATGCTCGGTGTTGAAGCTATCCCGGCGTTCGTGTACACTGTAATGTGTTTTGCTCTGCCGGAAAGTCCGCGTTGGCTTATTGTTGACGCAAAACGCCCCAAGGAGGGGGAGAAAGTTTTTCGGCAGATTCACCCCGAAATGTGCGAAGCTGATCTCCATGAATTAGTCGAGTCGATTAAATCGACCCGAATTTCTCAACAGTGCCCGCGCAAATTTTGGACAAAACGGATGCGCATACCGATCCTTTCCGCATTTCTCATTGCCCTTTTTAACCAGACTTCCGGCATCAATGTGATTCTTTACTTTGCCCCGCGACTGTTGAATTTAGCGGGCATGGAAAATGCGCTTGCGGGTTCTATCGCCATTGGTGTCACTAATCTGATTTTCACTTTTGTCGGGTTATATTTTATCGACAAAATCGGGCGACGCGCCTTGCTTGCCATTGGTTCGGCAGGTTGCGTTTTAAGCCTTGGAGTTTGTGCTCTGACGTTTTTCTGTTTTCCTGAATTCAAAGTGGTCTCCGCCGCGATCGACACGCTCACAAGTTCGGAACAAATTATCCGCATGGATCAAGATGCCGGATATTACAACGAATCCGACAAAAAGCAAATCAAAAGTGATTATCGCGATGCGCTTAAGGAGCTCAGCACCGCAACTTACGCGCCGAAATATTCGGGAGAACGCTACGCTTTTTCAGGGCAAATTCCGGCGGAAATGGCAAAAAATATAGCGGCAACGGCTAAAAAACAAGCCACCGAAAAACTCGGATCGGTCAGCTTGGTCGTGTTGTTGTGCATTATCGTTTTTATCGCAGCATATGCCGTCGGATCCGGGACGGTTATTTGGGTTTTTATCGCGGAGATCTTTCCCAAAGACCAACGCGCCGCCGGACAGTCGTTCGGAAGTTCCTGCCATTGGATTTGTGCAGCGTTGCTCACGCTGGCGTTTCCGATTGCAATTAAAGAATTCGATGCCGGTTATATGTTCGCGTTTTTCTGTTTTATGATGATTCTCCAGTTAATCTGGGCGAAAACCATAATGCCGGAACCCAACGGGCGTTCGCTGGAGCAAATCGACAACGATCTTGACCCGGCATAGAAGATCTGGACGCAATATACATGCCATTGTTTGATATACGTAACTCGTTCAGTCGCCAAAACTTTATCTGCCGTGGCGGATATTTGGAAATTTGCCGAATCGCTTATCCGCTCATTCTTATGAGTGCGAGCAACAGCATCATGCAGTTTGTCGATCGCTGGTTTCTTGCTCACCATTCCACCCTCGATGTGGCGGCGGCGATGCCGGCGGGAATTCTCTACTTTACCTTGTTTTGCATTTTTATGGTGACTTGCAACTTCACCTCGGCGATGGTGGCGCAATATCACGGGGCTCAAGATAAGGCCAATTTGTTGCGTGCCGTATGGGCAGGTCAAATCCTTGCGATTGCATCCGGGCTGTTTATTTCGTTTGTAATTCCGCTAATCGGACTTGCCGTCTTGGGCGGAACCAATCACGACGCGCAAATCGTCGAGCGTGAAATTGATTACTTTATCGCACTCTTGCCTTCTGGGGTGTTCGTCTGTTTTGCCGCACCGTTTTATTCGTTTTTTTCGGGCCAGGGCAGGACATTGCCGGTCGCGGTGATCAATATTTTCGGGTGTCTTTTGAACGTGCCGCTCAACTATATGTTTATTTTCGGGCAATTCGGGATGCCTGCGCTTGGAATTTACGGGGCGGGGCTGGCGACAAGCATCTGTTCGGCGATAAGCGCGTTTATGATAATAATTTACTTTTACGCTCAAAACCAACGCCATATTCCCACGCGAAAACGCTGGGAGTTTCACTTTGATTTGGTGACAAAACTTGTCCGTTACGGCACACCGGCCGGATTTCAGACGCTGGCGGATGTCGGGGCGTTCACATTGCTGACATTTCTGATCGGCGATCTCGGTCCGGAGGCGTTGGCGGCGTGCGTAATCGCGATGTCGATTAACAACATTTTTTTCGTTCCTCTAACCGGACTGGCGGACTCCACCGCGATCGTAGTCGGGCAGTATATCGGCAAAAGGAAGCCGAATATCGCCGAAAAGGCGGTATATCGCGCCTGGAGACTTTCCGCGATTTACGCTTTTGCCGGGATGATGATCTATCTTATTTTTCCTGAAGCACTTGCCATCTTTTTCTCGCCTCAACAGGAGTCCGGCATTGATTTTTCTGAAGTGGTTAAAATCTGCACCGGAGTTCTGACCGCCGCTGCGATGTTCAACGCCTGCGACAGCATAAAGTTTATTTTTATGGGCGGTCTGCGCGGGGCGGGCGATACTTTGGCGATCTTTTTGTTGAACAGTCTGACTGCTTGGGGAGTCCTCGTTCCGGGCATATTTTTTCTAACTAAAATCTACCCGGTTTCGATTTATCACGTCTGGGGATTCATCGCTGCGTGCGGATTTTTAGATGCCATGGTTTTTCTCTGGCGTTTTCGCACCGGCAAATGGCGCAAGGTCAGGATGATCGCCAAACACCATTATTGACTACCGATGTTTAGGCTACCACAAAGTATCGCCCTGCGCTTAGCCCCTTCGGCTGGACAACTGTTCATTAAAAGATCGGTGTAAAAACCTTTGAGGGTATCTCTAAAAACTGGCTTGAGTTAAAAAATCGATAGAGTCGTAATTTGGAGGTG
>JAISIP010000099.1 GCA_031261965.1 Victivallales bacterium | reverse complement strand
TAAGAGCTTATCAACTAATAAACGAAAACGCTCTGACTTGCCCCGATTAGCCATTCACTTGTCGAAAAAAATCGTAGATATTTCTTCCAATATTCCCGATTTTTTTCAACTGCGCGACTGGTTTCCCGGTGCTTCGTCATAACATTTCCATTATTAGTTGATAAGCTCTAAGTTTGGAGAATATTTGCAACGCATTGGCGTAAAATACCTTTTCGTGATGTTGCTCCGGCACGATCGCTTGAATGACTTTGATGTATTCGCCGATATTGACCAGCGGATAATCCGAGCCGTACATAAATTTTTCCCAGTTGCCGAGATATGCCATCCAGGTTTTCAGGTGTTCGATATAGCCGCGAAATTGTTCGAGAAAAACCGCATGGTCTATCACCCCGGCGGCAAGCCCCGAGAGGTCGATCGACACGTTTTCGTTTTTTGCGGCGACTTCGGTGGCGTCAACTATCCACGGGTTGCCGTAATGCGCCAGGACAAAACGGGTTTGGGGGAAATCCACCGCCACTTCGTCTATTGTCAATGGATGCGAATATTTGACCTGACCGCGGTTTCCCGCCGTATCCCCGGAGTGAATCACCACCGGGACATCGTATGCCGCCGCCAACTCAAAAAAGGGATAATGCCGCTTGTCCGAGAGGTATAAATGGTGGTAGCCAGGGTAGAATTTCAAGCCGACACATTGCGGTGTTTGCAAAAACCGCTCAAACATTTCCAGCGATTTTGAAGTGTTTTGAGGAGTAATCGCCCCGGAATCCACCCCGGCGCAATAGGCGATGTGCGAATCTATGCCGTAATTTTGCAGCGTCACTTCCCCGCCGAGGTCGGGACGCATGGGTTCGCAAATCTCGCTGTTTTCGTCGGAACGCCCCGTACCCATGGCGATCGCCATAATTACCCCGTTGGCGGTGAAATTTTTTGCGACGGCATCGGCGGTGTTGACTTGCCCGGATTCTTTTGCGGTTTCGGCAAAACCCTCGTGTCGGGAATAGTGAATATGTGTATCGATAATCTTCATAGGTATAATGTACCGCGAGAACGGGAAATTACAAGTTTTTTGCAGTTTAGGCTACCTCTAAAAACTGGAACTTTGGCTAAAATTTGCAGCCCACAATTGTATGCGCGACCTTGCGCGTATCCGGTTAACTCGCCTGTTAGCCGGATACTTGCAAAATCGCACCTCCAAGTTGTGAATCTGCCAATTTTTAAACCAACCCAGTTTTTAGAGATACCCTTTATTTTGAAGCCTCGAAGATCAACCGTTTTTGCCAGCGGCGCGGTTTTACCGTGAGTTCAAAAATATTGGCGCGATTGTCGATGACGATCAACTCCGGGTCGGTCGAGGTGGTCCGGACGAAGATTTTAAAATTACGCCCGCCGGTGCGGGGACGCAACTCGCCGGGAACGCCGACGGATTGAGGGTCAAGGTCGTTGGGCATTTGATAGAAGTTGATCGCCTCTTTTTGTTGAATGCCCAAAAAGAGTTTGCCGTCCGCCACCCGGCAGCAACCCGCCCCGGTGAATTTGCCGTCGAGTTGGCGAAAAGTTTCACCGATATACAAATACGCCTTGCCGACGGCATCGAAAAAGAGCAGATTCGAAGCGTTGTCGGTTATGGAAATGGCGTTGTCCGGGGTGAAATTTTCCGGCAGTTCACGACTGTGGAGCAGTTCGAGTTTCGGCGTTGCAAGGTTATATAACTCCATGCGTTTTTCGCCGTAGACGACAAGGCGATTGCCGTTTGGGCTGATCAACAGTTTGGGGTTTGGCACCAGCGTTTTAATCTTTTGCCCGTTAACCGCAAATTTATCGTGCGAAATAGCGATTATATCGTCGGATTTCTCCGGCACGACAAAGCTTCTTTCAATATTGACCGCAAGTGAGCGGATCGGTTGCTCAAACTCTTGCGATTCGCCTTTTATTTTGCCGGTACGCAAATCCACCGCGATAAGCCGCGATTTTTGCTTGAACTTCTCTTGCGCAACTTGCGCCGCGATAAAACAGGTGCTGCCCGGGACAACTTGCGCCATGGCAAGTTTACGGTTTTCGACCATAAAGGCACGCACAATTTTGTTGTTCAGCAAGTTAAAGCAAAGAATCCGCGTGGCGTTCAGTTCACTGTTTCCCCCGATATTTTCCAGAAGTACGAGCAAGGACTCGTCGGGGGCGATAAATGCGTCGATTAAATCTGCTCCGCCGGTGACGCGCATCGGGTCGGGCGAGGGAGTCCAGTTGTAAATCACTCCGTCGTCGGCGATCAACGCCGCCAATACGCCGGGAGGCGTGTCGGCGCGGTTGTTGACCGCACTGTCGCGCAATTCGAGCAGTTTGCCGGTTGTCTTTACCGTTGGAGTGACTTCAAGCTCATCGACATGGATCATGGGGGCATCGGCGAAAAGATTAAGCGCGGTGAAGAACGTTGCAAAAACTCCGATATAAGTAAAGAATTTCATCGTTTCCCTCGTTTGAATTTGAGTTTCATAAATTATTGTGCTATTGTTATAGTGTTGAGCTAATTGCAAAACTATTTTGGTCTGCTTTTGAGTTCTATTGATTTTTTTGTTTCTTTGACTCGCTTTTTTGCGTAGCTCTGCTACGCTTTGAAGCTTGTCAAAGAACAAAAATTTCTCAATAGTACCGTCAAAATCATGCCAAAAAGGTAGTTTTGCAATTAGCTCTGTTATAATGACACCAAAAGGACAAAAATACAAATGGCGGTAAAGAAAAATTTTTTAGATCGTTTCAGTGAACGGTTGGAAGACATCGATTCCGGCAGTCGTCAGGCGTATATTTTGCGCCTGATGAAAGAACGCGGATTTCTTGAAACCGTGTTCAACGCGATCGAAGAGGGGATAATCGTCATCGACCGTCATTTGCTGATTCGCTATCACAACCGGGCGGCGCAAGAACTTTTGGCGTTGCCGGAGGATCTCTCGCAAGTGCGGGTGTCGCAACTGTTGCAGGGGGTGGATTGGCAACGCATTTTGAGTGCGGACGAAAAAGAGTGGGTACGCGTGGCGCGGCAAGAGCTGGAGATACTTTATCCGGTACGCCGTTTTATTCAGTTTTACTTAGTCCCGTATCCGGGTGATAACACCTTTGCGGCGGTGATTTTTCGCGATGTCACCGAGAGTCGCGCTCGCACCTTGAACGACCTTGAACAAGAAAAAGGCGTGGCAATTTCGATGCTGGCCGCCGGTGTCGCCCACGAAATCGGCAACCCGTTGAACAGTTTATACTTGAATTTGCAGATGCTGGATCGCTCGATTTCGGGCAACGACGATATGGAGCTTTCCAAGGATGAAGCGGCGCAAATGATCACGGCATGCAAAACCGAAGTGGAGCGGTTGGACAGTATCATTCACAGCTTTTTGTCCGCGTTGCGACCCGGAAAACCGCAGTTCGCTCCCGTGGAAGTGACCGACTTGGTGGAAGAGGTTTTGACTTTTATGCGTGCGGAAATTGAGGCGCGTCTGGTCACGGTGGAGTGCAAATTTGCCAAGTGTCACCGGCAAGTCGCGGGGGACTCTGCCCAGCTTAAACAGGTTTTTTACAATGTGATTCGCAACGCGGTGCAAGCCATGCCCAACGGCGGACATTTGTTGATTCGCACCAGATGTGAGGCGGACTATCTCACACTGGAATTCGCCGATTCCGGGACGGGTATTACGCCGGACGAACTCGGCGGTATATTCAAAGCGTTTCACTCCAACCGCGCCGGAGGCAACGGCATCGGTATGATGGTTATCGAGCGGATTTGCCGCGAACACGGCGCGATGTTCGGATTGAGGTCGATTCCGGGGGAGGGGACGGTGTTTGAGATTCGCTTTCCGTTCCCGGGTAAACGCATTCGCATGTTGCCGGCGGCGTTATCGGACTGAAATATTTAAATTCTCCACGCTCATTTCGCGGTGAAAATCAACGGTGCATATTTCCCGGGTATGACCGAACGGGAAATTGGCTATCACCGGGCCGTTGACCCCGTTTGCAAAGCGTTGAAGCAAGGCGATCAGCTTCTGATTGGTCGCGCAATCGGTAAATTGCCCGAACAACACTCCGGCGCAACGCGCAAAAACGCCGTTTTGCTCAAGCGTGGTCAAATAGCGGTCAAGTTTGTAAATCGGCTCATTTAAATCTTCTAAAATCAGAATGCGTCCGGCGACATCCGGCATATATGGCGTACCGCACAGCGTAACCGCGACCGAGAGATTCCCCACCAGCGGTAGTCCCGCGGCTTTCCCCGGTTTGAGCGGCAAAAAGTCGCCGTACTCCGGGGCGGCTTCAATCGTATACGAGGAACTTTCAAAGGCGAGATCATTGTAACGCGTTGTATAGGCGCATTGGGAGCTTTCGGCAAGTTTCCCCAACATCGGTCCGGCAATCGGTCGCCCGATGCCGAGTTTTTCCATGGTCCAATGCAATGCGGTTATATCGCTGAATCCGGCGAGCGGAAGATTGGGGCGGCTTTTTAAGGCATTCCAATCCAAAAGCGGGAGCAGATGCGCCGAGCCGAATCCGCCCCGGGTCGCCAAAAGCAAATCCACCTCGGAGTCGAGCCACAACGCGGTAAGATCCTTGGCGCGTTCTTCGGCGGAGCTTGAGAGATATTCGACCGGATATGGTGCGTTGACGTGTTCGCTCAATTTTACGGTTTTACCCTCTGAACGTAGCCAATCTACCCCTGAGTCGAATTTTTCCCGGCTTAATTTCCCGGCCGGGGCGATGATTCCAAAAGTGTGAAACGATTTATACATAAGCTCACCATTCAATTGAGTTTAGAGGCTACCTCTAAAAACTGGAAATTTGGCTAAAAATAGCAGCTCGCAATTGTATGTGCGACCTTGCGCGTAACTGGTTAACTTTTTGTTAGCCAGTTACTTGCAAAATCACACCTCCAAATTACTAATCTGTCGATTTTTACCTCAACCCAGTTTTTAAAGATACCCTATAGGCAGCCTTTATTATCTTTCCGAAACGCACGCGGAGTGCGATTGGTACGCTTTTTGAACAGGCGTGAAAAATAGTTGCTGTCGCTGAAACCGCAGCGCAGTGCGATTTCGGCAATTGACAGCGCGGGATTCGCCAAAAGCAATTGTTCGGCGTTGGCGATTCGCAACTCATTTAGATAGTTGAGCGGCGATTTCCCGACGGCACGCCGAAAGGCGCGGTTCAGGGTTGCCGGGGACATGGCGGCGCGATCGGCCAACTCTTTAATCGTGAGCGACTCGGCTTGATGTTGCTCCATAAAAGTCACCACCGTGCCGAGACGCAAAAGCGCGTCATTTTCGCGATAGACCGCCGAATTGCCGCAGGCGTGAGAAACCCGCTCTATCAGCCGCATAAAAAGCGTGACCGCACGGAAATAATGACCGGATTGGCTGGATTCGAGTTCCTGTTTGATCCGCTCAGATAACAGCGCGAATTCGTCAAGTTGAGTTTTGCCGAGTCGAAAGTGTTTGCGGAATCCGAATTGCCTTCTCAACTCCGGGGCAAGTTCAAAAAAGGCGCGAAATCCGGGTTCCTGGGCGAGATCGAACCGGGGCAGCGCGAGTTTTTCGGGTAGATACAAAATATTGTAGACGGAGAAATGGTGTTCTCCCTCGTACCCGTGCGGATTGCCGGGTTTGATCAGAAAAATATCGCCCGCCGAAATCGGGTGTCGCTCCTCGCCGCTGATGTGAAGACCTTCGCCGGAAATTACCAGCACCAACTCATAAAAGTCGTGGTCGTGCAAACCGACGATGCTGTGGTGATTTAACAACACCTTCAACGGAAACGAGTTTTGCGAAAACAAATTGAAGTGCTTCATCACGATTCAACTTCGGGCGGGGCGATTGATTTCCCCGCCCAGAGTCCCTTATTTGACTATGTCGAGCAGCTCCACTTCAAAAATCAACGCCGCATTGGGCGGAATTGCCTGCCCGGCTCCCTGCGAACCGTATGCGATCGCGGCGGGGATATAGAGTTTGTACTTGCTCCCGACCGGCATAAGCTGAAGTGCTTCGGTCCAGCCGGCGATAACCTGATTAACCCCGAATTCGGCGGGTTCGCCACGGTCGATCGAGCTGTCGAATTTGCTGCCGTCAAGAAGTGTGCCGACGTAGTGAACCCGGACAATATCATCGGCGGTGGGTTTTTTGCCGTTTCCGGCGGTGATTACCTCATATTGAAGTCCGCTTGAAGTAACTTTCACCCCGGATTTTTTGGCGTTTTCCGCCATGAAATTCTTTTCGGCGAGGATATTATCGGCTGCCAACTGCTCGGCTTGACGACGCCCGGCATCCTGCATTTTCTGTTGGAGCAGCTGCATGGTCGCAACGTACTCCTCTGGAGTAAGCTTCGGGGTTTTGGCGATAAAGTCGCGAATCCCCTCTTGCGCTTTATTCAGATCGATGTCCAGCGGGGTGCGGGTGAGGTATTCGCCCATATTCATCCCCATGGCGTAACTCATTTTGTCGTTTTCGTTGGCAAATAGATTGCTCATAATGCTCCTTGTGTCTGTTCCTGATTGGCGTGAGTAAAATTCTGAAAGCACGATACCCGGTAAAGTATCTCGATAAATTCTATTTTGCAAGTTGATTTCAGGAAAATTTGCAAATTTGAAGCAGCTTTGAGGTAAAATGAACCGTTCCGTTACTTTTCCGCTATTTGCACTCATGCCAAAGAGGTCAAAAAACGGATAAATAACGGACGTTTTCTTAAAAAAATCCAAAAAAACGATTGCAAAATAACAAATCTTCTTTTATAATAGATATAGGCTACTTCAACCCAATTTTTTTGAGGTAGCCTGTAGGGCTAAATTACAGAGGCGACAGAAACGGAAGCTATGAAAAAACGAAAATATCAAACCTTTACCCTGATTGAATTATTAGTGGTAATGTTGCTTATGGGTCTGATTATGACCCTGATGTTGCCGGCTTTTAACCGCATGATTCGCGGCAATCGGGTCGATCTTGTGACCTCCAATTTGAAATTGGGGCTGGAGCAGGCGCAATCCAACGCGATTCGCAGCCGAAAATATGTGGCGATCGTTTTGCCGAATGATCGGAGACAGTTTGACAGCGACAAAGCCGTGCAGGCGATCAGACCTTTTTGTTACGGCGGATTCCGGCTCGCATACGTTCAGCCCGACGGTGCGAATTGGAAATTTCTCCGCTGGCTTCCGAATCAGGAGTGGCAAAACGCTCCCGACGGAGCGGCACTGGTGCGGGTTCTCGACCCCGACAACAGCGACTTTAACAGTTACAAGATCGGAGATGGGGTCAACAACGTGATCAGCGATGTCAAAACCTCGCTGGGTGACGGGCTTGCGGATCTGAAAGACGCCCTGTTTTCCACCCCGGGCAGCAACGCGACATACAAAACGAATATTGACGAATGCTTAATCGTGTTTTCGCCCTACGGCGGATTAAAAAGCGATAAAGATCTTCGGCTGATGATTGCCGAAGCGGTTTTCAACGGTGACGATGTGGTCTATCCGACCAAAGATGCCGGCAACAAACCGATTAACTGGTTGATGCTCTCTATCAATAAATTTACCGGGCGGGTGGAATACTATCCGTTGCCGGAGTGAGGAGCGAAAAAGGATGAGACAGCGGCGAATCAAATATTGCTTCAATATGGTTGAAATTGCCTTGGCTCTGGCGGTTTTGGCAATCGGAATGTCCAGCATTCTGGTGCTTTTTCCGGTAGGAGTCAACGCCAACAAATCGGCGATCGCCGACAATAATTTAGCCGACATCGGCGAATATCTGATGGGCTATTTGCGGGCAGGTTGTTCCGCCGAATGGGCAGAGATCGCCGCGGAGCGGCAACACGTTATCGACAGCGGCGGCACGCCGTCCGACCCGGTGGCGGCCGATTTCTTCTTTTCAAATAAAATCGCCACAGATTACAGCTCGGTAAAGGACTTGGGCGAGACCTCGGGCAAAGGAATCGACCCGTTGAACAGCGATTACGACAAAGGCTCAACCCGGGCGATTACGGACAATCTTTATTTGCTGCAAAATTCCGGCAGTACGTATTCCAACAGCGCGTTTCTCTACAAGCAAACGACTGGCGATATTCTCGACTTCGCCGCAGTGGTAAAAGTCTGGAAAGAAGCGTATAACTTTTACACTATCGCTGCCGACGGTGACATCAAAAAGGTAGAAGATAACGCCGGTAATTCCGTCAATCAGTACGCCACTGTGCTTTGCGTTGAAATCAGCTATCCGGCACAGGCTCCGTATGCCCAGCGCGAAAAACGGCTGTTTCGGCAGGAAATTTTCAACGAGGCTTTTCGGTACTAAAAGATGAAAAAGGGTATCTCTAAAAACTGGCTTGAGTTACAAAAATGGCAGATTCGCAATTTGGAGGCGCGATTTTGCAAACATCTGGCTAACATAAAGTTAACCAGATGTACGCAAGGTCGTGCATACGAATGCGAGATGCAATTTTTAGCCAAGTTTCCAGTTTTTAGAGATACCCATAACAAACTTGAAATGAAAAACAGTATGGCGAGTTCTAAAAAATATCCTTTGGCAAAAGCTAAGCAAAAAAAACGCTTCACTTTGGTGGAACTGCTGGTTTCCATGGCGGTTTTATTGATAATTTTGGGTTTTATACTTCAATTTTTTACCGGGTCGCAACGCCTTTGGACATCGATGGAGCAACGCAACAATATTTACGCCGATGCGCGGGTGGCGATGGATGTTATGACCACGATGCTGCAAAATTCGTTTTACAGCGAAGGCGGAATTCCGTTTCAGATTGACCGCTCAAAAAACTATCGGCACAAGATTTATTTTGCGACCCAGACAATGCAAAATCTCCCCGGCGGGCGGTTGAAATACGTCTCGTTTCAGTTGGGCGACAGCGATGACGGCAGCAGCACCGGTACCGGACGCAAGGACGAGCTGAAAATCGCGGTGTTTTGCGACGAAGATTCTACTTTTCCCAGATATTTCCCGCCTTACGGACTGGACGGAGTTGATGACTTGGATGATGCCAGAACCGATGTCATTGACAAGCTTAACGGTCAGCTGAAAAACACCACCGATAATTCGAGTGCCACTGAAAAGTACGGCTCGATTTTATCCCGGCGCGTCACTTCGCTTGAGATAATTCCGTACGAGCTGGATACTGAAAAACCCAGCGGCATAGCAAAGATCGCCGATTCGGTCACATTGATCGATGAACTTCCGTACATGATTGAGCTGAAATTATCTTTACTTTCCCCGGCGGATTTTTCGGTTTGGAAGCAAATGAGCGGCAGTGACGACGGGAACACCAAGGATATTTCGACTTCGGACAATAATAGAGTTCAGTTCCGAAAAACCCGCGCCTACACCTTTACCCGGGCGGTTTTTATCGGCGAACAGTCACGCATGAATATCAACGACTAACAGGATAGTAAATATGAAGAATAAAATGGACAATCGGCGAAACCAGCGCGGTGTCGCCTTGTTGTTTGCGTTGGGAATTCTTTCGCTGCTGTTGATTTTCGGGCTGGCTTTTGTGACCAATGCCCTGCTGTCGCAGAAAATCGCCGGCAACAACCGCAGCCGCAGTCAGGCTAAAATGTTGGCGCAATCGGCGATCAGCCGCATGGCTATTTCGATGATGTTTTATCAATACGAGGCGGCGAACGCCGGGTTTATTCCGCTTAATTATATGGATGTGCATAGCTTTTACGACCTGAATGGTACACCGGGCAAGACTCCCTCCGCGTTGGAGGCGACGGACGGTTTGCGGGGCGGGGCAGGTTCGATTTTGGTTTCCAATATGAATTTGACCAATTACGATCTTGCCCGCGAAGATCATCAAAAAGCGCAATGGTCGTATATCACCGCCAAAGATGATTCCGGCGAAAATAAGATCGTCGGGCGTATCGCCTATCAGGTGTTGCCGAGCAATGCATCGGCGCATATCAATCTCGACCACGCCTTACGGGGGGTATACGATTCCGGCGATCCTTTGCGCAAACCGTGGAGTGTTCGTATCGGCGCGGATATAAATGAGTTGAATCTCGATGCGACAACGGTGTTTAACGATTGGGAAAATAGTCACGCTCCTTCCGATCCGGACAATATGACCGCAGCCACGTTTGACGCGTTTTTCAGTGCTTATAAAGACTCGCTTTTTGCCGGTACCCCTGCCGAGAAAACCGAAAAAGAGACCTGGGTACGCCGCTGGTTCGCCGACGGTACGGTTGCCGCCGACTCGGAATATTACCGTGACGATTCCGGGAGCAAACCCAAATTTTATCACCGTTTCAATCTCGGAAAGATCGACCCCGAAGCCGTCAAACCCGATACGATAGTTGACCAATGGTATGACCGTTTGGATATATCTGGTGCGGACAAAAACTCCCAGAACGCGGTGGAAAAGTTGGCGGGAAACAGCGAAGTTTTTAAAATCACGGATAAGTGGACGCCCGGTGGTATCGGGTTGCCGTTCCTGAAATTTATCGCCAACGACAAAGGCACGTTTGCCGATTTGGAGAATCGTCGTCGCCAAATCGCGGCGAATTTAAACGATTATTGCGACGAAGATTCGATTCCGACATCTAACGTTGACGCCAAGACATGGGGTGATATACTTGACAGTTCAACCCCGGATACTTCCTGGCCGAAATACACCGGCAACGAGAAAACTCCTTACATCAATGAGTTCGCATTCGGATTCAAAGTAACTCCGGCGTTGGTTGCGGGGAAATCTTCGGGCGGGATAGATACCAGCAAAGCCGCGATTTCGCTGAAGCTTGACCGCGTTGAGCTGATTGCCGAATTGGTCAAGATTTACGAGAATTTGCAAAACCTCAAAGACTATAAATTAGCGACTTATCTTCAGGAGTTTTCCATCGGTTTTAAGGCAACGGCGAAAATCAAAATAACCTACACCGAAGGCGACCCGCCGGAAACCAAAACCCTGGAGCAAGATGTACCGGTCATGACCTCGGGTTCGTTCCTGTGCGATCCGCAAAAAGTGGAAATTTCGTTCAAAAGCTCGGCATCTAATTGGAAAAACGGTTATATAGTTGACGCGGTCGAGTTAGTTTTGAAGGATATGTCAAGCAC
>JAISIP010000202.1 GCA_031261965.1 Victivallales bacterium | reverse complement strand
GCGACCTTGCGCGTGTCTGGTTAACTCCGTGTTAGCCAGACACTTGCAAAATCGAACCTCCAAATAATGAATCCGCTAATTTTCAGCGCAAACCAGTTTTTAGAGATACCCAGAAAATTTTGGTCGTCGTCGGAATTTGTGGGTAAAACGCGCCGCTTATCGTAAAGTTGACAAAATTTGATCAGAATATGTCGATGTATTTATCAAAGGTATCTCTATAGAGTTAACCAGACACGCGCAAGGTCACACCTGCAACTGTGAAATGTGATTTTTCGCCAAGCTTCCAGTTTTTAGAGGTAGCCACAATAAAATAGTCTTGTTTTTGACCCTAAATGCGATTATATTGCCATATGTCAAAAATAGCAATACTTTGTATTATTTTTCTTTTGCTGCAAGGTTGCCGAAACGGTGTATCGGCGGAACGTTTTTTATCCCGTAAGGATTTCAAAACCGATACCCGTCATGGAATCCAGCACGAACTGCATGCCAACAAAGTTGCAGATCTCGGCAATGGCGTGGCTTTTAACTCCACTGCCGAAGTCACCGCCAAAGGCAACGGTTTTTTACAAATTGCCAATCTCAATGTAAGAATTTACGATGCCCACGACAACAGCGAAATGTTTACCGAAAATCCGCTCGAAATCTATCTCGTGGATATAAATAGTGATGGCTATCGCGATCTTTTGACTTGCATAGTCAAAGAAATCAGCGATGAAAAGGGAAATTTTTCAGCATATAGACCCGAATTCTTTTTGTGGATATTTATCCCCGAACAGAATGCTTTTGGCACTCCCTTTGGAATTTTTGACCCTTATTCCGCAGTTCGGGATTATTTCAAAGAGATTCCGTTGCCGGAGCGACGTATAGTTCTGCCACAAAAATATCGGCTGAATCGAGGTGCTACCCTTGATCAAGCCGATCTTGTTTTAGACGATGCCGCAGGCTTGATAAAAATCGTTTACGGTATACAAATTACTACTTCCGGAACTGCCTGTTGTCTGCTGAAAATCTATCGCGACAACCGAATTATTTTTGAAATCACCTCGACTTCGTAGACGAACTTTCAGAGCCGAAATTTGCCCGCAAATTCTGGTGAAGAGGCGAAAATTTTTACAGAATTCGTATAAATTATAGGCAGAAGAGCAGTCTGATGTATTGCGTTTACCAAAACAATGGCTATATTACTCAAAAACGCCTTGCGAATTTCCAGATAAACATGTAGAATTCAGCTACGGAAAGGATACCTTGTCATGCATGGAGAAGAGAGTTCCGCCGCATTTTCGCCCAGAACTATGATCAGCCGCTTCGCCATTTTGCTTGTGGTCAGCATCGGCGTTGGCATAGCCGGAGGCACCACGGTGCTTGAAACACATCAGGCTACGGCGGTCGGGGTGTTCCTCGCGATTATCATCGGGACGCTCTTTTTTTGGAGTTTCCGTCTGGCGATCGCGTTTCTCGGATTGGCGGTGTTAATTTGCACGAACTCGTTGTCTGTGGCGCAATTTGTGCAGTCCTCGGCACTTGAGGTGATCCTATTTTTGGTCGGCATGATGATTGTGGTCGGAGCGTTGCGCGACTTGGGGTTCTTTACCTGGGTGGTGCAACTTATCGTCTCAATGCCGAATATTTCGGGCAAGAAATTTATCGCGGTTACGGCGGTGGCATCGGCGCTGTTGGCGTGTGCGGTCGATGAGGTTACTTCGATTATCTTTATTTCCACTCTGATTTTTCAAGTTTGCGACCGACTGAAATTAAATCCGACTCCGTATATTTTAATCGCGGTGCTGTCTACCAACGTCGGCTCGGCGGGAACTATGATGGGCAACCCGGTCGGAATTTACATCGGAACTAAAGGCGGACTGACCTTTGGAGATTTTATGATTTGGTCGTTTCCGTTGATGTTGCTTGCACTGGCTGCTACTGTGGCACTGTTGCTCTATTTTTACCGTCGGGAGCTTAGGCAGTTTGACGTGAGTTTGCAGGAGAGATTGAGCCGGAATCTCACGCTTGCACCGGTGGTTGATGTCCCTTACAAGCGTGGTCTTGCATTGCTGATTTTTACGATTTTGACGATCGCGTCGCACCATCAGCTTGAGACGTTGCTCGGTTTGGGCAAAAACAGCGTGTTGCTGGTCGCGCCTTTGGTTTGCGCCGGACTGGTTATGATTTTGCGTCCGGAACGCGCCCGGCATTATGTCGAACGTGAAGTGGATTGGTGGACGTTGCTCTTTTTTATGCTGCTCTTTGCGATCGCCGGAACGTTGGAACACACTCATGTCGATCGGGTTATGGCAAATTACTTCACCAGCGTCTGTGGTGGCAGCCCGGCGATTTTGATTCCGTTTATCTTAGTGTCCAGCGCGGTCGGTTCGGCATTTGTGGACAACGTGATTTTCGTTGCGGCGTTTTGTCCGGTGATTGAACAACTGTCAGTTACAGTAAAGGCGTTTCCGCTCTGGTGGGCGTTGCTTTTCGGCGCGTGTATCGGGGGAAATATCACTATGATCGGCAGCACCGCGAATATTGTGGCACTGGGTATGCTTGAGAAGAAATCGCCGACTAAAATGGGATTTTTTACCTGGCTGAAAGTCGGAGCGATTTCGGCATTGCTGGCAGGAGCTGTAGTCTGGGTTGGGTTGTCCGTGCTTTCACCGCTTATGCCGGATCGGGTTTCCAAAATAGATTTTGAGCAGTTGGATCGAAGGTTTGACGGTAAATCAGTAGAAATTACCGCATTTTGCAAATCTCAGGAGATAATGAAAAACAGCGATTTGGAATGCCGTCTGACTTCACCTTACGGCAAGAACACAGACGAGATTAAAGCGGTGGTTCCGGGGGCAATAGTGGTGAAATCAAATTTTGCCACGGGTTCAACTTTTGTGTTCCGGGGGTTGCTATACAGCGGTGACGAGGAGAATACTCCGATTTTGCAAGTGCAAGAGATTTTGCCCGCTCCGACCAAATAAAGGGTATCTCAAGCCAGTTTTTGAGATACCCTAAAATTGTACGCATACTTTTCAAGCAAAATGATGCAGAAAATCCCCTGTACCCTTAGGAGATTTCCGGCGGGGTAACGCAAAAGGCGACAAGCAGAATCCCGATCAAGATCAATGCCATACCGCCCCACTGAATATAGTTCACATGGGCGCGGAAGATCAAATATAACATCAATTGCGTCAGTACAAATATCCCCCCGAATATCACGGCTATAGCCACATGCGGAGTTAGAATTTTGTGCAGTTGAATCATAAAGATTATACTAATTATACCCAACGCGTTCCCACTCAAAAAGAAAGTGAGAAACCAGTTGGGAAGTACCGCTCCCAATTTAAAGCACAGTTGCGCGGCGATCTGCAAGAAAAAAAAGATAAACAGTAGAACGTACAGCGACATTTTAATCTCCAAGTCGTGGCATTCCGTTTCGGAATGCCACGGTAATTTTTAGGCTACCTGTAAAAAGTGGAAGCTTGGCTGAAAATTTCAGCTCATATTCGTATGTGCGACCTTGCTCGTTCCTGATTAACTCTATGTTAGCCATGTACTTGCAAAATCGCACCTCCAAATTACAAATCTGCTAATTTTCAACGCAATGTGAGTTTTTAGAGATACCCTTTAGAGTGGAATGATTTCCTGAACTGTCGGCTGAACCATGATCTCGGGGAAGACCAGATGTTCCGGGTAGTTGCAAAGGAAGACGATCAATTCGCCCATTTGCTCAGGTTGCATCATTTTTTTGGTCAATTCCGCCTCGGACGGTGGCAAGCTTGCCGCACTTCCGAACTCCGTGGCTCCCCACGAAGGCGTGACGACCGTTACGCGGATATTAGACGGACGCAGCTCGGTGTACAATGCCCGGCTGAACATATCCAAGCCCGCCTTTGCCGCGGTGTAACAGGCGAAGCCCGGCCAGGCATAATGAGCGCAAACGCTGCTCACATTGATAATCAGACCGGATTTTTGTTTCTCCATGATCTGGGCCGCCCGTCGGCAACCGAGAATCGCACCGGTCAAATTTCCGTTGATCGACTGGATAACTTCCGCATCGGAAAATTTAGTGAGCGGTTCGACTTTGACCCCGCTGCCGGCATTGTTGATCAGCACATCAACCCCGCCGGAGGTCTCAAAAATCCGATCCCAATCATCGCCTTTGCCGATGTCAGCCTGGATATATTTCACCCCAAGTTCGGATGCCGCCTTTTGCAGACGGTCGAGCCGACGACCGACAATCCAGACTTCGGCACCTGCCGCTTTCAGTGCTTTTGCGTCGCCATAACCGTAGCCGGTGGCTCCGCCGGTGATAATAACTTTTTTACCTTGACAACTCATCTCGGATACTCCTTATTGTTTTTTAGGATACCTCTAAAAACAGGAAACTTGGTTAAAAATTGCATATCGCATTCGTCTGCGCGACCTTGCGCGTGACTGGTTAACTTTTTTGTTAGCCAGTTACTTGCAAAATCGCACCTCCAAATTGTGAATCTGCTAATTTTTAATGCAACGTGAGTTTTTAGAGATACCATTGGGGTACTCATTCATGGAGACGGCAACCGCCGCTCCGTCGATTTCAGAAAAATCACGGCAATTGGCTCGTTGCACCAGCACCGCCGCCGCCCCGGCGGCTTCGCCCAGGCGCATCATTGTTCGTGACAGTCGGCAACTTGAAGCCGCCAATGCCGAAAATCCGGCGATTCTACCCGCGGCAAGCATATTGTCGAACGCAACCGGGCAAAGCGAGCGAAACGGAATTCCGTAAACGCCTCCGCTATGACTTGGCGCGGCGATGCCGTGCAAATCCATCGGATGATCGCATTGCGCGATAATATCCCGGTGTCGGCAATTGTCCAACCCGGAAATAATGTCGTTTTCATTGAGCATATATCGACACTCGACACGCATTCCTTCACGCAACCCGATCCGCGGAAAGATCGAATGCAGCCGGAAATATCGAAATTCGGGATAGTTCAAGCGGAGAAAACGCCAGTAACTCCAGACACGCCGTTCAGTTTCAATTAACGCCTCCGCTTCAGTCATGTTGAAATATTCTTCGCCGGACATTGTCGGAAGCATATTGCAATTTATATCGCCATTCGGATAATAAGTCGCCACCATGGGCGGATAGTTTGCACTCCAGTAGCATTCCGTCGGAATGTCGGCGGGAAAAGCCTCGTCGCATTCGCCATTTTTACATGGAGTCAGGCGAAACAGCCGACTTACTCCATTTAATCGGCGATCCGGGACTTCCGGCGCATCCGGCTCGTTGAATTCAGCACGGGAATCGCGCCCGAACAAACAGCGGCATTTGCTTTTTTGCGCCACGACCCCGCAACAGTCGATCCAAAGGTCGGCATTCAAGCGACAGCCGTTGTTCAATAAAACCGCGTCAATGCGGCGATTGGCGTATTCGACTTCGCTTACCGCAGAGTTGGTCAATACTTGGCAATGACCCGTTTCTTTAAGCATTTCGCTCATGACGCGTTGCAACGCTTCCGGCTCAAAAACAATGCCGCGACGGCGCGAGAATTGGGTGCGTAAATCCGTTTCCTGCCACGAACGCAAAGTATCGGAGTAAGTCGCGTTGGGGTCAATCGTCTGCTCGCAACCGGGAAACGGCGGAACATTCATTTCCGGGACGCAAAAATGGCGATTGATGCGATAAATCCCGCACTCGTTCGGATGCGCCGAAAGACGTTCAAACAACTCGGAAGCTATACCGATAGCCCCTTTTACCGGCTCATAGCAGTTGACCCCGGCGAGATTGGACGTTCCGCCGAGTTGGGCTTCGCGTTCGACCAGCACAGTGTTCAATCCGGCGCGGCCGGCTCTTAGCGCGGCGGCAAAACCGGCAGACCCGCCACCGATTACCGCCACGGATGTGTGAATGGTTTTTGTCATGATAATGCTAATATAATGTTTTGAAAATCTTTTTCCAGCCTTCAAAAATGGATATATTTGACATTTTTGGTATTTGATTTTACCTTTTTGCGGAGTATATTATTTTAGAGATACCCTTTAGAGGTACCCCTTGTAGGGAGCCTTTATGAAAGGACAACCGAAATGTTATTGCCAAAGGCGGAAAACGATTGCATTTTTCTCTCAGGTGATCCGGCGGAGAAACTTTCCGGCGGATTCTACGACCACGGTTTTATCCCGGAGAGTGCGGGCGGCTATCATCGACACGGTTATTTCGCTACAACTTACGTATTACAAGGATATGGCGTATTTAAAGACCATTTGGGTAATTGCTATGATTACGAACCCGGAGATCTGATGATACGCCATAGCAATACGCGCTTTTTTACCTCGAAACATTATAGCGACGAAAGCTGGATGGAGTTCTCTTTAGCCCTGCCGGGAAGTTTTGCCCAGGCTTTGTACGCCGGGGGAGTTATCCGAACGGATTTGACTTTTTTGTCGCCGGGAATCAGCGACAAGCTGCTGGGACTTGCCGCTGTTTTTGTCAAAAGCATCAATGGCGGTGTGGGCAAAGCATATGCCGCTTTTCTCGATTATTTCAATCTTGCGCTGGAAGCTTCACAAGGACTGATTGGACAAAGCCAAGAAGAAAGAATAATGGAGCAGGCGCGTGCCATGCTGGGTCGCTTCGATTCGGATATCAACGCTCCTTGGGTTGCCGCGCAATTAAATATGAGTTATGAGAGTTTTCGCCACCGTTTTCGACAAAGTGTCGGGATTTCGCCAAACAGTTACCGCATTAAAAGGCGGCTGGAGCAGGCCGATGCTTTGCTTTTGCATACCTCGTTGTCGATCAAGGAAATCGCCGACCGGCTCGGATATTCGGAGCAATCCTGCTTTACCAGGCAATATAAAAAATACTTCGGTCGTTCGCCATTGTCATCGCGTCAATAGTTCAGGGTATCTCTAAAGGCTACCTCTAAAAATTGGGTTTTTAGAGGTAGCCTTCATTCTTGAGGATACCATTGATACGCTTTGCCGCTCATGGAGTCTGGGGGGCAACTCAATATGAAAGGTTTTTTCGGGATTTTTCACCATTTTTTGTACCGTATCGACAATCACTTCTGCCATTTCTTCGACCTTGGCTCCTACCGAGGTGAGCGGAGGCGACAAAAAATTATTGCCGGGAAGGTCGCCGGAACCGATTAAGCTCACGTCTTCGGGTACGCGCAAATTATTCTCCCTGAGAGCGGTGAGAATTCCCGGTATGGCAAAGCTGTCTATAACAAACAGTGCTGAAAAAGTATCTTTTTGTTCGGATAGGTAATTCATCATGGTTTCATAGGCAATTTGAGGGGGATAGTTGCCGGAGGCGACGGAACAATCGATTTTTACGCACTCCACTGCGTTGCATCGCGCCATGGTTTCAAAGGCTTCCTGTTGTTTGGTAATTCCGTAAAGATTAGGTTCACATATCACCAACCCGAGCTTGCGGTGTCCGTGTTTCAGCAGATAATCCGCCGCCAGAGTTCCGCGGAGGGAATCATTGACCGCAATCGAGCTGATGGGGATTTCATCCAGATGTTTAAAAAGTGCCAGCAACGGCTTGGGAAAACTCACCAGATATTGCAATTCTTCGCGGGTGAATTCGCGACTCGGCGCGACAAAAACACATCCGTCGCAATCGGCGTTATCGCTAAAAAGTGTCTCCTGTTCATAGTTGTATCTGCGCTTGCGAAATTGAATACCGTTAGTTTTTTTTGCATATTCATCGCATTGCTCCATAAGGGCTAAAAGCAACGGTGAGGGATATTCAGGGAAGCTAAGTTGAATTATCGCCGTGTTAGTGCGGCAAAGTGTCCCGGTGCTGAAAAATCCCATTTGCGGAATCACTTCCACATCGCCTTGTGATTTGAGCAAATTCAGCGCGGCAAAGATCACGCGTTGATTGGTGTTGCAGATCTGCTGAAGTTTACGGTAAGGTGGCAACCGTCTGCCTTTTGGTGTGACGGCAAGTATTCTTCTCAGATGTTCTACTACAAGTTGTACTTGTGATGTGAAATTTCGCTGCATAGTCTTGTTCCAATAAATTTAGAGGTAGCCTTTAGAGGTAGCCTTTATATATATTATGAGATGCTTTATCCATTTTGTCAAGCTTTTGCGCTATTTTTATTGATTTTTTTGTACGCACCAATTGATAACGGTGCGTACATTTACAATAATATAAATAGCAAGTCATTGATATTGACGCGAAAACGCTTATAATGTCAATCAAAAAGAAAAGAAAAGGAGAGCAAGATAGTGAAAAAATTTCTGGCAAAACGTAAAATAATTGCCGCCGGTTTCGGGATCGCGTTGTGCGGAATGATCCCTGCAATCGGAGGTGCCGAATTCAAATATTCCGGCACGGATGACGAAATTGCTTTGCTGAACGACATATATTTATTTCGTTATATCGGCAATGAATTGAAGTTTGCCCTCGCTTATGATCAATTGCCTGAAGGTGCTAAATTTTCGGTTGATCTTTTATCAAAAGCATCGGCGGGTAAACGGATAAATCTGCTTGCCTCTTTTCCGCAAAGTGACATCACCGGTATTGAATTTCTCTGCCGCGGCGTTGAGGGGAAAGGGCAACTGATAATCGGGATGGGTGATCGGGCAACCTATAATCAAAAAGCGATGAATATCGAAAACGGCGGTGCTTGGCAACGCATTGAGTTCTCCGACGGCAAAACCCGCAATTTAGGGCATATCACTTGGGCTCTGGTCTCTTCGGCATCGCCGTTCCGGGTTCAGTTGGCAAATGTGAAATTGCTTTTAGCCGACGGTAAAAAACTGGAGCTTTATGACCCCTCGCGCACGTTGATATGCTTCGATACCAACGGGATTCCGACTCCTGAAGGAAAAAGCCCCTCCATGGACGGACGCGCTATTTTAGGCATGGGCGGGGGATATGCGTCAATGGAGAACACCATGTTGACCATCGCCGAAATCCGCAATTTATTTGATAATATCGCAATCGCCCCGGATTTCGACTTCAAGTCGATCGCTCCGTTGCGCAACGATTACCTCGCACTCGATGTTCCGATGAGCTATCAGACCACCGAATCACAGGAAATCGGCGGATTTCTCGGTCGGCACAAGGCGTTCGGCGCACTTGCCAACGGTTTTTCGCGCAATACGGTTCTTGATCGCGGCAAGTGGTCGATGCCGGTTTTTTATCACTCCGGCGATTACGGTCATCCTGCCATGCTGGAGGCGAATTGCCGCATTATCGATGCCTTGGCGAAGGCCGGAATCAACGATTACATCATCCCCGACTCCGGCTGGTGGATGAACGTATCCACCGGGTTCAGCCCCGCCGATCTCAAAGCTTTTAGGGAAGCCTTGAACGGTAGCGATTCGGGTATTGACTGGACTAACTTTGACGGAAAAAAATCCAAAATCCATTTTCTCGACTATTTCCAAGAACGTTTCGGCGTGCGTCTTACCCCGCAATTGCTGGGTCTAAAGAATTTTAATGAGTTTGTGCCTGCCGACAAGAGAGGCGGCGATAGCCCCGAAGAGATTCGCCGTGTCGCCACATTTTTTGCCCTCAAACGCTATGTGTTGTTGCGCTTCTTCTCTTCACTTGGCGCATACGGTAAGTCAAAGGGAGTAAACGTGGTCGCCATGCCGCTTAATTGCTCCAGTTTCGGGCAGGGGATGGCAAGGCTCGACGCTTATCAGGCCGATCATTTCGATCTTGCCGACACCAATGTCTTCTTTTCGCCTGAGACTCCGGCAATCGGAAGACCGGGCGAAATTCCGGCGGAAGCCGGGCTGTTCGGCATTTTAGTACGCGGTCGCACTTACCGGGAATTCAAAAAACTGAACGGCACTAAGTTGCGCTTGTTCCACGAAGCCGGTCAGGCGGGTGCCAATATCCCATATCGCGATCCGCGTCTGGACTATGTTTTGTACTACGCCGCGACGGCGGCGACCGGGGCGGACTCGCTTCAGAGCGATTTCCTCTCCAGCTACACTCGTCGCGGATTGCCCAAATGGAGCGATTTCAGCGATCCGACCAAGCTCTTTCATCACAGTCGTTTTGTCTCTCAGGCAGCTTCAGTGGCGGGTTTTCTCGATGCTTACGCCGTAAAACCTCAATTGCCGGATAATCAAGGATTTATCGTCTCATTGCCTCGCTCGGCGGATTTTTTCGCCGTGAAAGATGACAGCACAATGGGAGAAATCGCCCGGCGTGAGTTAGGCTACCCGGTGGAATTCGCCGCAGCGGAGATTTTGAATACTCCGGCTTCAAACGGGACGCGAATTGTCTTGGATGACATGCGCGGACATACCTCAAAACAAGTTAAAGCCGTTTCGGAATTTTTGAAGAACGGCAGTGACCGAATCGTGGTACTTACCCCGCTTGCGCTCGGGCACTCCTTTGACGGCAGCGACCTGCTTCCGGCTTATACCGGCGAATATTACGGAATCAACGACGCCGGAGCTTATGCGGAATTCGGGGTCAAATCGATCGAGAAAAAGACCGAGGAAAAACCGGGCATTATTCGCAAATCCGACTCGGAGTTCTCTTTCCCCGCCGCAGTGAAAATCAACGGCGCGGTGTACAATGTAAAGGGTGAGGGTTTTGAAACCGTTGCGGAGTGGAAAAATATGCCCTTAATACAGCGCAAGAAACTTTCCAACGGTAACTGTCTCTATTTGCTCGGTTATCAACCGGGACATAAGGACGACTTTGCGCTTGACCGGGCGGTGCTTGCCGGAATCATCGGTTCAAGTGGAGCAAAACCCGTCTGGAGCAATTCAAATCGCGATGTATTGGTGCATCCGTTTAAGATCACCTTGCCGGAAAGCGAGTCCGCGATGGTCTACGCCATCTTCGATACCCGTCCTTATCGTAATTTTGTATTCCAAAACGGCGTGCCGTCATGGAAGAACTTCATGAAATATGAGACAAAATTGAGCGATATTGTCGTGGACATCCCGACCGGTGACGCGAACGGACAAATCATCTACGAGCTGATTTCCGGCGAGAGCCGGAACGCGGATTCCTCCGATTTGAAATTCACGCTTGACGGTAAGTCGGCACGTTTGTATTTCGTTTTGCCGAATACTCCGGCCGGTCAGAAGTTTTTGACCGGACTGAAGAAACGGCACGAATTTTTAACCGGATACGCGACCCCTGATTTAATAGAGTTTCTCAACGACAACAAAGAAGAAAGGAAACCATGATGAAGAAGAATTTTACAC
>JAISIP010000176.1 GCA_031261965.1 Victivallales bacterium | reverse complement strand
CCTTGCGCGTGACTGGTTAACTCTATGTTAGCCAGTCACTTGCAAAATCGCCCCTTCAAATTGCGAATCTGCTAAATTTTACCTCAAACCAGTTTTTAGAGATACCCTTTAGAGGCAATTTTTTGATTCAGCGTTTTTTTCTGAGCGAATGTCGGTGGGGGAACAGTGCAAATGTTTTTGAAAGAGTTTCCACATATGGCTGTAGTTGTAAAATCCGCATTGAAACGCGATAAATTCGTTGCTGTGTGCTGAATTGCGCAGCAAGGTAATCGCCTGGTTGATACGAACTTTTTGCAGATATTCGGCAGGACCGACTCCAAAGTCAGCTTTGAAACGGCGGAAAAGCGTGCTTGGGCTCATTCCCATTTTTTTTGCCAAGTCCTGCAAGGTAAAGTGTTCGGAAAAATGGCTGTTTAGATAGGCAAAAACTCTTTGCCGCCGATACTTCGCTTCATTCATGAATCGTGAAGTGTAACTGCGGGCAAAAAATAAAATTGCGGTCATAAATAAAGCGATGACGGCGGTTTGATAACCCGGCTTACGCTCCTGATTTTCCTGCTTGATCAAATCGAGAATATTGATCACTTTTTTGAGTTCTAACTCAGGAAGATGGTATATCTCGGAGAAAGAGTAAAATTTATCCGACTTGAAATCGGGGTATAATTGCTCAAGAAACGGCATGTTTCTTGAAATCAGCATCGGAATCGGAATATTGCCGTCGTAGAGGACGTTATAAACTACCGCATCCGGCGATGGATCGCTCCACTCTAACTCTCCGCCGGGATGAACTAAGAAAAAATCTCCGGCAGTGAGCGGAGTAGTCAAATTTCGCGTCAGGCGGTTGATCGAGCCGGACGATACTATGCAAATCTCGGAAAAATCGTGGGAATGCAAGCCGCGAAACAGTCCGACTCCCGATGACAACATTACCGTCACCGTCACCGGGAACGACTCTTCATCGATATACGAATAAAAATGAAACATCGGTTATTATTCCTGTTTTTTATATTTTTGATTGAAATATAGATTATTTTGATTGATTTGTCAATTCCAGTTTAAAAAAAATGCAGTATAATTATATAGGCCATCTCTAAAAACTGAAGCTTGGCTAAAAATCGCATCTCGTATTCGTATGCGCGACCTTGCGCGTATCCGGTTAACTTTATGTTAGCCGGATGCTTGCAAAATCGCACCTCCAAATTACGACTCTATCGATTTTTTAACTCAAGCCAGTTTTTAGAGATACCCTATAGCGAAAGCAACATAGGATTGTGTACATGAATTTTAACCTTTCGTATCAAATCAACACCGTTTTGTGGAACGGAACTGAAATTACAAAAAGAAACGACGATGTGTTTCTATCTAATTTGGATATTCTCTTGCAATGCGGCATCAGGGAAGTTATGCTCTCAGGGTACACCGATGCGGAAAAATCCGCATTTGATATGCTTAAAGAGACTGCCAGAATCGGCAAAATCTTGCGCTCACGCGGGATGAAAGCCGCACAGCACCACGGGGTAGCACCAATTTACGCTTCTTTGAGTTACGATCAGAAAGAAGTCAGGGAAAAACTGAAACGTTCGGTGGATTACACTGCTAATTTAAACGCCGATGTTTTAGTTATTCACCCGGGGCATATCGACAAGCATTTCAATACCACCGAAGAGTACATCAGAGCATATGAGAACGAGGTCAAAAAACACGGTCAGGACGCGCTTATAGATGCAAATGCGGAGAATCTGAACGCGGCGGGTCAATACGCGGAGCAATCGGGTGTAAAAATCGCGCTGGAGAACATGGATCGATTTGTGCCAATGGCAAATATCGAGATCCTGCCGGAGTTGATCAAGAAGTCCGATTCCCCAGCTGTCGGTTTCTGTATCGACTCCGGTCATGCCCACTGTTGCGGAAAAACCACGGTTGTCGAGTGGATTCTTCGCATGAGAGAAAAGGTATTCACCACCCATTTTCACGATAATCGCGGGGTTCGTGCCCAAGCTCTCGGTCTGGAAAGCTATATCGTCCCGCCGGGAATCGACGAACATTTGCCGCCGGGCTTCGGAACGATTCCGTGGGTTGATGTTATCCAATCACTCCGAAAAATCGGATATAGACATACAGTTAATTTCGAGTCGGGACCCTGGCCTGGGATGAGTACTCAAGCCGGATACGAAGCGGCTATCAATTTTTGGCGAACTTGTGAATATTATGCGGAACTCAAAGAAAGGATGTGAAGAAATGAGACAATTACGCAAATTTACGCTTATTGAACTCTTGGTGGTAATCGCGATTATCGCCATACTTGCCGCCATGCTGTTGCCTGCACTCAATCAGGCTAAGATGAGTGCCCACCGAATTTCATGTCTTAATAACCTAAAACAACTTTCGCACGGATTTGCGTTGTACACCAACTCCTACAACGGATATATGCCCAAGGTTAGCGGCAATGTCGATGGCACAAAATGGTATGAACAATGTTACTATCAAATCGGCGGCAAATCGCCAAGCACCATGTGGAATCTGCTCCGCTGCCGGGCGTATCCTTATCAACCCAAGGAATATACGTTGTCAAATATGGCTTATGGCTACAATGGTTGGCTGCATCACACCAATCCTGCCTATGCCCTGCCGTATAAAATCAACCAGATTAAAAGACCGGCGCAAATCTTCGCTTTCGGCGATACTTACGAGGCAGGCGGCGACCCCTCCAACATCGACGGGAAATACTCCCCGATCGGCAATCGACACAGTGACCGGGCAAATGGCATTATGGTTGACGGGCATGGCGATAGTCTTGTTTCCAAGGAGTGGAATGTTCCGGGCATTATGTATGACGGTGAGTTTAATTATGGGACCGGCTCAAAAATAGCGAAATCCACCGATACCGGGAGCTGGACCTATGACATCGAAATGAAATACGGCAGATATAAAAGAATGCTGCAATAGAACCATTCACCCAACCAATATTAAGGAATAGTAACCATGAAAAAATCATTTTTGACCATTTTACTGTTTACACTTGTCAGTATTCAAGCGATTCTTTGTGCCAATGAGACTGCTGCGATTAAGGTTATTCTCGATGATAAATTTGAAACAATCGACAAAACTCTCTGGAATCCCACAATCGGTGTAAAATTAAGCGACGGCAGCGTAACTTTGGCGGACGGAGCAATGATGCGTGCGGTTAAACCGCTGCCGCAAGAGTATACCATTGAGACGAAATTCTCGTTGCTCAATCCTGTTAAATCGGAATTTTCCGGGCTTAAAATCGGCAATAATATTTTCACTGTATTCCCGGATGGCACGGCGTATTTTATTTGCGGCAAACAATCCCGCCGGACAAAGATCGAGAATTTTAAACAAGACGAACCGATCACCATTACCGTGACCTGTGAAAACGCCGAAACCTTGAGTCGATACACTATGTGGCTAAACGGTCAACGGATAGCGTCGGCACAAATCGACCAGTTGTCCGAGTCGGCGAATACTTTTCTGATTTGGGCGAGAAAGTGCGAAATGAAGCTCTACAGCGTCAAAATTTTTCAAGCCGTAAAATAGCTCAAAGGGGAAATATGAATTACGTTTGCCGAATTTTATGTGGTGTGGCTTTTGCTGCCTCCATTTCCAATGTTGCGGTGACTGCTGTCGAAAATTCTTCCGATTCTGATCGCGGTGCGTCGATTTATTTCGACGATTTCAACGTCACCGGGCTTTTTGTCGAGAACTGGAAGACGGTCGGAGACGCGAGAATAGCCGGACAGCAGATTTTTGCCAAGGCGGGGCGGTGGTTCTTCGCCGTGAATTGCCACCGGAATTCTATGCCGAAGTAAAAATGCGCTTCCCTCACGAAAGCGACATGCAAAACGGCGGGTTTGCCGGTATAAAGATCAACTACATAAACTTTGTCATTCGCAATGACGGCACGGCGTGGATGCCGTATCTGATCCCCGGAGAAACAAAATATCGCGGTAGCGCGTTTAAACTGAAAGATTTCACATACAATAAATATTACGTGTTAAAAGTCGTTGGCAAACAGCTCAACGACACGACTAAGCAATTCGTTTTCAGCGTGAACGGCAACCAAATCGGCGCGGCAACCGTGCCACTGAACGAAAAAGCAAAATTGGAATTGTCGCTTTTCGCTTCCCGCGGTAACGCCTATTTTGATGATTTTCAGCTTTCAAATTTGAATAAAAGTGAGAACTCCTCACCGAACGTTGTGGTTAATTCATCATTTGAATATACCCAGGAAGGTATCCCGACTTATTTTGACACCAGCTATCGGTATTTCAAATTGGGCAAAGATTTTGAGCAATATTTGCGCAACCTTTCAATTGACAGCACCGAAAAATATGCAGAAAAACAGTCGTTGAAAATCGTTCACGACAATAACGAAATAATTTCAGGAATTCGCACTTACGATACCGCCGTGGTAGTCGATCAACCCTATGTTTTCAGCATATACCTCAAAGCCGATCAAGAGAACTTCCCGGCTAAACTCACCATTTGGGAGATGCGCGACCGCAATCGTGAAAAAAACATCACGCTAAGTACAAAATGGCAACGTTTTGAGTTTCAGGTAAAAGCCGCCGAACGCGGCAATATTCGCGCCGGATTTGCCTTTTCCCGCCCCGGAACGGTGTGGGCGGACGCACTTCAGGTGGAATTCGCCGCCAACGCGACCGAATATAAGGTTTCCGACCTCGATCGGGTTAAGTTCAACAACAAAAAAGAAGAGCTCAAAGAGGTTGTTTTTACCGCCGCCATGCTCGACCGTCCGCCTGAAATGGGCAATCTTGACGCTTTTGCCAAAAGTGCCGGGGTGATTTCCGAAGAAAATTTCTATTTCCGTGCTGCAAACGCCAAAGCGCAAACCCGTGCTTTTGCCGCTTGCGACAGCAGGAATCTTTATATCGGCGTACGCTGTTTTGTCCCCGACCCCGAAAAGATAAAAATCTACGATTTCCCGTATGACGATTTGCGGAACTTCGGTCCGGAACATCTGGAACTGTTTCTCGACCCCGGCAAGCTCGGCAAATATTTTCAATTTACAGTCGGCACCGGCGGCGGAAAATGTGATTTCGGTTACGGTCGAAATCTACAGTGGAACGCTCAGTGGGATGCTGTTGCAAAAATCAACCCCCAAAGCAAATCCATCGATTATATGCTTAAGCTTCCCTTGTCCATGCTGCTTTCCGTCATCAAAGACGATGTGCCGCA
>JAISIP010000073.1 GCA_031261965.1 Victivallales bacterium | reverse complement strand
ATCAGTCTGGAAATCGAATGGAACGCCAAGGACGCGGAAAAGTTTTACACTCAAGCACTTGAATATTTTCGCAAATCCCGCGAAAAACGCGATGCGGTGAGCCTTTACGCCGCGATCGGAGATGACCTTAAAACTCAAATTTTCCCGACCCAAAAACCGACCACGCTCAACCAGTGGAAACGCATTGTCTACCACGATGAAGACCCGCTAAAGCTCTATAACACAGCAAGTTCTCCGGTCTGGTACATCGATGATAAAGAGAAGAATTGTCTATTTATTCTTGGGCTTATCAAGTTCTCCAATGATGATTTCAATGGTGCAAAAGCAATGTGGGAAAAGGTCAAGCCTTTGGATCAGAGTATCACTGATATGGATTCGCGGTTGCCCAATATTTATACACGTTTAATCTCCGCTTGCAAGGAGAAGCACATGATGTTCACCGCCAACGAGAAGAAGTGCCTCGGCAACTCCGAAATGCGGTTAAAAGTTCAGTATGCCGAATATCTGTTTTTACAAGAAAAATTTAATGAAGCTAAAGGCGCATTCATGAAATTGTTGAGTCAGGCGAAAGACAATGAGGCAAAAACCCTGTTGCTGATTGGAGTCGCCGATTGCACAGAGATTGCGGCGGAAGGCAACTATAAACAAGTAGTTGCAAATATTTATGAGCAAATAGCAAAGAATAAAAAATTGAAATACAGCGAGGTTTACGCCTTGGCGATATTTCGCTATGCGATGTCGCTTTGGGGGACGGTTCCCGGTCAGAAAAAAGCCTATGAGTACTGCGTGGAATATGCCGAAAACTTCCCGAACGGCAGAAATTTACGTGAAGTTCAATTTCACACGATTAGATACCTTATCTTGAACGGCAAGAAAGGTGAAGCGCAAAGAAAGTTGTTGGAATTTTCAAAAATCGACGATGGCTATGCCCGCTATCTAAAAAAACTTATGGCAACTTCTAATGGATACCTCTAAAAACTGGAAATTTGGCTGCAAATTGCAGCTCATATTCGTATGTGCGACCTTGCGCGTGTCTGGTTAACTCCGTGTTAGCCAGGCACTTGCAAAATCGAACCTCCAAATAATGAATCCGCTAATTTTCAGCGCAACCCAGTTTTTAGAGATACCCTAATGCTTCGGGCGGATAATCTGATCATGGCGGAATTGTTCCGGGCTTTTACCGATATTGCGACGAATAAATCGACAAAAATAACTCGGCTCGGGAATGCCGGTCTGACGGGCAATTTCCGAAATCGGCAAAAAACTTTGACGCAACAGCGACAACGCGTGTTGCAAGCGCAAATCCGCAATATATTCCGAAAGCGACAACTTCATTCTTTTGACGAAGATTCTTCGGATAGTCGAACGGTCGAGGCATAATTTGTCGGCAACGGCATTTACGTTGAGGTCGGGATTGGCAAAATCTTTCCGGCAAAGGCGAATTATCTCCGCGACGATTTTCCCCTCTTTGGAGTGATCCCCGGCATCGCCGCCAGCCTGGGCGAGAATCGCATCGATAAGCGCAACCATTTCCCGCCAACTTGACGGGGTCATCTCGCGCATCAATTGATCAAAGCGGATAAACAGATCGTGCGGACACTCCCCCGCAGCAAAACAATTGCGCGGATATTTGTATGAGAGGATATGCCTTGCGGCAAATTCTCCGTCAAAAGCAATCCAACGATACTCCCAGCTCAAAGACACCCGAAAATCGTGAATCTCGTATGGCAAAAGGTAAAAGACATCGCCGGGAGTGGCGGTATACTCTTTTTGGTCGATGCGAACACTTGCAGATCCGCTGATCGTCCAAAAAAGTTGGACAAAAGATTTTGCACCCGCCGGGACGTATTCCGATCCCGGCCCGACCACCTTAAAATGACCTGTTGAACGCGGATAAAACGGCAACGGAATATGCGGGAACACATCCGGGTTGGGACGATGTACGTTAAAGAATTTCGACGTGTCGGCAGCGATCATCATTTTTTATGCACCAAAAATACCATTATTACAACAATATTATCATTGTTATTATATTGTTTTAATGCTATAATATATCAATAAGAACGCAAAAATACAAACAAGAGATTTTTTATTATGCCTAAGATTGTTTTAGTTGGTGCCGGCGGAGTGATTTTCGCTCAAAATTTTATTAAGGACATCCTTAACGACCCGGTTTTGCGTACATTTGACGTTACGCTTATGGACATCGATGCGGAGCGTTTGGCGAAAAGCGTCACTTTTGCCGGGATGATCGCCGAGAAACTCGGAATCGAGTTCAATCCTCATTCCACCACCGATTTGCGCGAAGCACTCACCGGGGCGAATTACGTGATTACGATCTTCCGTTCCGGCGTATTGCATCATCAGGAGCTGGAGTACGAGATACCCATGAAGTATGGGGTTGACCAAGTGGTTTCCGACACGCTCGGACCGGGCGGAATCTTTCGCGGCTTGCGAACCATTAAACCGCTGTTTGAGGTACTTGACTGCATGGAAGAAGTCTGTCCCGGCGCGTACCTTTTGAATTATGTCAACCCGATGTCTTTAAACACGATCGCGCTTTCAAAACGGGCGAAAACTGTGAAAGTCGTCGGGCTTTGCCACAGTGTGCAGCACACGTCGCGCCAGATTGCCGAATGGATCGGCGTTCCGCACGAAAAATTGCATTTCCGGGCGGCGGGGATCAACCATATGGCTTTTATGCTTTCGCTGGAAGTCGATGGCGAAGATGTTTACCCGAAACTTTTCGCCTGTCTCGATAAGCCGGAAATCTACAAGCAGGAAAAAGTTCGTTTTGAAATCATGCGCAATTTTGGTTATTTCCCGACTGAAAGCAGCGGTCATAACAGCGAATATTTGCCCTATTTCCGCAAACGTCAAGACTTGATAGACCGTTTTTGCTGCAACGACTGCCCCAAGCCCGATGAGTATGGCATTGACTGGTCGGAGGTCAGCAGCGGCGTTACCGGGGCGGCGATTGAAGTTTGTCGCAAGCAACAGTTTCGCAACGAGCAACAAATCAAAGAATATCTTGAGGGAACTCGCCCGATCGATCTGACTTCGAGCGTCGAATACGGGGTTCAGATTATCGCGGCGATTGAAAAAAATCAACCGATTTCGGCAAATCTCAATGTGATGAATCGCGGACTTATCGCGTCGCTTCCGCCGGAATGTTGCGTGGAAGTGCCGTGTTTGGTTGACGGTGGTGGTATTGTTCCGGGGCGGATCGAAAACTTCCCCGAGCAACTTGCAGCGATTGATCGCGAAATGATCAATCCTCAAGTTCTTGCTGCCGAAGGGGCGTTGAACGGTGATCGTCGTGCGATTTTCCACGCGATCGCCACCGACCCGAACACTCAATGCAAGCTTGGGTTGGATGAAATTCAAGCGATGACCAACGAACTTTTTGAGGTGCTGTCAGACCAGATTGACCCGCGTTTTTCCTGATTTTCAACGAAGACCGCCGGTTCGTGCGACAATCCCATCGCACGAACCGGCGTTTTTTTATGTACATCTCCCAAAATTTATCCAGTTAGGAAACTGGCGTAATTAGCACAAATTTCAAGTTGAATCGAAAAATTGTGCAAAATAATATATTTTTCATATAATTTACGTTCAATGCAAATAAATATAGTTAAGTAATGTATAGTTTTGGTCAATGTATTCGTGCAAATAGTGTGCAAATGGAATCGTTTTTTTATTGATTTTTTTGTGTTTTTTCGCTTTTTTTACTTGCTGTTTACAAAAAACCACGTCATAATAAGAAGTGGAAACCCAAGCAATTGGAAAAAGAAGCGGAGAAATTTGAACATTATGATACCTCTAAAAACTGGAAACTTGGCTGAAAATTGCACCTCCAAATCATGAATCCGCTAATTTTCAACGCAACGTGAGTTTTCAGAGATACCCTAAAGACTATTATAAATATATGTACATATCTCATTTTTATTTTTAAATCCCAACTAAAAATATTATTTACTTAAATTTCTCAATATCTTTGGCCCTCATACGATCGAACCTATTATCGTCCTCCGTGCCTAAACACCCAATGCAAAACATGATAATGATTCCAATCAATATCTTTGTAAACATTGTGACCTCCTGTCTTATGCTTCCAATGGTTCTGGTTTCAATATCACCGGTACTCCCTGCATAGACTGCCTCTATGGGAGTAGAACGGTCAATCGCAGAAGCGACATATGTCGCCTCGGTTTGGCTTCCTGTGGCCGGGCCGGCACATGCATCGAATACTTTCCCCGCATAGCTGGCAAAAGCATGATTTCCAAAAGCAGTTCTTTGAACATCATCAACCCCGTGCTCAATTTGATGCCTCATTGCTTCTTCTTCCTGAGTTGAAAGGCATCCCGGATACTCTTCAGTTCAGGGGTGTCGTCAGGTAAAAATGCATTGTCTCTGGTAAGCAACAGTCGGATTTCTTCGAGGATCGTATTGATGCTTTTTCTGCTTTCTACCAAGTTGTATGCCTTAATCCCGGGCAACTGTTCATGTGGATAGCTGGTCACCGTGACGGAGAAAGCTCGATTGCAATCCAAAACCATTTTCCATGGTGTCTTCAGTGACTCAAGCGTATATAGTCCTGACTGTTCCTCGGCGGCATATTCTCCGGGGATCAGACTCCACAACGAATAGCTGCCGAGCAGATCATCCAGAATCTTTTCGCCGACCACTCGGCATGATTTTTCTTTTGCAATAATTACATGAAATTGATGCAATTGTACATCAGCCAAGGAAAAAGAGACCGCAGACGATGTCTCATTGGTCTCAAAATCACCGACCATGGCGAACCCCTTCGCGCCTTGCCACGACTTCAGCGTGGCAAGCTCAAACGACAATGGATTTTTCACCTCTCCCTCAGTCATGGGCAATTTCAGCGAATCAATAACATCCTGCCGGGTAAACAGCTTACCATGATTTCGAAATTCTTCCTTGACGGTTATCGGAGGTTGCGTTTCGCTGTCAGATAGGACAGTAAAAGCCACAAAACAGCCGGAAACGACGAAAAGGATGTAAAAAAAGTAATTCATTCTATCGCACGCAGATTAAAGATTGGCACGATAGAATTATCGTGCTTTTTTATCGCAATTCGCTAATGTTTTGAGTATTTTATCATCTATTGCCTTGGCAAGTTCTCCGACGGGACAGTCCGTAATTTCATTTGTCAATGAAACAACAATGCCGTGACGAATGAAGTAAATCATACGGTTTTTTTAGAAAAACGATTACTCTTCTTATTATAGGACTTATTATAAAAACAGTCTTCTCCAATTTTATTTCTCTCGACTTCGTAATTCTTGAGTAAAAGTTCAATTGGCATAGAGCTAAACGTCATCCACCCCCCCAATGTTCTTATTGAGTCACGTCGCGTGGCAGCTGTTCTGAATTCGCATCGGGCTATTCTCTCATTTTGTTTAAATATAACAGCCTGATAAATGACACCATCTGTTTTATAAACTTCGCATAAATAGCCTTCCAGTTCAAACTTGTCAAATAGCGGACTTTTTAAAATTTGCAGAGGCGTTATTTTAAATGGCTCTGCACTTTCCTGATCTAATGAAAAATTAAAATGCTTTATAAATTTCTCAGTATTTTTGGCAATTATACTATCGAAAGTATTATCGTCCTCCGTGCCTAAACACCCAATGCAGAACATGGTAATGATTCCAATCAATATCTTTGCAAACATTGTGACCTCCTATTTTATGTTTCCAATGGTTTTTGTTGATATATCGCCGGTACTCCCTGCAATGAGTTTGTCGATTTTTCGCAAAAGCGACAAGAATTGCAAGTTGGGATGCCATGGAGATGCAATAAAAACCACCCCGTTACGAATCCAGCAACATATGTTTGCCACGCGAGAGAAAGTTTGTTCCTTATCATCAAACCCGGCACTGACAATACAAATTTCGCCAAGATCCGCATCAATCTTTCGATAAGTCTTTGCCAATAAATCTGGGGTCATTGAACTACTGCTCAACTGTGAAATCAATTCCCTAAAAGCATCATACTGATTTTTTGACACCGTATGACGAATGCTCATAATCGTCTCACCCACTTTAGGGGATGAAACATGAACAATCCCCCGCGATGTACTCGAATTTTCGAGCAAATAATACCCATATTCCCGGTTACTCAAAGAGGAGATTTTAAACAGATTATCGGCATATGAAACTTTTAAATTCTCCCGACCAAAATGGTTCTCTTCCAAACCAAGAGATTTTATAATCGCTATGCGATTTTTCGCCAACCCCTGATCATTGGCATCGACATCGAACAACCCGATCAGTAAGATTCCTGCTACAATAAACAATTTTTCAACATACAAAGACTGGCACCATTTTTCAATCATTTTTACTCCGGGGGAGACTTGACATCATTTTTCAGATAAAGAGTTCTTATTTTAAGTAGTTCCGGTTGCTCTTCCGAAAGAAATGCGACTTGTCCGGTAAGCGTCTTATCTAATTCAACGGCAATGGCTTGCATATCCCACACCTCATTGCCGTATAACTTCACGTCATAAATACCTTTGATATATTCAATAAATCCTTCCTGTTGCAAATATCTGCAAAAACGGCCAAAATCTATATGTCGTGCATAAGTCAATAAAACATTGGGATTTCCGGAAGATGTAAGAAGAGTTGTCGGATAATAATCCAATGCTTTTTGCTCCGATTCGGAGGCTATAACCGTACAATAAAGCTTTTCGCCGTCTCTATTCATGAAACAAAAACGAAAGGTAAGTGCTCCTCCCGGTTCTTCATTCTGCACAAGTTTGTCGCGAAACACCACTGCAAAATATTGATCGCCGACTTTTAAGCCTTTCATCTTTTGCGAAAATTCAATTAATTTTTGCTGATATTGCGTATCTTTAGCCGTATTACCCGTTCGGGGAAACTTGTATTTTATTAAAAATTCATCAATACTCTTAGGGAGAGACATCTCCCATACATGGGAGTCTACCCAAGGTTGCAACTCAGCATAGGGCGATTTCTTGACCTCGCCCTGAATTGACTGCAAAGTTGCCATAAATATCAATCCTGCTATCAAAATGATTCTCATGATTCTATCCTCATATAATTTATCTGATTTGAGTGGGTCTTACAATAACTACTGGTCCTCCATAGCTTTCGTAATTAGTTAGGGGCTCGTTTATGACAAGCGGAACAGAACCTGCCCGGCATGAATCAAAAGCACCGCCGTTATATGTGGCATAACAGTGGGCATACCATCCTTGAAATGGCATTTGACGCTGAGATCCAGCATCTACTCCAAGCAAAGAAGACACCACATTGACAGCGCAACCTGAGTCGTAACAGTTAACTGCTCCTCCTCCCATAAACCGCGTTAAGTTAAATCGAGCAGTCATTGCTCCTCCGGTCATTGCTATATTATCCAAACACGTTGATGGATAGCCTGAAACATTGTTGTAATGCCAGTTGGAATTTGAATCCAAATAACTGGTAACGCTTGAAATTGCTCCCAATTTGGTCTTCTCATCATTCGTGTCACAATTATCAATGGCAAAATCCAGCGCATTGACCCAAGGCTGTGCGGTGCCAGTGCCATTTGGAGTCCACGGGGACTGAGGTGTATCCAATACCGTATATACCGTAACGCCATCGAAGCTGTTCAAGTCGATGGGTGTGGTCAACTCCTCACCTCCGATTTCAGTTAATTTCCATTGAAAATCGTAGGTCTCTTTCTTGATTTTGTCGGCTGTCTCTTTGGTTGAGCTGAATGCCACAAACCCCTCCTTGGTGGCAATGGTATCGCCATCGGAAATGCCGGTATCATTTATCGTAATACTTTCCTCGTCAAGTCCTTCGATGCTGCCGCCACTAACTGTTGCCATGACTTTCAAAGCAGGTGTGGCACCGACCGGCTCGATTTCAAAACGGGTCTTGATCGTTATTGACGTATCTTTTTTATAGAGTGCTTTTTTGTCGCCGCCGGCAGCGGTCGCCTCCGGCGCGACGATTTCGGCTCCGCTGTAACTGGCTCGCAGATTCATGCCGTCACTGCTTGAAGATGTCCGATCATAGTTGAAAGCCATATCGGTAGCTTGCAGCTCAAACACAATTACCTTTATAGCTTTATAGTAACCGTCGCCGCAATGTGCCGTAATGATGTGTTCGCCGGCGGAGGAGGGTGCATCAAAAGTGTATGTTTCACCGGTTCCAACCACAGTATTGCCATTTTTCCATTTGGGGTATCCAACCGGCCATTCCGAGTTGACCGGGTCTTTAACGGCTGAAAAATCGATCGTTCCCTGCCCTTTGTAAAGATACATCGTCTGGTCGGCGGTCAGGTTCTCCGTATTGTCAATAGTACTTGCGACTGAAACAGTTCCCGTTGTTCCTGTAATAGAGGCTATCCCAATTACCGTCATTACATCGGAATCGGATCTGTTATTGTTATCGGTTGGACTGGCGGAAATGTAATAAACTCCGGGGACAGGAGTCGTAACCGACTGATTACTGGTGAACCAAGCTGTAATATTACCCCAAAAACTGCGGCTGAAGGTGATATTTGATGTATTTGATTTGGTTTGCGAACTTTCTCCTGCTCTGGAAACCGTCCAATTGCTGTTTTTGCCGCTGTCGCCTTCGTAAGCGGTATAAGTCAAACTGGTTCCGGCGGGGACGCTGATCTCTTTTTGGTCATATCCGGAAGCCGCAATCCAAAAGAATTTTGTTCCGGCGGAGGCACTCCACGAAACCGGGTTTTCGCCCTCGCCGGGGTTGGTCAATTCGCCCGACATGGAGATCGTAAACGCCACCGGCGAAGTGTCCGCCGCAATCCACGCCGTCGCACTGGCTGCACTGTTGAGTTTCAACTTTTTAACTCCGCCTGAACCGGTTTCTTCATCGCCTTGAACACTGACATTCAAGCCACCGGCGGAGGCGGTGGTTTTATCTGCCACATAAGAGAATCCGTCGGGTGCTCCACCGGGATTCAATGTGTAGCCGTTTAAACTTCCCGCCGTTCCGTTATACTCAAAGGTGGTGAACTCCGACTGCTCGTAGTTGTAATGATTACCGCTTTTGTGCCATTGGTCTTTTTCGTCCCCGAACGCCGGGACGTTCAGCATAAAACAAGCTAACACACTGAACAGCAGTGATTTCACGCATATATTCAACTGGCAATATATACCCCCGTCACCCGCGGAACGATTCTCTGCTCTGCTCTGCTCTGCTCTGCTCTGCTCTGCTCCTAATAAACATGATTTTTCTCCCCTTAAATGTTGTTTAAAGAAACGAACTCTAAAAGTACAGTAATCCCCCTTCTTGAAGAATGCAAGATCATTTTAAGCAAAATGCAATATTTTTTTGACGGGTAAATTATAGAGAAATTCTTTTCGCGGTTGTTATACAGGAAACGGGCGACCGCAATGGTCGCCCCTACATCGACCACTACCCACTGCCCACTACCCACTGCCCACTACCCACTGCCCACTACCCAC
>JAISIP010000030.1 GCA_031261965.1 Victivallales bacterium | reverse complement strand
AATGAGTTCTGGGATCAACTGAACCAAACCCTGCCACACCGCCAACGCCTCTTTTTTCTGACCAGAGTCCCGATCGCCGATCCTACCATTCGGCGATATTTGCAACAGGCAATTCCGTTAAAATTGATCGAATCCTATCGATACCGCACTTACGATTATTTGCTCTACGAGATCGACCGAGCGACAATCTATACGCCGGAAATGCAGGATTTTATTCGTCGCCGCTCCGAGAATTTGTCCGAAGATTCGGTCATAACCATACCGCACGACCAGCTATTTAAGCTTCCCTATCAGAAGATTTTCCCGATTGAGAATCTAACGGATTGGCGAATTGAAGTCAACGCGAATTACGGCATCCGGTATCCGGAGTGCTGGAGTTTTCAACCAAAGAAGATCGACATCGGACAAACCAGACAACTAACCTTCCGGCTGCTCAATAAAAAAGGATTTGAGCTTATGCGCCGGCAATTGCATCTGACCGTGAATAATTCCGCCTCTTCCGTCACGGTAAAACCTTTTTATCTGGGCAATCCTGAGCCGCTCGCCAATTTCCCGTCCAATGCGGAATCTTCTCCGGTCATTTTCGAGCGCCCCCGTCGGCAAGTACTCCCGATGCCATTGCGAATAATGTTTTTCAGTAGTCCTTATACCCATTTTTCGCCCAATGCCCTACTTGAGCGACTGGCAATTGAGGTCGTCAACCCCGATGATAATACGAAAGCTGAAAAAATCTGGTACTATTCAAAAACCTATCAAAAGTTGCTGAACGGTCGAACTCCACGACGTCCCAAATCCTATTGGGACGATTCAGAATTATTGCTGCCCAAGGACAAGGAAATCGATATGGTCTTTATGGTTCTTTGTTCCGGCGAGTTGCTTAGCGTTACCGAAGCTGAGAGTCATTTCGGCAAACGTCTGGATGATTTGCTGACCAATTTGTCAGAACTGGTAAACGAAATTCGTCTGCACCGACCGAATGTTCTTTTGGTACTGGGGACAGAATCAACAGGCGAACCGGTGACATTTCCGGCAGATTTACCGCAACTATATTATCCACTCCATCGAACCGCCGAGCAGTTCAACCGGGAGTTGATCCGTCAATTCGGAGGAAGAGAGACCGATGGCATATTTGTGGCCGATCTCACAACGGGACTGAATGTACCGGAAGCTTATATACGAACGACCAAGACGATAAAGGCAGTCAAACTCACTCCGGCGGGCGAAAAAATTCTGACCGAGAACATCTGCCGTTTTCTAAAAGACATCGGCGTGCAGGAGAAAACCAACCATGCAAAACCGGAGTGATTCCTCCCGCATAATCCTATGAGCTGATTGCAAAAATTCCTTATCGGCAAAAGAACACCCCGAATAAAGCGCAGATCAGCAACCAGGCGACAAAAGAAAATTTTGTCTTGAACAACACCAAAACCGTGATGATCGCAATTAAGGCACACCCCAAATTTACCCCGAATCCACCTATTCCGTCACCCGTTCCGTTCAAAATATTCCAGAATTTTCCCCACGGTATCGCCGTGCGAAAAACCGACAGTTCGGCGAAAATCACCGCCGCCGACAGCACCAACCCAAATGATGCCGGACGCATTCCGGCTAAAAAGCCTTGTACCGGAACGCTCTTCTCATACTTTTTCAGCAGTTTTACCGCAAGAATAACCAGCCCCAGCGCGGGGGTCACTATCCCCAACGTCCCTAAAATCGCTCCGAACACCCCTTGTTGCGTAAAACCGACGTAAGTTGCCGTGTTAATTCCGACCGGTCCGGGGGTCACTTGCGCAATCGATATAAGGTTTGCAAATGCTTCAGGAGTAAGCACCGCGCCGGGCGAAGTACCGACCAGCCCTGCCGAGAGCAGGGGAACGAGCATATACCCGCCGCCAAAGCAGAGTAAACCGAATTTAAAAAAAGTCCAGTAAATTGCCCAAAGCGTCATGGTCTTTTCTCCGCATATTTAAAAGCGACCTTGACTATGCCAAGTGCTATAGATGCTACAATCAACCATGCCGGATTGACTTTAAAAACGCACATGCCGATTAAACAACCGATTGCGATTAACCGGCCAAAGGCTCCGACCAGTGCTTTTTTGCGCATTTTCAGCGCGGTGACGATCACCAAACCGACAATACCGGCGATGACACCCCGAAACGCCCCTTGCACATACTCGTTATCGATAAAATGCGACATTGCGCCGATCGCCGCAGCTATTGCAACAATGATAATCAATGACGGCAAAATCGCGCCAAATAACGCGCAAAGAGCTCCGGCAAACTTGTTGATTCGCCAGCCGATGTAGATCGCTGAGTTGCAGGCGAGAATCCCCGGGACGGTTTGAGTGACTGTGATCATCTCAAGTATGTCGTCTTCGGAAAGCCATTTACGGCGATGCGCAAACTCCTCTTGAGCCGCCGCGATAATCGCATAACCGCCGCCAATTACCACGCCGGTAATTTTGACATAGCCAAAGAACAGAATCCAGTTTCGCCGACTCGCAATGATTTCCGAATAATGGCTAATCGCCGAATTCATGAAACACCTCTAAAATCCGAATTCAGACTGGATCATGCCGAATTCGTTTTCGTCGTTGTCATCAGCGGGATTCGTTTGAGTTTCAACACTTTTGACTTTAGGCGTTTTTGCCCGCGGGCGTTTTGCATTTGAAGGCGGCGAAACTTCCGAAATCTCAACTGCCGGAGTAGCCGTTTCCGCAATATCAGTCACAATCAGGTTTTTTTCCTCTGCCGGAGCGATAACTATTTCCTCTGCCGGAGTAGCCGTTTCCTCTACAAATTCTGCTGCAACTTCACAAGTCTCTTCTTTTTGTGTCGGAGTAGATTCCGTTATTGAAGTATCTGCTTCCTCTATCGCCGTTTCAGAAGGGGATTCAATTTCCGGCGGATTTTCCGGCATCACTTCCGGCGGATTTTCGTCCGCTATTTCGTCCGTTATTTCATCCGTTATTTGCCCGTTACTTTCTTCGTCCACCCCGTCTTTTGCCTCAACTCGGCGTAACGACTCAATTTCTTCCGGGGTGAGATAACGGCGATGCGTAATCTTTGTGACCGTCTTGCCGGTAATTAAAACCCCTCGTGCCTTGGGAGTGCGAATTGGCAATTCCATTAGATTCAGCTCTTTTTCGCTCACCCTGCCCCGGGCATCGGTTTCAAACAATGCGTAAATTGCATCCGAACGCGGAGTAAGGAGTTCAAGTTTGCATTTCACCGGGCAAATCATATACTCTTTGTCGAGGATGAATCCGCCAATTGTCGTACGTTTACCGTAATATTTGCCGGACGCGGTTTCCCGGTAAATCACGCCGAACTCTGTATTCGCATCGTATTTGCGGAAGTCGTAGAGTTTTCCGACAAACAGCTTCTCCGGCGGTAACGCAATAACCTTGTACATGCCGTTTTTGTTGACGCAAACAAAGCGGTCAAACTCGTTGCAGGCAAGCACATCATCGCTTTTAATTGCACTGCCGATATAGCCGTTTCGGCGATCCCAGCCGATCTTGATATTATTCAACGCCGCCACCGTCCGATCGATCTTGGCGAGTTGCTCAATCTCAGTTCGGCGCGGATACATATGACCGTACTTTTCCAAAAGTTTGCTCAAATAGCTTATTGCGTAATCTTTGAGATGGGCGAGATTTTTCTCGATCGCTTTCATCTTCGCGAGGACTTCGGCGATTTCGCGCTGATTTTTCTCAATGTCAAAACGGGAAATACGCCGCACCGGCAACGCCAAAAGCTTATCGACATCTTCGTTGGTGACGTCGCGCCGCAAAAGATTCCTAAATGGAGCAAGCCCGGAATGAACTTCGGCATATTCCTCCTCCTCGCTTCCACACTCTTCGATACGTTTATAAATGCGATTTTCAAAAAAGATTTGCGCCAAAGTTTTGGCGTGAAACAGCTCTTCTTGTTTGAGCTTTTCGATTTCCAGCTCGCGTTTCAGATACTCCAGGAGTTTGCGCGTGTTGCGTTTGATTACCTCCGTAACGCTCATCACCGCCGGGCGGCTCTCGCAAATAACCGTGAGATTCACCGAAATCGACACCGAACAATCGGTGTACATAAAAAGCGCCTGCCGAGTGCGTTCCGGGTCATACCCACGGGTCGGAATAATCTCAATTTCGGCGTTTTGGGTGGTATAATCGTTGACGCTGGCGATTTTAATTTTGTTTTTCTCCGCCGCCTTTTCAATTGAGGCAATCAAGCTCTCAGTGGTGGTGGTCGCCGGAATTTCGCGAATGATCAGCTTGCGTCCCTCAATATCGATTTTGGCACGCAAAGTGATTTTACCGTTGCCATCTTCGTAATCGCTGACATCCATTAAACCGCCCTGCTGAAAATCGGGGTACAACGCGAACGGCTCGCCCCGCAACTGGCTGATTTGCGCATTCAACAGCTCGTTGAAATTGTGCGGCATAATCTTAGTCGCCATACCGACCGCGATGCCGTCGCTGCCAAGCATCAAAAGCGACGGAATTTTGACCGGCAACACCACCGGCTCCTGGCTTCGCCCGTCGTAAGAATCGACGAATTCAGTGATGTCGTTGTTAAAAAGCACTTCGCGCCCCATGGGGGAGAGGCTGCACTCGATGTAACGCGGCGCGGCGGCGGGACTCCCGGTCAAGATATTGCCGAAATTCCCCTGTTTAGTGATAAAATATTCTTTATTTGCCAACACCACTAAAGCATCGCCGATCGACGCGTCACCGTGGGGGTGAAAATGCATAGTGTTCCCGATAACGTTCGCCGCCTTGTGGGTTCTCCCGTCGTCAATCTTGTAGAGCGACCACAAAATCCGCCGTTGCACCGGCTTAAATCCGTCATCGACATCGGGAATCGCCCGGTCTTTTACCACATAGCTGGCGTATTCCAAAAAGTTTTGATCCATCATCGCCCGGAAATATTCATTGCCTCCCCGATGACGCACCGCCGCAACGGCGGACTCGTCGGCAATTTCCGGCTCAACCGGCTCAATCGGCTGCTCAACCGGCTCAATCGGCTCATTTTCCGGGTTTTGAGGTTGCTCTTCACTCATATTTCGGGACTTCCAAATTGGTCATAATGTATTCGCGACGCTTGGGGGTATTGTTGCCCATAAAAAAGCCGAGCAACTCCGGAACATTTTTCATATTATCCAGCGTAACCGGCTGAATGCGCATCTCTTCGCCGATAAACCGCCCGAACTCCTTGGGCGAAATTTCTCCCAACCCCTTAAATCGGGTGATTTCGGACTTTTTCCCGAGTTTACGCGCCGCCGCGTCGCGCTCCGCCTCGTTGTAGCAGTAGATCGGGCTTTGCTTGGGGGCTTGCACCCTGAACAGCGGAGTTTCAAGCACGTACAAATGCCCCGAAAGTACCAGCTGCTCAAAAAACATCAGAAAAAATGTGATAAGCAAATTTCGAATATGCAACCCGTCCACATCCGCATCAGTGGCGATGACCACTTTGTCGTAGCGCAAATTGTCGGTGGAGTCCTCAATGCCCAGCGCCTGCATAAGAAAGGTCAACTCCTCGTTGGAGTAGATCTTCTCGAATTTCTCGCCGTAACTGTTCATCGGCTTGCCACGCAATGCGAAAATCGCCTGACAATTCACATCGCGACACACCTCAAGCGACCCGGCGGCAGAGTCTCCCTCGGTCAGAAAAATCATCGTGTCGGATGGCACTACCCCACGCGGATATTTGTCGCCGGGGTGGTATTTGCAATCCTTTAATTTCGGAATGCGCAATTTGCTTTTGACCGCAGCGGCCTGCCCTTTTTTCTTCATCGCCTGAATCTGACGGTGCATCTGCTCGCTGCGCAAAACCTTGTCCATAACGATTTCGGCAACGTCTTTATTTTTATGCAAAAAATCGACGATCGCATCGCGTACCGTCCCGACCACAAATCCCCGCACATCGGTATTGCCGAGCTTGTTTTTGGTCTGCGACTCAAAAATCGGGTCGCGCAACTTTATAGCGATAGCACCCGCCATACCGTCACGGACATCGTCGGCTTTGAAGCTCTTGCCGGAGAATTCGTTGATCGCCTTGAGCACCCCCTCTTTGAATGCTGACAAATGCGTCCCGCCGTCATTGGTGTACTGTCCGTTTACAAAGCTGTAGGCACTTTCGCCGTAATTGTCACTGTGGGTCAGGGCAAATTCCAGCGTGGGGGTCTTTAACGCGATAATCGGGTAAATCTTGTCTTCGCCGATCTCGGTTTCGAGCAAATCCTCAAGCCCGCGCCGCGACAAATAAAGTTGGGAATTTAGATAAAGCGATAATCCGCTGTTCAAATATGCGTACATCCAAAGCCGCTTTTCGAGGTACTCCGGCTTAAAAGCGTAGCCCGGAAACAACTCGGAATCCGGCGTAAAAGCGACAAACGTCCCGTTGCGTTCGGTAGTGTCGCCCTTCTCTTCGCCCTGAAGAACACCGCGCTCAAAACGCGCCTCGTGAAATTTTCCGTCCCGGTGCGAACGAACGACAAAACGCGCAGATAGTGCGTTTACCGCCTTGGTTCCAACCCCGTTAAGCCCGATAGAGTAGGCAAACGCCTCTCCCTCGTATTTGCCTCCGGTATTCATCTCCGAGACGCAGGCGACCACCTTGTCCAACGGAATGCCGCGACCGTAATCGCGAATCGTCACACTGCCGGAGTCAAGCACAATATCAATGCGTTTACCAACCCCCATGGTGAATTCATCGATACAGTTGTCGATGATCTCTTTGATTAAGACGTAAATCCCGTCATCGGGGTGAGAACCGTCGCCGAGGCGACCGATATACATGCCGGGACGGTGGCGGATATGCATCAATGGCGAGAGCGTTTTTATGGAATTACTGTCGTATCCGTTCGCCACTTCCGCCATGCTCAGCTTTCCCTATTTGTTTATATAAAGACTACCCCTAAAGATTTATTGAGGGTATCCCTAAAAACTTGCTTGAGTTACAAAATTGGCAGAATCGCAATTTGTAGGCGCGATTTTGCAAGCATCTGGCTAACATGGAGTTAACCAGATGTGCGCAAGGTCGTGCATACGAATGCGAGATGCAATTTTCAGCCAAGTTTCCAGTTTTTAGAGATACCCTTAAGTTAATGTAGCATTTTTTGCCAAAAATACAAGGGTATCTCTAAAAACTCACGTTGTGTTAAATTTTGGCAGATTCGCAAATTGGAGGTGAGATTTTTAGAGATACCCACGAACTTTTCGGGACTATTTCGCCTGCGGAGAAATCGCCACGCTCTCTTGCCAGACCACCCGGTTGCCGTTGAGTTCGTAGAGCGAAAAATCCCAGCGGTTTCCCTCGGTGCGTACCCGAAGCAAATACTCCCCTTGAGGCGAATAAAAGATTCCGCTGATCCGACCGGTGCGTTCGATCACCCGTCGCGCCACGGGTATCATCGCCGAATCCGCTTCGATGGCGACCGAGCTACCGGGGCAATGTTGCAAAGTATAGCCAAACAACGATGTGACCAAGTCATTTTCCGCTCCGCGCTTGTCCCGCTCCGTCGGAAGAAGGGTCGTTACAATCTCACCAGAAGGAGGATTGCCCGGAGGCAACGCATTGCACCCGGCGAAAAATAAAATTACCAAAGCTGACAGTATAATCAAACGCCCCATTATTTTTCCTCTCTTATCCTCTATTGCCCCGAGCGTTTACGGCAAATGCAAACCGAGTTGCAACGCGGACAACGCACTAAATTGACCGACTCTTTGATGATAAAAGAGTGGTGGCAATTGTCACAATGAAACAGCGTACTGTTGCTCAAATTCCAGCTGTAACGCTTGACCCGGTAAACTTCGCGACACCAGAGAATGCCGATAAAAATCAGCCAAAGCGCAAAAAAAGCGAACAATGCGTTAGCGTAAGACATTCCGATCATTGAGCGTTTTCCTTCTGAGTCATTTCCGGCCAATAGACAATTATCGTTTTGGTATTTTCAAAATTTTCCGCAGCGACGGCCTCGCACACCGCGATGTCCAAAGCCGGAATTCCACTGGATTCAAGAAGATGTTGCCGCGTCAGGTCGCCACTTTTTCGCACCGCAACGATAGTCGGATGCACTATTGTACTCGATTCCACCAACGGCAAACGTAATTTCGATAGGTGCAACAACTCGCCTTCTGCATCGGTAACTCGCAACTCTCTGACCGGCGGAATCGGGTGAAACGCTCCAAAGTCGGAAGAAGCTCCGCGATAAGATTTCACATTTGACTCTCCTGCCGGCTCAAGCACGATGTAATTGGGCAACGGCGGCAGAGTCGGAATATCCGATTTTTTCGTCGCGACTTCTTCCGAAGGCGATTCGATCGAACGGATTCGATGACGCTCAAGAAACGCCATATACCCCGAATGCGCATCGGCGCGGGAAATCTGCGACGGATCGTGAACCGTCGCCCAGTACACGAGATATTTCCACTCATCCTCCGGCAAACCCGATTGATTCAAGAGTGTCACACCCGGACTTTTACGGGTACTATCCACCCGCGTTATCGGGTGGTATTTCGGCAACAGCAACAACGCGCCGTACACCAGCAATGTCAACGCCAACGCTGCTGATGTAAGCACCCAATCCGGCGTAATCGCCCGCCTCAGCAAATATTTCGGAACTCCCGCCATACGCCTCCGTGAACTATTGCCCGAACACCGTCTCCGGGCGTGACCCGGGTTGTATTGTCACTAAGAAACTCGCCAGTTCGGCCGCTTCCGCCAGCGCCATGATTTCGGCACTCTGCTCTAAAGTGACTTCGCGATCGGCTAAGATGATAATCGTCGCGCTTTGGCTACGCCCGTGAACCTCGTTAAACTGTTGTTTCAACTCTTCAATTTTAATCGGGCGATCGTTAAAATAGAGCAGTCTACCCCCATCGCCATTCCGGGTAATCGTCACGACAAACCGTTCCAAATCAGCAAAACTCGACGGTTGTACCCGCGGCAAATTAACTTTAATGCCCGTAACCCGCACAAACGAACTGTACAAGAAGAGAAAAAGCAACACCAAAAAGAGAATATCTATCAGCGCAGTCAGCTCCGGCCACCCGCTCTTGGGCTTTAGTTTCGGCAAATATCGCCGAGTCCCGATCGATGCAGAGTTATTCATTTTTGCGTCTCCTCTTGACTCCCTCCGGCATTTTTGCGCCGACGCTCGATAAAACCGAGCATTTCAAGCGATGATTTCTCCATATCAAGTGTAATCGAGTTAACCCTCGCGACCAGATAGTTGTAGGCAAGATAGCAGGGAATCGCCACCGACAGCGCCGCCGCAGTGGAAATTAACGCCATGTTGACCGCTCCGGCTATGTCAGTGGCGGAAAACGCCTCGCTGCCTTGCGCGGCTTCAAACACCTGCATCATGCCAAGCACAGTACCCAAAAAACCGATCAGCGGCAACACAAAACCGAGCGTGGAAAGTAAATTTATATGCCGTTCAAGCTTTGGAATTTCTTCAAGCGCGGCATCGTCCATCGCCTTGCGAATATCTTCATCGCCACGTTCATAGGCGCGAATTGCCGCCGCCAACAACCGCGCCGCCGGTCCGGGAGTATGGTCACAAAGCGTTAACGCCTCGACAAAACCGTCGCGCCGCAAAACATTGAACAATCCGCGCAACACTTCGCCGACGTTGATCTCTTCGCGGTGAAATTGAAACACCTTCTTTAAAAAAATAAACAAGGCGATCACACTGCAAAACAAAATAACCCACATAATCGGGCCACCGTCTTCCATCAATTTTAACGCCAATGACATTTCACGGTTTCCTTTGCAAATTATATTTTTTCTGAATTTCCTGCCGGATTCGGGCAAAATCTTCCCCGGTCGATAGTTGTAGTTCTTCCAAAATCCAGATCACCCGAAGCGCCTCCCGCGCCCCGGAGGGTGTCCCCGGCTTAAGGTAGACCAATGCCGCCGCATAACCGGCTTTGCCGACCCAGACGGGATCGGGTATCATCCCCCGACGTTTCTGGTCAAGCGCGATATAAAGAATTCGGTTGTACGTCTCAAGTGCCAACTCCGGCTCATCGGACAACTCCCGACATTTGCCGAGTTTATAAAGACTCTGAAGCTGAAATCGCGGATCGGCGGAATCTTGCGACAGCTTCTTATATAGCTCTGTCGCGGCGGCAAGATCTTTTAAATTTAACGTTTCGGCATAGATACTGTAAAAAGAATCGGCAATTCGCCCGGAGGCGATCCTGCCGAAACGTCCATCCGGACGCAATTTTTGCGCCTCCTGATAATGTGCCAACGCCTCGGAGTAACGCCCGGAGTCGGACTCGATATTGCCCAACAACATTGCCGCATCGGCGGCGAACACACTTTTTTCTTCGCTTTTGAGCAACGTCTTAAGCAGGCTCTTCGCCTGGTCAAGATCCGATTTAGCTACCGCGATTTGAGCACGGCGAAAGAGCAACTCCGCCACAACTTCGGGGGCTTTCGCGTCTTGAAATTGCTCCAATTTGGACAACTGCGCCTCCGCTCCGGATAAATCTCTGCCCGCTAAAAGATAATCCGCCAATTGCAAATGCGCCTCAAGCGAACCTGCCTTGCCCGGAAAACGTTCGTCAAGAAGTTTCAACGCCCGGTTGACATCCTCCTGACGTTTGCCGAAGTAACCTGATTGCATCGCCAAATAAAGCGCACGCGCCGCGTCGTCCGGGGTTGGCTTCAAGTCGGCGTAACGGAAAAATCCCTCCGCCGCCACCGAATAGTCGCGCAACGCCAACGCCAGCTCTGCCGCCGATAAAATTGCCGCGGGTACATACTCCGAATCAGGGTGCAATATCAAAAAACGCTCATAAGCACTGCGTGCCGATGACAGTTGATCGCGTTTTTCAAGCAAATACGCCCTAAAATATTCCGCAGCCACCCGAAGTTTCGGATCTTTGGCATCGCGCAATTTCTCCGCCAATGGAACCGCATCAGCATAAGACTTGAGCATAATTTGTGATCTGAGCAACCAAAAACGGGCAGTTTCGGCTCGAATTCCATTGCCATCGGAGACGCTCTTGAGCAACTTCGCCGCCTGAACAAAATCTCCGCACCGGAAGAAGTGTTCACCCAACAGCAACTCACCTTCCTGCTTTTGCGCCGGAGTCTCCGACTGATCAATCAGATAGCGGAACATAGGCTCGGCTAAATCGTACAATTTTGCCGTGGATGCCGCTATCGCCGCTTCACGCGCCGCCGCCAGACGGCTTTCTGCCGGAATCCGATTGTCGCCGGTAATGCGCGAATACAGTTCGACCGACTGCTTGACATTGCCGATGTTGCTCAACAACCGCGCCCCGCGCATCAGCAAACCGATACGATCCGGGTCATCCGGGAAAAACTTCAAGTAGCGTCGCACGCTTTCCGCTGCCAATTCCGGGTCATGCCCGGCTTGCAGATTGATAAGCTCCCGCAACGCGTTTTGCCGCTCAATTTCGGAAGGCGCCAAGTCAAATGCGTCGCTCCAAAGCACTTCTGCCGCATCGCGTCGCTGCTTGTGCAACGCCAGGCGCGCCCCGTCGATGGCAAGCTCGTAAAGCATAGGCGTTGACCGCTTCCATCCCGCCTTGCGCAACTCCGACCAGTCGCCAAAAAAACGGTCGAAATCTCCTCCCCGCAATGCGGCGAAAAGATCAAGAATGCGCCAATATCGGGGATTGTCTTTGCGATATTTGGAGGTATTAAGCAAAGTTTCGGCACTTTTTATGTCCCCGGACTCAATTAGCGTATAAATTCGTGCCTCAAGCGCCCGGCGTACCCATTGCGGCAGATCGGCATTCTCATTTTCAAGCTGGGTAAATTTTTCCAACGCACCACGGTAATCTTTGCGCAACAGACGCGACTGACCTATCCCAAGCTCCGCCGCGCAGGCGATATCCGGGTCGGTGGCTCCCGACACAAGTGACGCAAAAAAATCTTCCGCTTCGCTGTAACGCCGTTCCGCCATTAAAATCCGCCCCGGCAACATCCCGGCACTGCGTGCCGGAAAACGGGAACGATACTCGGCGAGTAAGTGCTTTGCCACTTCAATGTCGTTGCCGCGCAATTTCGCATCGGCCATCGCAAGAGTGTTCGCACCCCATTTTTCCGCGTCACGCGCCGCCACTTGCCGGGCATTGTCAAAAAATTTCGCGGCATTTTTGTAGTCGCCGTTGGCGAGTGCTTCTTCGCCCAAACGTCGCTCCGAGGCTTCATCGGCGCAAAGCGGAGCAAGAAGTGCGGTAAACCACACTCCCAGTGTCATCGCTATGAAAATGGTCTTTTTCATTTTTATAGGTAGGTTTCATATCCGGGTAGTTTTTTGCAATTCCCTTTAGAGTTGGGTGGCCGCTTCCGTTCCGGCGTTTTCCGAAACTTCGTCAGTAAGGGTCTTTCCCCCCTTGATTTTTTCGTTGATTTTATCCATAAGTTTGCGTTGCAACTCGGGAGATTCGGCGATCAACGCCTTGGTCTGGTCGCGTCCCTGCCCAAGCTGTTCGCCATCGAGACTAAACCAGCTGCCGCGCTTCTCTAAAATTTCCATATCAGTAGCGACATCGAGGATCGAACCGGCTTTTGAGATCCCCTCGTTGTACATAATATCGAATTCCGCCTGACGGAACGGCGGTGCCATCTTGTTTTTGATCACCTTTACCCGCGCCCGGTTGCCGATAATATTGCCCGCCGCGTCTTTAATGGTGGTCGTCTTGCGAATATCCATACGAATCGAGGAGTAAAATTTCAATGCGTTTCCGCCGGTGGTGGTTTCGGGGTTGCCGAACATCACGCCGATCTTTTCGCGAATCTGATTGGTAAAGATAATACATGTCCCTGTACGCGCCACCGCGCCGGTAAGCTTGCGCAACGCCTGCGACATCAATCGCGCCTGCAATCCAACATGCGAATCGCCCATCTGACCTTCGATTTCCGCCTTGGGAACCAGTGCCGCCACGGAGTCAACGACAAGCACGTCGATCGCTTCGCTACGCACGAGCGTGTCGGCGATATTAAGAGCGTCCTCACCGCAATCCGGCTGCGAAATCAGCAAATTATCGATGTCCACCCCGATTTTTTTAGCGTAGCCGGGGTCGATGGCGTGTTCCGCATCGATAATCGCACATTTGCCGCCGTTGGCCTGGGCATTGGCGATAATATGCAAACACAATGTGGTTTTGCCGCTCGACTCGGGTCCGAAAATCTCAACAATACGCCCCGCCGGAACTCCGCCGATACCAAGTGCCAAATCCAACGCCAGAGAGCCGGTGCCAATGACCGGAACATCGCGTTGCGCCGCGCCGGTGTCACCCAGGCGCATAATCGAACCTTTGCCGAAACTCTTTTCGATCTGACTGATCGCGATCTGAAGATTTTTATCGCGTCCACTATTTGTATCGGTGACTTTTTGCTCTTTTTCCGCCATTGTCCCCACTCCTGTTTGATATTGTTGCCGTTAGGAATAAATCTTTAAATATCAAGATCTTTGACCCCGGCGGCGTATTTTTCGATATATTCCCGGCGCGGCTCAACCACATCGCCCATTAGAAGAGTGAACATCTGATCGGCGACGATCGCATCTTCCATGGTAACTTTGATCATCTTGCGACTTTCGGGGTCCATGGTGGTTTCCCAAAGCTGCTCGGCGTTCATTTCGCCGAGACCTTTGTAACGTTGAATGCGCAACCCGGTCTGACCGTTGGTGCGAACCTGAAAAAACAGCTCCTCCAACGATTGCGCCTGAGTTTGTTTGCCTTCGCCGTTTTGCACCGTATAAAGCACCCCGCTCGGATCGAATATATTGCCGGGTTTTAAATTGTATTGACCGAGTTCGCCGATCAGCATTTCGCAATTAGTTGCCTCAAAGATGTCGGTAATGTCAAAATGACGCGCCAGCTCCGCCGCCCGCTCAGCTGCCGCACTTTCGGAAATTTCGCCGTCCTGAGCCGCCACGGGGGCTAACCCGGCGGTCAGCCGCTCTTCCGCCTCGTGCAAAAAGGCGTGTTGCTCTTCGAGTGTATAAAGGTATTTGAGCGTGGTCGTACCGTCGTTTTCACGCACGGTTACATGGCTGATCGGACATTTACCGTCGTCGCGAATCGACTCAAAATACTCCTGCGGCTCTATTCCGCAACGGCGCAACCCCTGCGACACATGCGCCGCCCGGGTATAAAGCTCGACCAATGAATTTAACTTCTCCTGAGTCAGCGTTTCGCCATCGGAGGTCTTTACGACCAAATCTTCGCCGCCAAGTTGCACCAAGTAACGGTCAAGCTGCTCCTCTGTATCGATATACTGCTCTTTTTTCTTGCGGGTAACCTTAAAAAGCGGCGGCTTGGCGATATACACGTAGCCCGCCTCAATCAACGGCTTCATCTGCCGGAAAAAGAACGTCAACAACAAGGTACGGATATGCGAACCGTCCACGTCGGCATCGGTCATAATCACCACGCGGTGATAACGCGCCTTTGCCACGTCGAACTCCTCGCCGATACCACAGCCGATAGCGTAGATAAGCGACTGAATCTCCTTGTTGGCAAAGACCTTGTCAATACGCACCTTTTCGACGTTAAGCAACTTGCCGCGAATTGGCAAAATCGCCTGAATCTTGCTGTCGCGCCCGGATTTCGCCGAACCGCCCGCCGAGTCGCCCTCAACGATGTACAACTCGCACAACGCCGGGTCGCGATTAGAGCAGTCCGCCAATTTTCCGGGCAACCCCAGCCCTTCAAGCGCACCTTTGCGACGCACGCTTTCCCGCGCCTTTTTGGCTGCCTCGCGAGCTCGCGCCGCCAACATCGCGCTATTGCCGATATTTTGGGCGATTTGCGGATTTTCCTCAAGGTAATCGCCGAGTTCCTCGTTGATGACCGAGCTGACAATGCCCTGTACATCGGAGTTGCCGAGCTTGGTCTTGGTCTGCCCCTCAAACTGCGGGTCGGGAACTTTTACGCTGATTACCGCCGACAATCCCTCGCGAACATCGTTGCCCGAGAGCGTGGTGTCGTTTTTCATCCGCTCCTTGGTGTAATTGTTGATCGTGCGGGTAAGTGCCATCTGAAATCCGGTCAAGTGAGTACCGCCCTCAATGGTGTTGATGTTGTTCGCATAGCTGTAGACGTTCTCGCTGCTGCTGTCGTTGTACTGCATGGCAACTTCAACATCAATGCCGTTGCGTTCGCGGTGAAAATAGATCACTTCGGGGTTGATCAGCGTCTTGTTGGCGTTGAGCATCGCCACGAATTCGCGAATACCCCCTTCGTAATGAAAGGTTTCGGAACGTTGCGGATTATCCGGCTCAAGCCGCTCGTCGGAGAAAATAATGCGGATTCCGCTGTTAAGAAACGCCAATTCGCGCAACCGCTTCGCAAGAATATCCCGCACATAGACCGTATCGGCAAAGATCGTGCCATCGGGCTTAAAATTAACCTTTGTCCCGCGCTTGGCGGTTGGACCGAGTTGCTTGAGCGGCATGGTGGTAACGCCCCGCTCAAATCTGATTTGGTAGGCGATTCCGCCCCGGTAGACTTCGACTTCCATCCAGTCCGACAGCGCGTTTACGCAAGAGACGCCCACGCCGTGCAATCCGCCGGAAACTTTGTAGGAATTGTGGTCAAATTTACCCCCGGCGTGCAAAATCGTCAGCACGACTTCAACCGCCGGCTTGCCTTCACCCTCGTGAATGTCCACCGGAATACCGCGTCCGTCGTCTTCGACGGTTATGGAGTTGTCGGAGTGAATCGTCACCGCCACATGGCTCGCGTACCCCGCCAACGCCTCGTCGATGGAGTTATCGACGACTTCGTAGACCAGATGATGCAGACCGCGCTGCCCGGTGTCGCCGATATACATCGACGGTCGCACCCGAACCGCTTCAAGTCCTTCTAAGACGGTGATTTTACTGGCACTGTAATCGGCTTCGGAATTTTTTATATCAACGTTATTTTCGCTCATGTCTCCCACTCTCTTTAGATGATTCAGGATGAATTTATCAACAAGGACAATATACAGCCACCCAAACACAAATTCAAGGAATTTCAACGTTCTGTTTGCATATTTTGACGGTACGTGGTATTTTCTCAAAATGCAACTCTAAAGAGCTAATTGCAAAACTACCTTTTTGGCATGATTTTGACGGTACTATTGGGAAATTTTTGTTCTTTGACAAGCTTCAAAGCGCAGCAGTGCTACGCAAAAAAGCGAGTCAAGGAAGCAAAAAAATCAATAGGACTCAAAAGTGGGCAAAATAGTTTTGCAATTAGCTCCAGGCAACTCCAAAAAACAGGATTTTCTATGGCTGACTCCCCGATAACTTATACTGAAGAACTCAAACGCAAACTCATTCACCTTTCGTCGTTGTGGATGGTTTTCGCCGTGGTGCTGATTCCGAATAGCTGGGTCACTGCCGGAGTGTTCGCGTTGCTTTTAGCAATCACGGTCGGGGCGGAACGCGCTTACGTCCGCCGAGTTCCGATAATATCGCAAATTTACGCATTTTTGTTTGGACACATGTTGCGCAAAACTCCGAAACCGGGTGCATGGCTGGTTTCGGGGGGAGCTTATGTGCTTATGTCCGCCCTGTTAGTGACCGTGCTTTATAGTCAGGTCGCGGCTGGCGGGGCGATGACTGTAATGCTCACCGGCGATGCCGCCGCCGCGTTGATCGGTCGCCGGTTCGGGCGACACAAGACCGCCAACGGCAAGAGTTTGGAGGGGGTGGCGGGGTTTATCCTCGTCGGCGGCTTGGCGTTGACGATCTACCTTTTTTTGATCGGTGCGTCTTGGCAACTTTTTCTTGCCGGATTTGTCGCGCTGTTCCCGGCTTGCATGGCGGAGTTTTACTCCAAGCAGATCCATATTGACGACAACTTCTCCGTCCCGCTCATCGTCGGAGTTTTCCTGCAAGCAGCCCTGTACCTGATGTAGCTTGTCGCATTTTTAGCAAAAAAAATCGAATCTGATTTGATTTTTGATTTAAAATGTCGTAATATATCAAAAAGAGGATATAAGTTATTGTAGTCGCAATTCTAAAGGCTACCTCAAAAAACAAGGGTTAAAAATTATGAAAACACGAAATTCATTCACGCTGACAGAACTTCTGGTCGTTATCGCGATTATCGCTATTTTAGCCGGATTGCTGATTCCCGCAGTCATGTTGGGGCAGCAAAAAGGGCGGGAAACTCAGGCCAAGGCGGATATGAACACGATTCTCATGGCTCTGAAAAGTGTGGAAAACACCTATGGGCAGATGGTCAAAGCCGACGTTGAGTATGTCCCGGGAGCGAGCGACGGTTGTGTGACACTAAAGAAAAGCACTTCCGACGATGGCTACTACAAATTCATCGCCGAACTCGTTGACCCCTCGAACACCAAAATCTTCGCTTCGAGTGCAAAACTGAATATCAATAAGCGGAAAATCAAATTTCTTGAACCAAAAAACGGATATGACCCGTCCGAGGATCTATCGAACAATAAGCCGTATTTGTGGCTTGACCCGTGGGGAAATCCTTATGTGATTATAATCAACACCGATTTTTCCGATCAGATTAAGCGTCCTGACGACAGCAATAAAAAAATATCCGGCAAAGCGGTCGTCTACTCATGGGGGCCGAACGGCGTCGATGACAACGGCAAAAACGCCGCCGAAGGCACCGGGTCGGGTAACGAAGACGACATCGTCAGCTGGAAATAACTTTTAGGGCTACCTCTCTCATTTTACGCGGATTGTCCCGGCACGACCGTGGGCGGCGAGGTCTTCCATTTCGCCGAAGCATTCGACGATGCCGACTTCGCGTTCAAGAGCCGATTTTTCGTACTTAACTAAGCTGCTGCGGCGAAAGAAACTGACCGTCTCAATACCGTTAAAGTAGCGGGCACTCGACGCGGTCGGCAGCACATGCGACGGACCGGCGCAAAAATCCCCGACCGACTCAGGTGTCCATTGTCCGAGAAATATCGCTCCGGCGGCGGTGATTTGCGTTGCTACCGACTCAGGGTTGACGGTGTGAATCTCCAGATGTTCCGGGGCGTAAGCACTGGCGATTTCGGCGGCTTGTTTCAAGTCGGCGGCGTGAATTAAAAAAATCCCGTTCGTTTCAACTCGTTCGACCGTGTCAAGCTTCGGCAAGGAGGCTTTTTGCTGTAAAAACGCCGCTTGAACTTTTTCGATCATCGCCCGGTCGGTGGTAACTAAAACCGCCTGCTCCAGACCCGAGCCGTGTTCAGCCTGACTGAGCAAGTCGGCGGCGATAAACTCCGGGTTTGCCTCTTTATCGGCAATCACCAAAATTTCGGACGGTCCGGCGACCATATCGATCGCCACTTTGCCGTACAGCAGCTTTTTCGCGGCGGTGACATAGGCGTTGCCCGGACCGACTAATTTTTGTACCGGGCGAATCGACTCCGTGCCAAGCGCGAGTGCCGCCACTCCGTAAACTCCGCCGAGACGATAAATCTCGGTAACTCCGGCTTGACGCATCGCGTACAAAACTGCCGGGTGAACTTTTCCCTGCCGATTTGCCGGGGTGGTCGCGACAATTTCGCGAACTTTGGCAACTCCGGCGATTCCGGCGGTGTGCAACACCGTGGAAACCAGCGGAGCGGTGCCGCCGGGGATATAAACTCCGACCCGATCCAACGGGGTGAACTTTTCGCCCAGCGTCACCCCAGATCGGGGGGATGAACTCCAATCATGCGGAAGGGTAGCTGACGCGAAATCGCGAATTTGCGACAACGCGGTGACTATCGCGTTTTTTTCCCGTTCCGAAAGGAGTGAGGCAGCCTCGTTTATCTCCGAATCCGTAACCTTAAAACAACTTGGGTCAAGCTCGATTTTATCGAATTGGGCGGCGTATTTGACAACTGCCTGATTGCCGTGTTCTTTTATATCCTCGATTATGGCACCAACTTGCGCTTCGATTTCGGGCGGATAGCCCGGACGATTGACGAGAGATAACAATTCATCCTCGAAGCCCGGGGAGTCGTAGTAGAGTTTTTTCATGATTTCACCCAAACAAATGTGTTGTCGATCAATCGGGTTTTGCCGAAATAGACGGCGAGTGCAATGAGCAAATCCACCGTTTTTGCCGTGGGAGACTCAAGAGTTGACGCATCCAACGCCTCAACATAGTCGATTTTTCCCCCGGCGTTTTTTATCTCGTGTTTCATCGACTCCAATACGCCCGGAAGCACTTCAATGCCATTGGCTCTCAGCGCGGAACCGGCGGCATCAAGCACGCGGGAAAGCACCACAGCGCGGGATTTTTCGTCCGCACTCAAATAGGCGTTGCGCGACGACAATGCCAAACCGCTATGCTCCCGGATCAACGGCGCAGCGATGATCTCCACCGGAAAAAAGAGATCCCGCACCATGCGTTTAATCACCAAAAGCTGTTGCGCATCTTTCATGCCGAACACGGCGTAATCGGGCAACGCGAGGTTAAAAAGCTTGGCTACCACGGTCGTTACACCGCGAAAATGCCCCGGACGACTCGCGCCGCAAAGCGGCTGCGACAACTTGGTTTCTTCGACAAAGGTAGAAGCATCGGAGCAATACATGTCCTCTGGATTCGGGACGAAAATCAGATCAGTGCCGCGTTCGGCGCAAAGCTTGGAGTCGCGCTCAAAATCACGCGGATAACGCTCAAGGTCTTCGTTTGGACCGAATTGAGTCGGATTCACAAAAATCGAGACGATCACAACATCGGCCTTTTGCCGGGCAATATCGATCAAGGCGAGGTGTCCAGCATGTAAAAAACCCATGGTCGGAACCAAGGCGATAGTTTTGCCGGAGCGTTTGCACGACAGCGCGAACGCCTGAAGTTCGGCGGGCGCTTTAAGGATTTTCATAACTTAAATCTCCACGAGCCAACCGTGTTTGTCGGGGCGTTCGCCGACTTGAATACCGGTCATCTCATCGTAGAGACGCTTCAGACCCGGGCCGATCTCGGTAAGATGATAGTCTATCACCTTTTCGCCGTCAAAAATTCGACCGACCGGGGTGAGTACCACGGCAGTGCCGCAGGCGGCGACTTCGGCGAAATCGGCTAACTCGGAGGCGCGGATTTTGCGACGCTCGACCGTCATGCCCAAATCGGCGGCGACGGTCATCAGCGATTTGTTGGTGATCGACGCGAGAATGGAATCCGATTGGGTTGTAACATATTTGCCGTCTTTGGTGATCGCCAAAAAGTTGCTCGTGCCGAACTCATCGACAAAAGTGTGGGTCGCCGGGTCGAGAAAGAGAGCCACTGCACAATGCTTGCTCTTCGCCTGCTTGCCTGAGATCAGACTTGCTGCATAGTTGCCCGCCGCTTTGATATGCCCGGTGCCATGCGGCGCGGCGCGGTCGTAATCGCGTGAAATCATCGCATCCACCGGCTTAATGCCGCCTTTGTAGTACGCGCCCACCGGGACAACCATAATGATCAATTCGTATTCAAGGCTTGCGCCGACCCCGATTTGCGAGGTGGTGCCAAACATCACCGGGCGAATATAGAGCGAACCGCCGGTGCCGTATGGCGGAACAAAATCGATATTGTCTTTTACCACGGTTTTGACTGCTTCGACGAATTTCTCCACAGGGAACTCCGGCATAAGCAAGTGAGATGCGGAGACATTCAACCGTTTGGCGTTCTCATCGGGTCGAAAAATCCGCACTTTGCCGTCCTTGCAGCAGAACGCCTTGCCGCCTTCAAAGATCGCCTGCCCATAGTGAAGCGCGTTGGCGGCAACACTCAGGGTAATATCGTAGGAGTTGAACAATTTACCGTTGTCCCACTTGCCGTCGGCGTAATGAAATCTGATGTTGCTTCGGGTCGGCAAAAATTCAAATCCGAGATTTCCCCAATCGATGTCCATGATCCGCACCTTCCTATGCTGTAGAGCCAATTACAAAAGGTTATTTTGCAATTTTTAGAGATAGCCTATAGATTATCATGCTAAAAAATATAGCAGAGTTACGCCAATATATCAAGGTTTTTTTGAAATATTATCCTGATTCCGTGAAAGCTGCAACCGGATTGGTTGCCAATCGCATTTTGTCGGCGATTCCCCCTCGGCTTCGACAGAAGCCGAGGAGTAACACAGACCACGGGATTAAAGGGTATCTCTAAAAATGGGTCAGATGCTTTTTGCCGATCGGGTAGACGTTGAAGCCGATTTTGTACAGAGCTTCGTGATCGAGGCAGTTGCGTCCGTCAAATAGAAACGCCGGCTTCTCCATCGAGTCGAAAATCTTCTGATAATCGAGCGTCTTGAAACTATCCCAGTCGGTCATCACCGCGATGGCGTGTGCTCCCTCGGCGGCTTTGTAGGGGTCTTCGATATAGCTAATATCGCCCTCTACGCCCTCAAGGTCAAGTTTGGCGTTGCCGAGTGCCTTGGGATCGTGAATGCTCAAGCGGGCGTGTTCCTCAAGCAGCTGCAAACAAACTGCGCAGGCGGGAGATTCCCGCGTGTCGCCGGTGTCCGCTTTAAAGGCGAATCCAAAAATGGCGATCTTCTTGTCGGCGAAGGTGTTAAACATCGCTCCGAGCATATTGCCGACAAAGCGGCGCGATTGAAAATCGTTTATCTTTACCACCTGCTCCCAATACTCAGCGATCTCGGGCAGACCGTAATGTCCGCAAAGATAAACGAGGTTGAGAATATCTTTTTTGAAGCATGATCCGCCGAATCCGATACTGGCCTTGAGAAATTTTGAGCCGATCCGGCTGTCTCTTCCGGCAGCTCCGGCGACTTCATCGATGTTCGCCTCGGTTTTTTCGCAAAGTGCCGAAATACTGTTGACCGACGAAACCCGCTGGGCGAGCAATGCGTTGGAGACCAATTTGGTCAATTCGCTCGACCAGAGGTTGGTGGTAATGATCCGCTCCCGGGGTACCCAATGGGCGTAAATGGATGCGACTTCTTCGATCGCTTTTTGTCCTTCGGGTGTCTCCATGCCGCCGATTAAGACGCGGTCGGGGTTCTCCAGATCGCGTATTGCCGTACCCTCCGCCAAAAATTCCGGGTTGGAAATGATCTGAAACTTCAAATTTTTGGTGTTGGAATGCAAAATGCGGCTCATCGCCTGAGCGGTTCTCACCGGCAAAGTGCTTTTTTCCACCACGATTTTGTCGTTTTCGGCATATTCGACGATGCTGCGGGCGGTTTTTTCGAGGAACTGCAAATTTGCGGCACGCCCGGCACCGGCTCCAAAAGTTTTAGTCGGCGTATTCACACTGACAAAGATAATGTCGGCTTCGCGGATTGCCTTGGATATATCGGTTGAGTAAAACAAGTTGACATTGCGGCAACGTTTGACCACTTCATCAAGTCCCGGCTCGTAAATCGGCAGTTCATCGGAGTTCCATGCCGCAATTCGGTCAGCATTGATGTCTACAACCGTCACCTTACAATCGGCACAACGGTCGGCAATGACCGCCATGGTCGGACCGCCCACATAACCGGCACCGATACACAAAATATTTTTCATAAAATAACCTCGTTGATTATAAATTATCGACAGAATTCCGGGTCTTCCTTTAACAATCGGTCAAAATAATCGATGGTTTTTGCCAGCCCGTCGCGCAACGGCGTAGTTGCCTGCCATTTTAAAATTTTCTTGGCTTTGTTGATGTCGGGGCGACGTTGTTTCGGGTCGTCCGACGGGAGCGGAGCTTTGATGATCTTCGACTTTGAGTTGGTTAAACTGATCGTCAGCTCGGCAAGCTCAAGAATGGTAAATTCGGTCGGGTTGCCGATATTGATCGGCCCGGTAATCTCATCGGGGGTAGCCATCATGCGGGTCATCGCCTCAATCAGATCGTCGCAATAGCAGAAACTTCTGGTCTGCTCGCCGGAACCGTAAATGGTGATGTCCTCGTTTTTGAGTGCCTGCAAAATAAAGTTGCTGACCACGCGTCCATCGTTCGGCAACATGCGCGGCCCGTAGGTATTGAAGATCCTCACGATCTTTACCGGGAGTGAGCATTGCAAATTGTAGGCAAAAAACAGCGTCTCGGCACAACGTTTGCCCTCGTCATAACAGGAACGCAACCCCACCGGGTTGACGTTGCCCCAATACTCTTCTACTTGGGGGTGAATAGTCGGATCGCCATAGACTTCGCTGGTCGATGCCTGAAGCACTTTCGCCCCGGTGCGTTTCGCCAATCCCAGCATATTGATTGCGCCGTGGACACAAGTTTTGATCGTCTGAGTCGGGTCGCGCTGATAATGAATCGGCGATGCCGGGCAGGCAAGGTTGTAAATTTCGTCAACTTCAACGCAAAGCGGATGGGTCACATCGTGGCGGATCAGCTCAAACTTGTGGTCGGAGAGCAAATGACGGATATTACGCTTGCTCCCGGTGTAGAAATTATCCACACAGATCACGTCATTACCGCACTTGAGCAATTTTTCACAGAGGTGAGAACCTAAAAAACCTCCGCCCCCGGTGACCAGAATGGTTTTACTTTTCATATTTCGCTTTCAAAATGCCGATAAAATTATGCTGAAAAAGCGGACAAAACAGTTTTGCAATCAGCTTCTTTAATACAATAGACGCAAAATCCCTATTTATCCACCTTTTTTTCGGAAAAATGCGTCAAAAACGATTCTTGGGCGGATTTCCCCATGGCGCGGAGCTTCGTTTGCGAAGCAGCTTTCATGTAATCGAACCAGAGTTCCGGATGAGCGGAATCGACGCTCCAGCCGGTGACTCCGGGCTGAATCAAAAACAGTGTGTTTGACGCTTTTTCGGTGACCAGCACCGCTCGGGAAGAGATCATCGCTTCCGCAACCGAATTGCCGTGTCCGATCGGTGACACGCATAGGTCGCCGATACGATAAGTTATCGCGGGTTCGCCGAACGGCAAAAAATGTATCCGCAAATCTCCCTTTGCCATTTCGCGGAGCGTAGTTTCGAGCGAACCGGCTCCGGCAAGAATCAAATGCCAGTCGGCGATTTTTGCCGTTTGCAAAAAATAAAGAAACGCCTCAAGCAAAATTCCCGGCATGTTTTTCGGCACGAAATCGCCGCGAAACAGCAAAACTTTTTCCGTATCGGCAATGCCGAGTTTGGCGCGTTCCTGGCGGGCATTGGCTTCAAGAGTGCCGCTAAAATCGGCAAAATGCCTTAGAGGTAGCCTTGGTTCAACCGCGGGTTTTACCGTGCTCATAGTTTGCACAATGCGCGATATTCCGCGACGGTACGGGCGATACCCTCGTCAAGCGTGATTTCAGGTTGCCAACCGAGTGCCTCTGCGCGGGAGACATCAAGGAGTTTACGGTGCATACCGTCCGGCGCGGCATCGGGGTCGAAACAGATTTTTCCGCTGTACCCGGCACTGCGGGCAATTTTTGTCGCAAGATCGCGAATCGACAAATCGCTGCCGTAACCGATGTTCAAAAATTCCGGCTCGGAGCGTTCTCGCATAAATAAAATCACCGCCCGCGCCAGATCGTCAACGTGCAAAAATTCACGCAAACTTGCCCCTGTCCCCCAAAGGGTGACTTCGGCGGAATTATTCGCCGCGGCTTCGACAAAACGGCGGACAAGCGCAGGAAAGACATGGGAGTTCTCGGGGTCGTAATTGTCATTTGTCCCGTAAAGATTGCACGGCATAAGCGATATGGTCGAAAATTTTTGCTCTTTGGCGAGAAATAGACAGAGTTTGTACCCGGCGATTTTTGATAGAGCATACCCCTCGTTGGTCGGCTCCAAAGGTCCGGTTAACAGTGACTCTTCGCGAATGGGTTGAGCCGCTTCCCGGGGGTAAATGCAACTGCTGCCCAAGAAACAGAGTTTACGGCATCCGTTTTTTTGGGCGGCAAAAATCACGTTGTTTTGAATTTCAAGATTGGTGTACAAAAATCCCGCCTGATCGCGCATATTCGCCCTTATTCCGCCGACTTTGGCAGCAGCAAGGATGACATATTCGGGACGCTCGGCGGCGAAAAATTGCTCTACAGATCGGCGGTCGGTCAAATCAAGTTCAGTGCGATTACGCACAAGCAGATTGTCGTACCCCTCCGCGATCAAACGGCGGACGACTGCCGAACCCACCATGCCGCGATGTCCGGGAATATAGATTTTGGCGTGTTTTTCCATAGGTTCAAAAGCCGATTTCGTATTTCGCGTTGTCGAGCAATCTGAGGTCGCCCTCGGTCATAATACGTACCAAATCGGCAAAACGCGTGGTCGGCTCCCAGTTGAGTTTTTGTTTTGCCTTGGAGGGGTCGCCGAGCAAAAAATCCACTTCCGCAGGGCGGAAATAACGCGGATCGATGCGTACAACGGTTTTCCCGGTAGAGGTATCGATGCCAAGCTCGTCCACTCCCTGGCCACGCCATTCTATCGGGCGGTTGACGATGCGAAAACACTCTTCGATAAACTCCCGCACCGAGTGGGATTCCCCGGTGGCGGCGACGTAATCGCCCGGTTCGTCTTGTTGCAACATCAGATACATCATTTTGACGTAATCCGGAGCGTATCCCCAGTCGCGTTTGGCATCGAGGTTGCCCATATACAAACATTTTTGCAAACCGCGTTCGATCCGAGCGACCGCCATGGTGATTTTGCGCGTGACAAACGTTTCGCCGCGACGGGGGGACTCGTGGTTAAAGAGGATTCCGTTGCTGGCGTGCAGTCCGTATGCGTCGCGGTAATTTCTGGTGATCCAGTAGCCGTACAGTTTTGCGACGGCATAGGGGCTGCGCGGTCTAAAGGGGGTCTGTTCGTTTTGCGGAGTTTCGGCGACATTGCCGTAAAGTTCGCTGGTCGAAGCCTGATAAAAACGGCTGTGCAACCCGCTTTCGCGAATCGCGTCGAGCAGTCGCAATGTCCCGGTGGCGTTCACATCGGCGGTGTATTCGGGGACTTCAAACGAGACGCGAACATGCGATTGCGCGCCAAGATTGTAAATTTCATCGGGCTGAACTTTTTCCAAAAGCCGATTCAGATTGCTGCTATCGGTGAGATCGCCGTAGTGCAAAATCAGACGAACATCATCCTCATGCAAATCTTTGTAGAGGTGATCGATTCGCGAGGTGTTAAACGTGCTGGCGCGACGGATGATGCCGTGAACCTCATAGCCTTTTGACAGCAAAAGTTCCGCGAGATACGAACCGTCCTGCCCGGTTATTCCGGTGATTAACGCCCGCTTCATGAAGCGTTGTTCCCGCCGTAATTCTTGAAGTACCACTCCGCCGCCCGGGCGAATCCCTCTTGCGCGCTGCAACTCGGGTTGTAGTTGAGCAAACGCACGGCGCGAGAAATATCCGCCAGAGAGTGGGGTATGTCACCGGCGCGTTCCGGTCCGAAAATCAATTCGACTTTTTCGGTTTCGGGGTCGAATTTCGCCAATTCTTTTTTTAGTGCCACAAAGAGTTCCAGCAAGGTCGTCGCTTTGCCGGCGGCGACATTGTAACTGATATTGAGCGATGCCGGGTTTTGGGTCAACGCTGCGAGGAAATTCGCTTCGACCACGTTGTCGATGTAGGTAAAGTCGCGGGAAAAACTCCCGTCGCCGTTGACGACCGGGGAGCGGTGTTGAAGTATCGTTGCCGCGAAACAGGGAATCACTGCGGCATAAGCACCCGCCGGATCTTGTTTAGGTCCAAAGACGTTAAAATAGCGCAAGCCGACGGCATCAATGCCGTAAAGATCGTGAAAATTCTCGGCAAAAAGCTCGTTGGTGTATTTGGAGATGGCATAAGGCGAGAGAGCTTTGCCGATTCGCTCTTCGATTTTGGGCAACTCGGCATCATCGCCGTAGACCGCGCTGCTTGAGGCGTAGACGAAACGCCCGACTTTGGCATCGACCGCCGCTTTGAGCATATTCACAAACCCGGTGACGTTGACTTCCGAGGTGGTCATTGGGTCTTCCACCGAGCGCGGCACCGAGCCGAGCGCCGCCTCGTGGAACACAATATCGGCTCCTTTGACCGACTGACAGCAAGTTGCAAAGTTGCGAATATCGCCTTCGATAAGCACAAAACGCGGATCGTCGGCAAACTCCGCGAGATTCTCGTGCTTGCCGGTCGAAAAATCGTCCAGCACCGTTACTTTGGCGACTCCGGCATCGAGCAGAGCTTGCGTCAGATTGCTGCCGATAAAACCGGCACCGCCGGTAACAACAATAGTTTTACCTTTCATCGCGGAAAAATCGTTTTTCATAGTCGTCCATCCACTTGGTTACGGGGCCACATGGCTTTTATATCGTATATTACAGATTTGTTTTCTTTGAATTTTTCGGGATTGAGCTGCTTGAATTCGCAGTGCGAAACCGCAAGAATAACTGCCTCGTAGTCGGCAAGATCGATTCCGTCAAGCGTGGAAAAGGAATTGAGATTGTAATATTTCTTTACCTCGGCGGGGTCGGCGTGCGGGTCGCAAATATCCACTTTGCACCCGAATTCGGCAAGCGTGTTCGCCACGTCCACCGCCCGTGAGTTGCGAATGTCGGGGCAATTTTCCTTAAAGGTGATCCCCAATTGCAAGACTTTGGAATTCATAATCTTGCTGTTGTTGCGAATCATAAGCTTGACTACTTCGGTCGCGGCGTATCGCCCCATGCTATCGTTGATTCTTCTGCCGGCGAGAATCACCTCGGGGTGATAGCCCAGCTCGGTCGCCTTGTGAGTGAGATAGTAGGGGTCAACTCCGATACAATGCCCCCCGACCAGACCCGGCTGAAAATGCAAAAAATTCCACTTGGTGCCGGCAGCCTCCAACACTTCGCGGGTATCGATGTTAAGCAAACGGAAAATTTTCGACAATTCGTTGACAAAAGCGATATTCAAATCGCGCTGGGAGTTTTCGATAACTTTGGCGGCCTCAGCGACTTTCAGCGAGCTGGCGCGAAAAGTCCCGGCTTTGATAATGGAACGATAAAGCGCGTCAACTTGCCCGGCAACTTCGGGAGTCGAGCCGGAGGTGATTTTCAGAATTTTCTCCAAAGTATGCTCTTTGTCGCCGGGGTTGATCCGTTCCGGGCTGTAGCCGCAAAAGAAATCGCGATTGAACGACAAATTGCTGGCGCGTTCGATTACCGGCACGCACTGTTCCTCGGTACAGCCGGGGTAAACCGTGCTTTCGTAAATCACCACCGCACCCGGGGAGATTACTTTCCCAACGGTTTCACTTGCACTGTAAAGCGGTGATAAATCCGGTGTATTGAAGCGATCCACCGGGGTGGGTACTGTAACAATATAAAAATCGCAATGACGCAAATCTTCCGGAGAGTTGCTGAAGCGGAGTTTCTTGGCATCGGCGAGATCGGAAGAGGAGGTTTCCTGTGTTCTGTCGCAACCGTTTTTGAGTTCTTCGATTCGGCTTTTTTTGATGTCAAACCCGATGGTGTCAAATTTTTTGCCAAAGGCTACCGCCAACGGCAACCCGACGTAGCCGAGACCGATCAGCGCGATTTTCGCGGTTCCATTGGTGATTTTTTCAAGCATAAAAACCTCGTTATGGTACTAACATATATCGTAGTTGCGAATTTTTCCATTCTCCGCAAGAATTTTTCGACCGGGTTTGCGGATTTTTTCATTAGGTTTGCGGATTTTTCCATTATCACGGCGCAAAACTTGACTCCGCGAGTAAAATTACGCCAATCAGGCAAAACTGATTTTTTCAACCCGGTCGGGGAGTTGCCCTCCGAGAAAACGCCTGGCGTGGCACTGGAATTCCGAGGGCATGTCCGTGACGAAACAGCCAAAGCCCGGCGAATTGTCGGGTTGCGCCGCAATTTTGTTCGTTTCGAGAAATTCGGCGGTATATTTAGCACAGGCGCCGGCACTGTCGATAATCTTGACTTTTCCCGCGAAGTAGGAGTTCAACGCCTCCGCAAAAAGCGGATAATGAGTGCAGCCGAGCAACAGCGCGTCTGGCGGATTCTTGCGCAATTTAGACAAGTATATGTCAAATACGGCAGTGAGTATCCCAGGTGCGGTGATCCCCTCTTCCGCCAGAGGCACAAGCAACGGGCAGGCAATGCTTTCGACTTTTATCGCGCAGTTTGCCGCATGAATTCCGCGCCGGTAGGCATCGCTGTTTATCGTCGCCCGCGTCCCGATTACCGCGATGCTCTCCGCACCGGAGTCGATCACGGCACGCACCCCGGAGTCGATCACGCCTAAGATGGTTTTGTCGGGATAATCGTGTTTGAGCGAATTCAGAGCCACCGCCGAAACCGTGTTGCACGCCGCCACTACGATTTTCACTCCGCAAGAGAGCATGAATTCGACATCCTGATGAGCAAAGTGGATGATTGAATCAACCGATTTGTCGCCATAGGGTACCCGCGCCGTATCGCCGAGATAGACGACCGCTTCGCCGGGCAGTTTGCGCCGCAAAGCCGCCGCGACGGTAAGCCCGCCGAGACCCGAATCAAAAATGCCGATGGGACGGTTGTCAAACAATTTCATTTATCCCCAATTCCTTACTGTGGAGCTAATTGCAAAACTACCTTTTTGACATGCTCTTGATGGTACTATTGAGAAATTTTTGTTCTTTGGCAAGCTTCAAAGCGTAGCAGCACTACACAAAAAGGCGCGTCAAAGAAACAAAATAGTTTTGCATTTAGCTCTTGTGGATAAATATAGCGCGTAATTGGTTGGATTCAACTTGAAAACGACAAAGTTTGGCGGTATATTTTTGTCATCAGACCGCGTGATACGGTGAATTATGGTGAAATTCCATGGCTGTCGCGCAACCGTAAAAGGCTACTTCTGTTCTCAGAGATACCCTAAAGTCGGATCCCGTTTGCGGTCAAATAAAGTTTCCTGCAACATATTGTGCGCGTAACACAAAAGGACAAAAATCATGCGTTCCAGACCCGATGGCGTTTCCCTCCGCTTCACCCTCATCGAACTCTTAGTGGTCATCGCAATTATCGCGATTTTAGCCGGAATGTTGCTGCCCGCACTCAATCAGGCGCGTGAGCGGGGGCGAAGCGCAAAGTGTCTGTCTAACGTCAAGCAAATGGGTGCGGGCGTGTCTATGTACAGTGCCGACTACGGCTACTTTATCCCGGCATACGGGGTCTACGGCATGGGTACAAAACCGGCGTTATTATGGATCGGGGAACGGTTCTCCGGCGGAAGCATCGATATGAGCAGAGGGTTGCTTGCCCCGTATCTGAACGGCAACGTCAGTGCGATGGTCTGCCCCTCGTGGACGGGCAAAGTCGAGGTAAAAAATCTATCCCAGGGGGCAGGATACGGGTTAAGCGTTTACGGCATCGGTTCTCAGGAGTATTTCGTCAAAGACGGGCAAAAGCGCGGTGCCGGCTGGAAAGACGGCAAAGCTAAAAATCCCTCCCGTACAGTCGCATTGGCAGATACGGTCAACGCCGGGAGTCTGTCGCTAACCGAGGGGCAGTCTTTTCTCTACTCCCATTTTCAGGTCAAAGACGGGGTGGAGACTTCCACGGTTTCCAACCACTCCGACAACGTTCATTTTCGCCACGGCTCCCGCGCCAATATTCTTTGGGGCGACGGTCACGGTTCATCCGAGCCGATGGGCTATTGCAAAAACTCGTCGGACGAATTTTTTGTGGCAAATAAAATCGGCAATATCGGCGAAGAAAACAATAAACTATACGACCCGTTTTGATCATGAAATTATATTGTTTGGTACTTATAATCGGAGCAATCTGTACTTTGCGAGCCGAAATCGTGTCGGAAGATGCAAATTTCATCAGCTATCGCCAGGTTGACAAAGTAACGGTGAAATTGCGCAAAAAGCCGCAAAGAACGGTAATTTGCCTCGGCTCTCTGGTGCAACTGTGGTATGCAGCAGGCGGTGAAGTCGTGGGGATTCCCCGAATTCGCAACTTTGAGACGTTGCCCGAAGCGGCACGAAAATTGCCGGTTTTCGGTGGCGCATTTTCGCCAAATCAGGAGAAGATTATGTCGTTTCGCCCCGATTTGATAATTTACGCCTACCGCTATGAGCGGCAACGTTCACTTGCGGAGTCGTTGCGCCGCACCGGAGTCGAAACAGTGGGAGTCAAGTATGACAATTTTCGGGATTTCGCCGGGTTGCTCGACTTTTTTTGTCGCTTAAACGGCGGAAATATGGCGGAAAATCCCGAGGCAAACCGAGTTGTGTCAGATGTTGAGCGAATTTGCCGGAGTGTGGCGGACAAACCGAAATTCTCGGCGGCGATTGTGTTTGCCACCGCCGCCGGATTCCGTCTTGAAGGGGAAGAGTCGAACATCGGAACGATGATAAATATGCTTGGAGGCAAAAACATCGCTGCCGGAGTGCCGGGCAGAAGGGTCGCTTTTAGTTACGAACGGATGCTTATGGCGAATCCTGAGGTTATTTTCGTGGTGACTATGGGGGAAGAAAATATGCTTAAAGAGAAATTCAAGCGCGAAATTATGTCGCAACAGGCGTGGGGCGAGTTGTCCGCCGCCAAGTCCGGCCGGGTCTATTTTCTCCCCGAGTCTCTCTTTTTGCAAATGCCGGGTATGCGTTTTGCCGAGGCGTTTACCTATCTGTCTGAATTACTTTATCCCGAAAGAACCGCTTTATGAGTTTTTTACGCACAAATTCAGGGCGATTTACCGTCTTGGTCATGCTCTTTGGGCTGCTCTTGACCGTTGTTTTAATCAGTTTGCGGTTTGGCTCACTGGAACTCTCCTACCGTGAAATTCTCCACGCCTTGTTTTTTGAGAATAGTGGAATCAACTATCAGATTATCTGCAACATTCGACTGCCACGGGTGTTGTTGGGAGCCCTGGTCGGCAGCAGTTTGGCGGTGTCGGGAGCGATTTTACAAGGCATTATGCGCAACGCCTTGGCATCTCCCGGTATTATCGGAGTTTCGGCGGGCGGCGGACTTGCCGGAATTGTGGTAATGCTAATCCTTCCGCAATTCGGCACGCTGTTGATTCCGGCGGCGTTTTGCGGATCGCTGGGTACTGCACTATTGGTCTATTTGCTGTCGTGGAAACGCGGGATAAGTCCTGTCCGGCTGATTCTCGCCGGGGTGGCGGTTTCCACCATGCTCGGCGCATTCAGCAGTACGATTTTGCTGTTGAATGCCGAAAAAGCGGGAGGGGTGCTGGATTTTGCAATCGGTTCACTTGCAGCACGCAGTTGGCAACAGATCTTTCAAGCCGGACCGTATATGGCGATCGGGCTATGTATGGCGTTGTTTTTGAGCCACCGCCTGAACATCTTATCGCTGGGCGACGAGGTGGCGACCGGATTGGGAATCCGCGTGGAACGAACCCGGTTGCTGTTGATCGCCACCGCCGCACTTCTGGCATCGGCGGCGGTAAGCGTGGCGGGGTGATTGGGGTTTGTCGGGCTTATCGCGCCGCATATGGTACGTATGGTCATCGGTTCGGACAACCGTTTTATCATTCCATCTTCGGCACTTTTCGGGGGGAGTATGGTAGTTATGTGCGACACGATCGGACGCATGGTGATGGATCCGTCGGAACTGCCGGTCGGGGTCATTATGGCGTTGCTCGGTCCGGCGTTTTTCCTCTATTTATTAAGGAAACACAGCTATGAAGCTTGAGGGTATCTCTAAAAACTGGCTTGAGTTACAAAAAGTTTCAGCCGCTTACGGTGCAAAAATAGTTTTAGACGGCGTGGATTTTGAAATTCCACCCGGAAAAATCGTGACCGTAGTCGGGGCGAACGGCAGCGGCAAATCCACTTTGCTTAAAGTTATCGGCAGGTTGCTCGCGCCGCATTCGGGTTGTGTCCTTCTGGACGGCAAAGCGATTGATCGCTATGACACAATTGAGCTATCTAAGCAAATGGCGATTTTACCTCAACTTCATCACGCTTCGGGAGAAACGACGGTCGAGGAGTTAGTCGGATTCGGGCGTTTTCCGCACCGTACCGGGTTAGGAATGCAAAATGCCCGCGACCGCGAAGTCATTGCCGAAGCGTTGCGTCTTACCCGACTGGAGGAGTTTCGCTGTAGAAAACTTTCGACACTCTCGGGCGGTGAACGGCAACGGGCGTGGATCGCCATGACGCTGACTCAAGAGCCGAATTTATTGCTGCTTGACGAGCCGACCACGTTTTTGGATTTGCGCAGTCAATTTGAGGTAATTGAGCTGGTGCGTGATCTTAACAAGCGTTTTGGAATTACGGTTTTAATGGTGTTGCACGATTTGAATCTTGCGGCGCGTTGTTCGGATTTACTTGTAACGCTTAAAGATCGGCATATTAAAAATATCGGAACGCCGCAAGAAATTCTCCAAACGGAAATTCTCCGGGATATTTTTGAGATTGAATCGGAAATTCACTTCGGAAAAGATAAAATACCATATTGCGTACCTGTCGGGAGCGTAAAATTAAAATGACAAAAGGTAGTTTTGTAATTAGCTCTGAGCACGGCGGAAATCTTGTGGCGTTGGCAAAAAAAGCGAATTGTCGCGCCGAGGAGATACTCGACTTCAGCGCGAATTTAAACCTTCTGGGTTCTCCGCCCGAAGCGTTCGATTGCTATTTCAGGAGCTTTGATCTGCTTGGCGCGTACCCCGAGCCGTATGCCGAAAGCGTCACGGAGTGCCTGGCAAAAAAATGGGGAATCCCTCCCGAACGAATTCTCCTTGGAAACGGCTCAAACATCTTGTTGAACTTGTTGCCGGGTGTATCGGGGGCAAAACGGGCGTTGATCATCGTACCCGGCTATCTTAATTATGAGGCGTCATGTCGGGCATCGGGGCTTGAAGTAGAGCGTTTTACGCTGGTCAAAGAGAATGATTTTGCCTTGGATATGCAACTTTTCGGCGCAAAAATCCGCCAGGGCGATCTGGTGATACTCGGCAACCCCGGCAACCCCATTGGCGGATTTGTAAAAAAAGCAAAGTTGACCGAACTTGTCGCCAAATATTCCGAGGCGTTGTTTTTAGTGGACGAGGCGTTTGTCGAATTTGCCGATCCGGCGGAATCACTGGTAAACGCCGATTTGCCAAATCTGATTGTAAGTCGTTCATTTACCAAATTTTATGCCATGCCTGGATTGCGCATGGGTGCGGTCGTCGGGTCGGAAGAGCTAATAGCTAAGTTGCGTGAACGGTTGGGGGAATGGGCCCTTTCAACTCCTGCCGGGGAAATGATGAAATTTTTGCTCTCCCTTCCCGAAGAGGGGTTCGCCTCTCAAACCCGCCGTGAAACAATGCGTTTGCGCCGTATGCTCTCTGCTGAAATCGGCAAGATTGCCGGATTTACCGTCTTTCCCTCCGAGGCGAACTATATTTTAATAAAAAGTTCCCGCGATGATCTGGCAAACGAACTGCTTTTGAAACATAAAATCGCGATACGCGATTGCTCCATGTATCCCGGTCTCGGCAAGGGATTCTACCGTATTGCGGTACGAAAAGAGAAAGAAATGGAGCAATTGCTTGACGCGTTGCAAGCCCCGAAACCTTATTGTGCCAAAAAACGGCGTACCCCGGCATTGATGTTGCAGGGAACATGTTCCAATGCGGGCAAAAGCGTGTTGACTTCGGCTTTTTGCCGGATTTTGTTGCAAGACGGCTTTGCGGTTGCGCCGTTTAAAGCGCAAAATATGTCGCTGAATTCGTTTGTCACGCCGGACGGCGGAGAGATCGGGCGGGCGCAGGCACTTCAAGCCGAAGCATGCCGCATCGACCCTGAGACGCGCATGAACCCGATTTTGCTTAAGCCCAACAGCGATCAAGGCAGTCAACTGATTTTGCACGGGCAAGCGGTCGGCAATTATAATGTGCGTGAATACATCGGGCAAAAACCGAAGTTGTGGCGCGAAGTGACGCAAACGTACGATTCGCTCTCTTCGGATTACGAAGTTATGGTTCTTGAAGGAGCGGGCAGTCCCGGCGAAATCAATCTGAAAAGCCACGATTTAGTCAATATGCGTATGGCGGATTATGCGCAAGCTAAAGTGCTGTTGACCGGCGACATCGACCGGGGCGGCGTGTATGCCGCATTCGCCGGGACATGGGCAACCTTAACGCCCCGTGAACGCAAGTTAGTGGACGGCTTTGTAGTAAATAAATTCAGGGGGGACGCTTCGTTGCTCGACGATGCCAACACCTGGATTGAACGCTTCACCGGGCGGTCGGTGCGGGGGGTTATCGATTATCAATTCGATATTGGTTTGCCGGAAGAGGATTCGGTGAATTTTTCGTTTGTCCGCCCTGTTCCCAAAGAGTCCAAGACGCTGGATATTGTGTTAATCGAGCTTGACCATATCGCTAATTTCACCGATTTTACGCCGTTTGAAATCGAGCCTGATGTGGTGATTCGCAAAGTTGCCGCCGCCGCCGACTTCGGTGAGCCGGACGCGGTGCTTTTGCCCGGCAGCAAGGGAGTGGCAGCCGATCTTGCCGGATTGCACCGGCGAGGTTTGACAGAGCAAATCCGACTTGCCGCCAAACGAGGGGCGTTGTTCGCCGGGATTTGCGGCGGGCTTCAACTTTTAGGAGAACGTCTGCTTGACCCGGATAGTGTGGAGTCGCCGGAAAAGTGCGTGCATTGCCTTGGATTTTTGCCGCTTGAAACCACAATGAGACCGAAGAAAACCCTGCGTCAAACCCAGGCGTTTTTGCCGGACGGAACGATGGTGTCGGGCTATGAAATTCATCACGGCGAAACCGTTTCGCTTGATTCTGAACTCCTCGAAATACGCGATAAATTCGATCGTGCGGTCGGGTTTATCCGGGGCAACTATTTCGCCACGTACTTGCACGGCGTTTTCGATAATGACCGTTTTAGACGCAGTTGGATAGATCAAGTCAGAATCGCCAAAGGTTGGAAGCCCAAGGGCGGAGTAAGCACCCAATACGGCGTGGAAAATGCGTTGAATCGTCTGGCGGATCATGTGCGAAGTCGGGTGGATATGACGCGGCTTTACCGAAAAATAGGGTTGAAATAGCCTTATGTTAAACGAAAAAGACAGAGGTTTGCTTTTAAACTTGACCGGCGACGGCAAGGGCAAGAGTTCAAGCGCGTTTGGAGTTGCGATCCGGGCGATCGGCTGGGGTTGGAGCGTGGCGGTGCTTCAATTCATCAAAAACGATCGACCGACCGGGGAACGCAATTTTTTCACCACCCGTTTCCCGGAAATGATTTTCGAGTGTTGCGGGCTGGGATTGACCACCAAACCGGGCGACCACGCCGGCATGGCGCGTCGGGGTTGGGAGCGGGGCAAAGAACTGCTGAACGGTTTTGAGGGCGAACTTTTGATTCTTGACGAGCTGAATATCGCCATTCGTAACGGCTACCTTGATCCGGCGGAGGTGGCGCAGGTGCTTAGGAAGCGCAAATGCGGACTCAATGTCATTGTCACCGGTCGGGGAATATGCCCGGAAATCGCGGCAATATCCGATCTGATTTCAGAAATTAAAGATGTCCGCCACCCCTATCGCGAGGGGGTCAAAGCGCAAAAGGGGCTGGATTACTAAATGAACGCACTTTTTAACACCATTATCTGGGATTGCGACGGCGCGGAAATCGAACGCGAGAGTTTTCGCCGGATTGAGGCAAAAGTAAGCAAAAGTGTCCGCTCGCGTTTTACCATAGAAGAGTGGTTTGTGGCGCGAAGACTGGTGCATACTTGCGCGGATTTTTCGATTCTTGAAAATCTGGAATTTTCACCGGGGGTAATAACTCTCGCGCATAACGCATTGCGCCAAGGAGCGACGATTTACGCCGACTCCAATATGATTAAAGCGGGGTTGTCGATTCCGAAACTGAAACAGTTTTGCCCCGATTACGAACGCGAAGAGATCCTCTGCCCGATTGCGGAAAGCGATGTTGCGCGATATGCCAAAGAACACGGCATAACCCGGGCATTAGCGGCAATTGAGCTTTACAGCCGGGAGCTTGACGGGGCGATTTTTCTTTGCGGCAACGCCCCGCTTGCGCTTGCCGGAGTGTTGCGTCTTGTAGTGAAGCGGGGAATCCGCCCGGCGTTGATTGTCGGCGTGCCGGTCGGTTTTGTCAATGTAGAGGAGTCCAAAAAACTGCTCGACTTAGTCGATATTCCTTTTGTGCGGATTTCGGGGCGGCGGGGCGGCAGTCCGCTGGCGGTGGCAACTTTGCACGGCATTATGGAGAGTTTTTTTAAATGAAAACAGCAAACCATTTACGTTGCGGTTTTACCACCGGCAGCGCGATGACGGCGGCGGCAGTGGCGGTCTATCGCAACGAGAAAAAATCGGTGGATATTTTGCTTCCCCATGGTGAAATTTTAAAAATTCCGATTGCGCGACAAAAGCCGGACGAAGCAGTGGTAATAAAAGACGGCGGCGACGACCCCGATGTGACGAACAATTGCGAAATCGTCGTAAAAGTCGAACGTTTTGAGGGGAACGCCAATAGCGGGGATATTGAAATTCCGTGCGGCAAGGGGTTGCTGATACTGCGTGGCGGTACAGGTATAGGGCGAGTGACCAGACCGGGGCTTGCCGTCCCGGTCGGCAAGGCGGCGATCAATCCCGGACCGTGTCGGATTTTGGCGAAGAATATGGAGCAAGCCAAATTCGGCAATGTTTCAGGCGAAAAATTGCTAATTACAGTGTCAGTACCCGCAGGTGAAATCATTGCCCAAAAAACCCTGAACTCCACGCTCGGAGTAGAGGGGGGTATTTCGATTTTGGGAAATTCCGGGATAGTTCGCCCCTATTCGCATGAGGCATATGCCGCGACAATCGCGCTGCGGTTGCGCAGTTTGGCAGCATGCGGGGTAAAAACCGTGGCGTTTACCACCGGAAATAAATCGACGGACGCGATTCGGCGTGATTACCCCGAACTTTTGTCCGACGCGACAATTCCGATCGCCGATTTTATCAAAGAAGCGATAAATTCCGCCGTAAAGGAAAAATTCGAGCAAATAATAATCGGTTGTATGCCGGGGAAACTCTTTAAATACGCCTGCAATTTTGGCAACACTCACGCCCACTACAACAGCCTTAACTTGACTGATTTGCGCAAAATGGGCGTAAATTTGCCCGATGTGGCACTTGAAGAGGTAAAAACCATGGGGGCTCTTGCCGCTCTAATCGGCAAGGAGCGATACAAAGAAGTGCTTGACAATGTTTATACTCAGGCACTTGCGACGTTGAAAAGCTGGGCAGGAACAATGGAGCTAAAGCTATTGTTGTATGACCGCGAAGGGAGAAAAATCCGATGAATCCTATTTTTGTGATCGGCTGTGACAAAGCAAATTTTACCGTCAAAGCAGGTGAAATATTGCGAGAAACAGAGCTTTTGCTCGGAAGCAAACGGCTTTTGGAATTGGCAAAGAGAGAGTTAAAACACTTTCCGGAATTGATCGAGTTGGATGCCGACTCAACCCAAAAAATCACCGAGACACTTGCTATGCGAAACGGCAGAAGAATGACGATTTTAGCTTCGGGCGACCCGCTTTGTTGCGGTATCGGCGGAACTTTACGCCGACTTGCGCCGGAGGAGGCGTTTGAGTTTCACCCTTCGCCGACCGCGTTTCAGCAGGCTTTTGCGCGTTTGGGCGTAGCGTGGGAAAATATGGAGCTGTTTAATTTGCACGGCAAACCCCAAAAATTGCCGTTTCGCCGCATACTTAGAAGTCCGCTGTCGGTGATTTATTGTGACTCCAAGCGAACGGCTCGTCAGCTATCGGCGGAACTGATAGAAAAGTTCCCCCTTGCCGCTCAACGCCGGGCGGCGGTCGGTTGCGATCTCGGAATGCCTAACGAATACGTTTTTACTGGAACGCTAATAGAAATCTCCCAAGATATGAATGCGCAAAAATCGCTTTCTTTGCTGATTTTGTTGCCGAGCGACAGTTCCCCTGTTCCGCCGTTGCCGCTCGGCTTGCCAAACGAGGAGTATTTGCACTTCAAAGAGATGATCACCCACCCCGAAATCCGGGCGATAGTGCTGTCCAAATTGCGTCCCGCCCCCGGAGTGATGTGGGATGTCGGAGCAGGGAGCGGTTCGGTCGGGCTTGAAGCTGCCGGGCTTTGCCGGGAGTTGACGGTCAATTTTATCGAAAAAAACTCTGAGCGAATCTCGGAACTCAATGCAAATTGCCAGAACGAAGGACTTGACAATATAGTCATTCACCCCGGAAATGCGTTGAGTTTAATTCCCTTGCTGCCGAATCCCGACCGGGTGTTTATCGGCGGCGGCGGAGTGGAGCTAAAAACGATCTTGCAAGAATGCTTCAACCACTTGAATCCGGGTGGCATTATCGTTGTCACGGCGGTACTTGCCGAAAGCGTCGGCACGCTTATAGACACTTTGCCGGATGCTCGAAACGAACTAATAGTTGTCAATATAAGTCGCGCAAATTCGCTTGGCGGACAAACGCTAATGAAAGCCGAAAACCCCATAACCATAGCAGTTTATCACAAATGAGCGGTAAAATTACATTTGTCGGAGCCGGTCCGGGTGCGATCGATCTGATTACTTTGCGCGGAGTTTCGGCTCTTGAAGAGGCGGAAATAGTCGTATACGCCGGGTCGCTGGTCAACGAAAAGCTCCTCGAACGCGCCCAAACGACGCAATTGGTCAACAGCGCGAAACTTACGCTCTCTGAAGTAATTACCTGTATGGCGGAGGGTTTCCGCGCCGGTAAGCGTGTAGTGCGGCTGCACACCGGCGACCCGGCGATTTACGGCGCGGTTGCCGAGCAGTATCGCGAGCTTGACCGACTGGGGATTCCATACGAAGTAGTTCCAGGGGTGTCAAGTGCTTTTGCCGCCGCCGCCGCTCTGAAAGTCGAGCTGACTATGCCGGAAGTTTCGCAGAGCGTGATATTCAGTCGCGTCGGGGGGCGTACCACGATCCCCGAATCGGAAGAGTTAGAACATCTTGCCGCTTGCGGTACAACATTATGCCTCTATTTAAGCGTTGGCGAAATGATCTCCTTGGTGCAAAAACTTCGCGCAACAGGCATGAACACAGATACCCCGGTGGCGGTGGTTTACCGGGCAAGCTGGGAAAATGAAAAAATCGTGCGCGGCACGCTGAAAGACATTGCCGAAAAAGTGGAAAAAGCCAATATTCACCGCCAGGCGATGATCATTATCGGGCGTGTACTTGATCGTGCCGGGGAGAACTCCAAACTCTATTGCGACACATTTCCCACTGCATTTCGCGAGGCGGACAAACCCTTGGAGTTCTCCGGCAAAGTCGCGATTTTCGCGTTGACCCGCATCGGGACACTCAAAGCCGCCGAAATCGCGCCGGGATTGCAAGATGCGCAAATCGTCCTGCCTCAGAAGTACGCCAATCTTGTTCCGGCGCAGCGGCTGATTTGCTACCCCGACGGCGGTTTCGCCAAAGCGTTTAAAGAGTGCTGGGGCCAATATGACGGGTTAATTATGGTTTGTGCCGCAGGAATCGCAATCAGGCACATGGCTAAACTTATCGACAAAAAAAGCGTTGACCCTGCGATCGTGGTTTGCGACACTGAGGGCAATTACGCCTTAAGTTTGCTCTCCGGCCACCTTGGCGGCGCAAATCGTCTGGCAAAAATTGTGGCGAAAATCACCAACGGAAAACCGGTAATCACCACAGCGACCGACTCCCAAAATATAATGGCTTTGGACGAGCTTGCCGCCCGGTTTCATTATCGGATTGACTCTATGGAAAAATTAAAAAAAATCTCCAGTGCCATATTAGACGGCAAAAGTTTTGAGCTATCGATGAGTCAAGAACTTTTCGAGCGTTATTATGCCGATAATCCGCAATTTAAACTGATCGCCGATACGCCGGATATTACCGTAAAAGCAGTTGATAGCGAACTAATTTTGCATCTGTACCGACGAAATTATACGCTGGGAATCGGTTGCCGTCGCGGAGTTTCAGCCGAGGCGATCGACAGCGCGATAAACGAGGTCTTGAGCCAGAACCTTATTGCGCCTGACTTGATTATCGCACTGGGTACGGCGGAGCTTAAACGCGATGAACCCGGACTTTTGGAATTCGCTCAACAGCGCAGTCTGAGTTTGCACTTCTTTTCCGCCGAAGAGTTGAATTGCATTGAAGTTCCCAATCCGTCGAAAGTTGCGACATTGCGATTGGGGATTCATTCGGTCGCCGAGGCGGCGGCGTTGCTCTCCGCCGGGCCCGGGGCAAAGTTAATTGTGCCAAAAACCGCAAAAGGCGCAGTCACTGTAGCGGTCGCGGAGGTGGCAAATGGGTGAAATTTACGCCATCGGAATCGGACCGGGCAATTCGGAACTTTTGACTCTCCAGGCATTGAATACGCTGTCAAAATGTACGGTAGTAATCGGGTACAAACTTTACCTTGAATTGCTCGGAGATCTGCTTAACGGCAAGAAAATAATTGCCGGGACTATGGGGCAGGAGATTGAACGTTGCCGCGAGGCACTTGAGTGTTCGCTTGCGGGAGAAGTTGTAGGAGTCGTATCTTCCGGCGACTCAGGGGTTTACGGCATGGCTGGATTGCTGTTTGAGTTAGGTGGAAAAGAACGCTATAAATCCATCGAAATAGTGGTAATTCCGGGCATTACTGCGGCACTCTCGGCGGCGGCGTTGGTCGGCGCGCCGTTTATGAATGATTTCGCGGTGCTGAGCTTGTCGGACTTAATGACTGATAAAGAGTTGATTCGCAAAAGATTACATGCTGTCGCCTCGTGTGATTTACCTCTTGCGTTGTACAATCCGCGCAGTACCAAACGGCACGAGTTATTGGAAGAGGCGGTAGCGGTGTTCAAGGCGGCAAGCGGGAATCTCCCGGTCGCACTGGTGCATAACGCGTTTCGCGAACAGCAAAAAATCGAATTTGTCACTCTCGATGATTTTCCCTTTGTAAGGGTTAATATGAATTCTATTGTAATTTTCGGCAACACTCAAACCGTGGTGAGCGGCAACCGCTTTTATTGTCGGCGCGGGTATCGGGAAAAGTATGAAAACTACCACTAAAATCAAGGGTATCTCTAAAAACTGGCTTGTGATAAAAAATCGGCAGATTCGCAATTTGAGGATGCGATTTTGCAAGTATCTGGCTAACATAAAGTTAACCAGATACGAGCAAGGTTGCGCCTACAAATGCGAGAGGCGATTTTTAGCCAAGTTTCCAGTTTTTAGAGGTAGCCTCAAACCATCCGCCTTTATGATCGCCGGGACGAATTCCGGCGGAGGCAAAACCACTCTGACGCTCGGTATTTTGCGGGCGTTAATTCAACGTGGAGTTACGGTTAGTCCTTTTAAGTGCGGACCGGATTATATCGATCCTTTGTTTCATCAGGCAGCGGCGAAATGTTCTTCTATCAATTGCGATACCTTTCTTATGGGCAAAGCGGGAGTGAAAACAAGCTGCATTCGCAATTCATCCAAAAGTCAAGTATCTGTCTTTGAGGGTGTTATGGGGTTATTTGACGGCAATGCACCGGGTGAAATATCCGGCAGCAGTGCCGAAATCGCGGCGTTGCTCAAGCTCCCGGTGATTTTAGTGGTCAATGCGCGTGGATTGTCCGGCTCAATCGCCCCGTTGGTGCGGGGGTTTGCCCGGTGGAATTCCCACGTCCGCATTGTCGGGGTGATCGCCAATTTTGTCGGTTCGACCCGTCACGCCGATCTGCTGAGAGATTCGCTCAAACTGGCGAATTTACCGCCGCTTTTGGGGGTGCTTTTTCGGGATGAAAAGTGGAAATTGCCGGAGCGTCATCTTGGATTGTCCACCGAATTACCCACGGAAGAGTGGCTTGAGTCCTTGGGCAGAGAAGTGGAAAATTCCATCGATATTGATCGCATATTGGAGCTTACTTGTCTGGAATCGCCGCTTGAATATAATGGTATTTCTCTGCCGAATCCCACGACCCGGCTCGGGGTGGCTTATGACGAAGCGTTTGGATTTTACTATTCGGAGAATTTTGATTTGCTTCGGCAATCCGGGGTTGAAATCTGCTTTTTTTCGCCTCTGCATGATGCGGAGTTGCCGCCCGATCTTGACGGACTCTATTTTGGCGGCGGTTTCCCGGAACTTTACGCCGGGCAGTTATCGCAAAACAGCTCAATGCTCAAGGCGATTCGCGACTTTGCCGATTCGGGAAGAATCGTCTACGGCGAGTGCGGCGGATATTTGTTTTTGCTGAAATCGCTCACGGATTTGGACGGCAAAAATCACCCTATGCTGGGTCTGTTGCCGGGCGAGGCGCGTATGGGTAAAAAGCTTGCCTGCCTGGGCTATCGTGAGCTTGAAACTTGCGCCGAGTCGATTTTTGGAGCGACGGGGACTAAATTGCGCGGTCACGAGTTTCATTACTCTTCTTTGTCGGGCAAGCCGCCGCAAAATCCGCTGTTTTACGCCCAAAATTTGCGTGGCGAACAATTTCCCGCCGGAAGTATCTGCAACAACGTTTACGGCAGCTATGTGCATTTGCATTTCGCCTCGAATCCGGCGGCGGTAAAAGCGTTTGCAAAGAGGTTGAAGCGATGATTTTTGCTTGGCTTACACTATTCGCGTTGGGGCTGGACTGGTACTTGGGAGATCCCCAAAGCCGTTTTCACCCGGTGGCGATTTTTGGACATTGCGCCGCAAGTGTGGAGCGATTTTGCCGTAAGAACTTGGGTTCTACGCTGTTTTCCGGCTTAGTCGGTCACGTATTTTTAGTCGGAGGAGTTTCGATTATAGCATGGGCAGCGGTGAAAACGGTCTCTCTGATCGGTTTTTGGGCGGAATTCGCCTTGGGAGCGGTGATCATCTATGCGACAATCGCGTTGCGCAGTTTGATCGACCACGCCAAGGCACTTGAACGAGCGTTGGCGCAAAAAAATCTCCCGCTCGCCCGGCAAAAGCTTTCGATGATGGTAAGCCGGGACACCGCGACGCTCGACGAGTCCGAAATTGTGCGTGGAGCACTGGAAAGCCTTGGCGAAAATCTCACTGACGCAGTTACCGGGGTACTTTTTTATGCAGCACTCGGCTACTATTTAGATGGAGTTGCCGGAGCGGTGGCTCTCTCGGTATGGTTGCGTGCGGTAAATACGCTCGACGCCTGCTGGGGTTACAAAAGTGAACGCTATATTCGTTTTGGAAAATTTGCGGCACGCGCCGATGATGTGTTGCTTTTTGTCCCTGCCCGGATTACTTTATTAGCAATTGCATTAGCGGCACTGTTGCTCGGGATGAATGCAAAAGGAGCGTTGCTGTCGGGAATTCGTCATCGGCATGACCACCCCAGTCCTAACTCATGTTTTGGCATGGCAAGTTTCGCCGGGGCGTTGGGGATTCAACTCGGAGGCGCGACTATGTATAACGGGGTTCGGGAGATTTATCCACATTGGGGAAATGGGCGTAAAAAATTAAGGTCCAGCGATCTGATTCGCGCCGAACGCTTGACCGTGGTTTCCGCCTTGTTGTTTGCTCTTATTGTAGTGCTTTTGGAGGTATTCTGTCGATGAAAATTTTACTGATTCGTCACGGGGAAGTAAAAGAAACATACCAGGAGCGTTTTATCGGCAGCACCGATGCGCCGCTTTCGCAATCAGGTCGCGCCGATTGCCTAAATTTGCGCAAAAGCCTTGAATCGTACCATATAGAAATGTTCTATTGCAGTCCGTTACGCCGGGCAATCGAAACCCTGGAGATAATTAAAAGCGACAAAGCACCAACGAAAATCGACCCGCGATTGCGCGAAATTGATTTCGGTCTTTGGGAGAATCTGCGCTTTGATGAAATAACCCAAAAAGCCACCCCGAAACAGTTGGATATTTGGGCAAATCAACCGATGCAAATGGTTTTCCCCGGCGGGGAGTCTTACGCCGAATTTGCCAATCGGGTAGATGAGTTTATAAAAGAATTGTTGCATTCATCATTTAAGCGCGTGGCACTGGTCACTCATGGAGGCGTGCTTATGCGCATGATTTCGACTTGGAAAAATATCCCCCCGGAGCGTCAATACGAGGTGTTGCCCCCGCGTGGATCGTTGACAATTATGGAGCGTTAGTTATGAATAGTAAGATTGTCTTAATCACCGGCGGGGCGCGTAGCGGCAAAAGCTCTCTGGCGGAAAAATTATCGCTTGAATGCGTCGATAAGGTTTGCTATATCGCCACCGCTCCGATGCTGGATTCTGAAATGGCAGAGCGGGTGCGTCTGCACCGGGAGCGGCGCGATGCTTTCGACTGGATCACAATCGAGGAAGAGTGCGATTTATTGTCCGCTATCGATCAAGCTAAGAGCGGAAAAGCGAACGGAGTTTTGATCGATTGTCTGACGCTTTGGATCAACAATTTGCTGTACAAAAATCCTGATTTTACCGAAGCGCAAATGGCGAAAAAAACCCGCGAAATAGTCGAGAGTTTACGCGCAAATTCGCTCTTTGCGGTGTTGGTGATCAACGAAGTCGGGCTTGGGATCGTGCCGGAGACTCCGCTTGCCCGCCGTTTTCGCGATTTATCCGGGCGTTGCGCCCAAATTGTGGCGGAAGCTGCCGACGAGGTCTATTTTTGTGTAGTCGGCATAGCTCGGAGAATCAAATGAGTTTACTGTATAAAACTATCGATGCGATCAAGCCCGCCGATGCGCAAATCCGCGAAGAAGCGCGAATTTATATCGACACCTTGACCATGCCGCGCCGGGCGTTGGGGCGTTTGCTGGATTTGGCGGAGGATCTCGCCGCCATGACCGGGAACTTGAAATTCAAAACCGCACGAAAAGAAATTGTGCTGTTAGCCGGCGATCACGGCATTGTCCGGCAAGGAGTTTGCCCGCAACCGTCGTGCGTTACTACACAAATGGTCCGCAACTTCGCCCATGGCGGCGGCGGAATCAATGTGCTTGCCAAGGAGGCAAACGCTCACGTGACGCTCGTGGATATGGGAGTTGATGCCGACCTTTCGGATTTAGTCGCGGCAAATCGGCTAATCGATTGCAAAATCGCCAGAGGAACCGCCGATTTTTCGGTCGGTCCGGCGATGAGTCGCGATCAGGCGACAGCCGCAATCGAAGGGGGAATCAATATTGCGCAAAAGTTTGCCGCTCAAGTCGATGTTTTTGCCGTTGGCGAAATGGGCATTGGCAACACTTCTCCGGCTTCGGCGATTGTATCGGTGCTCGCCGGCGCAAGTGACCCGACTTTATTTGTCGGACGGGGAGCAGGACTTGACCCGGCGAAATTACGTCATAAAGCACAAGTCATTCGGCGCGGAATTACTCTGAACCGACCCGACCCGACAGACGGAATTGATCTGCTTGCCAAAGTCGGCGGTTTTGAAATCGGCGGCATTGCCGGGGTGATTCTCGGCGCGGCTCAAATGCGCAAGCCGACAGTGATTGATGGCTTTATTTCCAGCGCGGGGGCGTTGATTGCCGCACAACTTTGCCCGCAATCCTGCGATTATATGATTCTTGGTCACGGCAGTGCCGAGCCGGGACATGCGGCGATGGCGAAACTGCTCGGCAAACAGCCGTTGCTCGATCTGGGAATGCGTTTGGGCGAGGGTACCGGCGCGGCGTTGGCGTTGCATTTATTAGACGCGGCAAGCGCGATTATGAGCGAAATGACCACATTTAACGAGGCTCAAGTGACCGAGGAGGGGTTAAGCTAAGATGCGAACTTTTTTTGCCGCGATTTCAATGTTGAGCATTATTCCGCTGGGAAAATTCAACCCGACCGAGTCGGAGTTGGGCAAGTCGCACAACTTTTTCCCGGTGGTCGGCGCGTTGTTTGGCGCATTGTTTCTTGCGGTCGCGCTATTGTTGCAACGTTATTGTCCGATACTTCCAACTGCGATGTTGCTGGTGCTGTTGCCGGAGGTGTTGACCAAAGCTCTGCACCTTGACGGACTATCGGACACCGCCGACGGTTTCTTGTCGGGTCAATCCCGCGAACGTAAGCTTGAAATTATGCGTGACAGCCATGTCGGCACGATGGGAGTTGCGGCAATTTTCGGGGTGCTTGGGCTGAAATTTACACTTTTTGCCTCGATTTCACCGGGTCTTGTCCCCCCTGCGATCGCCTTGATGATGCTTGCCGGACGGTCCGGCATCGTTTTTTACATCGCTATGAGCCGTTATGCCAGATCGGACGGCAAAGGGGCGATTTGGTTTAAAAATAAACCGGTTAACGGAGTGATACTCGCATGGTTGCTCCCCGCCTTTGCCGGCTGGTGTTTTTTGGGCATATCCGGGGTGCTACTGCCGATTTGGCTTATCCTTTTTGCATGGCTTTGGAGCGGCGTTACCAAACGTGTCATCGGAGGAGCGACCGGGGACACGATCGGTGGCTTTGAGGAACTTTGCGAACTTTTAACTTTAGTGGTAGTTGCGCTATGAAAGCTTCCTGTAAAAAATGGCTTGAGGGTATCTTTAAAAACTGGCTTGAGTTACAAAATTGGCAGATGCGCAATTTGAAGGTGCGATTTTGCGAGATGTGTTTTTTTACCAAGTTTCCAGTTCTTAGAGGGAGTCAAAAACCAAAAGTAGGAATCAGTGCCTGCTTGCTGGGTTGCCCGGTGCGTTACGACGGGCAAAATAAGCTTGATTTGCTCTTTGCCGGGGAGTTGTCAAAGCAAATCGACTGGGTTCCGATTTGCCCCGAAACAGCATTTGGGTTGCCGACTCCGCGTGAATCAATTCAACTAGAGGGCGACCCGGAGAATCCGAGCTTGCGAAAAGTCAACAGTCGGGATGATTTAAGTAACACTTACCGCGATTTTTGCCGCTGCAAAGTGGCGAAATTGCCACCTCTTGCCGGATTCGTCTTCAAGGCGAAGTCCCCCTCGTGCGGAATGCGCGTGTCGGTGCATAACCAAGAGACGATCACCGGGTACGCACCCGGATTTTTCGCTTCGGCATGGTTGCAATCTCACCCCGATCTGCCGAGTGCGGAAGCCGAGGAGTTGCACGACCCGGCAAAACTTCAGGAGTTTCTCGATAAGGTATCCCTAAGTGGCAGTTTTTAGCCAAGTTTCCGGTTTTTAGAGGGAATAGAGCTCAATCATAAGTCGAGCAGCTTTTTGACGAGTTCATCGCCTTTGAGGTCGCCGAGTTTTCCGGTTGGGGCGAGTTGTTCGCTGAACTGCTCGATATTGTCCGACTCAATCCCCGGTCCGCACATTGCGACCGGCACCGGGGTTCGCGTATGTTTGCGCAACTTAATCGGTACCGGGTGATCCGGCAAAACTGCAAAGCGAATCGGTTTGCCCTCAAGTGCCTTCAGCACCGGGGCAACAATTTGCGAGTCGAAATCGACAATCGCCTGCATTTTTAACTTCAAGTCCCCCAAATGTGAACACTCGTCGATCGCTTCAACGTGAATATACACCAAATCGTGATCAACCAGCGCGGCAAGCGCGGCACTGACTTTTCCGGCGTAATTCGTATCGAGAAACCCGGTTGCACCCGGAATTTCGACCACGGTCATTCTTGCGCATTTACCGATCCCTTTGACCACATCCACCGCGCTGATAATCGCGCCGTGCCGCCCGGAATAGTATTCGCCAAATTGCGGTAAGTTCGGTCGGTGACCGGGACTCCACGGCCAAATGCAATTCGCCGGGGACTCTTTCCCCGCGTTCAGGGGATGTGCTGCGAGAAACGCCGCCGTAAGCACCCCAATCTGGGTGAGAAATTCCACCGTGTACTTCGCCTCCGGCGAATCATCCGCCGGAGTCAGTGCCAATTCGGCAACCGGAGTATCTTGCGATGAATCCGGCTTAAAATAGTTGATCTTGTCGGAGAATTTTTTGCCGTGCAATACCAATAAATTGCGATAACTCACTCCGGAATAAAAAGTTATATCGTCATTGCCAAACTGCGCTTGCAACTCGGCGATCAATTTCGCCGCCGTCTCGTTATCGATATGTCCCGCCGAATAATCCCGCAAAACTCCGTCATCTGACACATACACCAAATTGCAGCGAAACGCAATATCGTCGTCGGCTAAAACAATTCCCTGGCTTACCGCTTCAATCGGACCGCGACCGGGATAGTTCTTCTCGGGATACAATCCGAGAACCGACATATTCGCCACATCGGATGAGGTCGGCAACCCCTCCGGCAAGGTCAAAAACGTGCCGGATTTGCCCCGCCGGGCAATGGAGTCCATCGCCGGAGTTTCGACTGCTTCCAACGGCGTTTTGCCGCCCAACTCTTCCAATGGCTCGTCCGCCATGCCGTCAGCGAGAAATATAACTGCTTTTTGATTCATTTTTAGATGTTTTTTAGAGTGATTCTAATAACTTTTGGAGTACATCGGGAGTAATTCCGAAGATTTTTACCACCTTGTCTCGACTAACTTTACCGCCAATTACTTCGACCGCCCCTTTGCTTACACCGCAATATTCAGCTAACAAACGGCAAAGCTCCTGATTCGCCTTGCCATCCACCGGGGGCGATGAAAGCGCGATTTTAATTCGCTCTTCTCCGTATGCTCCGGCTAATCCACTGCGCGATGCGCCGGGTTGAACCCGGCAACTGAGCAGTGTTCCGTCAGATGTCGCCCTAAAGGCTTTCGCCGGCAGATTCATCATCTTCGGAGGGACGCAACGTTTGTTCCGGGCACTCAGAATCGGCAGGATTTTTTTCGTAGCCAAGCAGTTCGTTGATTTCATCGATCGACATCGTTTCGCGTTTAAGCAACGCTTGTGCGAGTTTTTCGAGTTCATCGCGGTATTTGGTCAGACAATCGCGGGCACTTTGCATGGCGTTTTGCGAAAGCCGACGGATCTCAAGATCAACTTCACGCGCCGTTTCGGGGCTGACCGTCTCTTCCGGCGAAGCGTCAAACGGCATATGCGGGTGAGCCGGGAAGTTTCCGTACTTGATCGCACCGAGCTTGTCGCTCATGCCGTACATACAAACCATCAACCGGGCAATATGGGTGACATGATTGATGTCGCTTGCCGCCCCGGTGGTCACATCGCCGATGATAATTTCCTCGGCGGCGCGTCCGCCCATGCTCATTTCCATATCTGCCTGAAGCTCAAGTTTGCTCCGGGTATATGAGTCCTCTTTGGGCATTGAGAACGTCGCGCCGAGATACGCCTGACCGCGTGGAATAATCGTAACTTTGTGCAACGGCGTGGCATGTGGATTGTGCAACGCGACCAAGGCGTGTCCCGCCTCGTGATAGGCGGTGAGCTTGCGTTCTCGTTCGGTGATCCGGCGACTGCGCCGCTCCCGACCGTAACTGACCTTGTCCCGCGCCTCTTCCATATCAGATTGAGTGACCGCTTCGCGATTGTAACGCGCCGCCAAAAGTGCGGCCTCGTTGCAAAGATTTGCCAAATCCGCCCCGCTGAATCCCGGAGTGGTTCGCGCCATGACATCGAGATCAACCGAAGAATCCACCTTGATTTTTTTGACATGCACATCGAGAATCTGGCGGCGCCCGACAATGTCTGGCAAGTCCATCACCACTTGACGATCAAAACGCCCCGGTCGCAACAACGCCGGGTCAAGCACGTCGGGGCGGTTGGTCGCCGCAAGCACGATAACGCCGTTGCGACTCTCCAACCCGTCCATTTCAACAAGCATGGCGTTGAGCGTTTGCTCGCGTTCATCATGCCCTCCGCCCCAGCCGGAAAAACGGGACCGACCGACTGCGTCGATTTCATCAATAAAAATCAAACACGGCATATTTTTGCGTGCCTGATCGAACATATCCCTGACCCGGCTTGCGCCGACGCCGACAAACATTTCGACAAAATCCGAGCCGCTGATCGAGAAGAACGGCACTCCGGCTTCGCAAGCCACCGCCTTGGCGATCAAGGTTTTACCCGTCCCCGGCTCCCCGACGACGAGACACCCCTTGGGAATTTGACCGCCGACTAATTGATAACGCAACGGATCTTTCAGATAATCGACGATTTCGCGAATCTCTTCTTTTGCCTCGTCCGCTCCGGCGATATCGTCAAAATGGACGTTTAACTCATCCGGAGGAATCATCCGCGCCTTGCTTCTGCCGAAATCCATCGCGCCGCGTCCCGAAGAACGCATTTGGCGCATCGAAAAGAAATAAATAAACGCGATTAGCAACACCAGCGGCAAAATCCCGATTAAAATAAAATTCCAGAATCCCGAGTTGTTTGGCTTTATAACTACATTTGCTTCGCTAAGCTGCAACAGTTTGGCAAGATCGTTGGTGTAGACCACCCGAGTCTTGAAGTGTGTGCCGGAACTCATGCGAGTATCGCCGGAGGTCGGTTGCGGGGATTGGCTCGGCGTATTAGCCGATGGTTTTACCGTTGACAGCGGTTGGCGAAAGACACCTTCGCCAACCATAACATCGCCGTTTTCGTAGGTCAACTCGACCGAAACGATCGCCTTGTCGGCAAGTTTTCGCTCGAATTCGCTTTGCGAAAAATCCGCGGTTTGCGTCGGACCGTACCCTTTGAACAACAGCAAACTTGTCAAGGCGAGAAAAAGCATCAACCAGACCAGTGCCGCCCGGCTTGAGCGTTGCGGCGCTTTGCGCTCTTTATTCAAATTGCGTTTGCTGTTTTCGCCAAGCGGGTCGCGTCCCGGCTTGTCGCTGTTCGCCATTTTGCGAACTATTTCTTTATGCCATATTTGAGGATTGGCTCTGTGACAATTCAAATCGTTGTTCATACAGTTACTTTCGTTCCGGGTCAAAACTTATGACCCGTTTTAGACAAACAATCCGCCGGATACTTCAGCACCCGGCGGATTCCGATGCATCTTTTACGGGTGAGCTGATTGCAAAACTATTGGGGTTCGTTTTTTTGCAATCAGCTCGGGTGTCTTACATTTTTATAATGTTATAAATAAGGAATCCCACCACCGCGAGAATCCCAAGTGCGAGAAGCGCGTAAATCCCGAGCATTATCCGATGCAGCATAATGCTTTTTTTGTCAACAGTTCCGGCAAACGGATCAAGACTGTTCATACGCGGGACGGTCGAAATCGTGCTGTCAAGTTGAGAAATATCAATCGTCACGGTGGTGTTACCCACCTGGGTTTCTGCTCCGTCATTGCTGTCGAACAAAACTTCAACTCCGCCGAAAAGGATGATGTCGGAGTTCTTCAGTTCCTGCTCCGTGACCGGGATATTGTTGACCCGTGTTCCGTTGGTGCTGTCATTGTCTTTAATCAGATAAACGGTTTTGCCATCGCGAAGTGTCCGAATAATATCCGCATGATGTCCGCTGAGGCTGGCGTCTTTGATGACAATATCATTCCCGTCACGACGACCAATAGTCATCTGATCCTTATTTAGCTCGAAGACTTTGCCACGCAGCTTTTCATAAAGAACCGTCAGTTTCGGATAGTCCGCCATATTTTTAATCCATCCTTGTGAGTTTCAGTTGTTGACACTCTCTTGGGATACCTCTATTTTGATTCCGTAAAAGAACCAACTCTTATCGAAATATACTACCAGTCAATAATTTTGCAAATTTTTACGATAAAAAAACAGTAATTTTACTTAAAAGAGCTTCAAAACGCATAAAAACAACTGCAAAGTCTCCCGTTTTCGCCCACAGATACCGGGATTGGAGCTTCAACTTTGCAACGCTCCTTCGCGATCGGACAACGCGGATGAAACGGACATCCCAAGGGCGGATTAAGCGGTGAAGGCACATCGCCGGACGGCACAATCCGCTTCTTCTTTGTCCGCTCAACCGTCGGAACCGCTGAGAGCAAAATTTTTGTATAAGGGTGAAGCGGTTTCGCCACAAGTTCACGTGCCGGGGCTGATTCGACGATTTTACCGAGGTACATTACTATAATTCGCGCCGAAATATGCTCCACCACCGCCAGATCGTGAGCGATAAAAAGAAACGCGGTATTGGTTGAATTTTGAATATCTTCAAGCAAATTTATGATTGCGGACTGGACGCTGACATCCAGTGCCGAAACCGGCTCGTCGGCGACAATCAACGCCGGTTCGGCCGCCAACGCACGCGCAATGCCGATGCGTTGCCGTTGTCCGCCGGAAAATTCATGGGCATAGCGGTCAAGTGCATCGGAAGAAAGTCCCACCCGGTCGAGCAACTCAACAGCTCTTGCTCGGCGTTCCGCTTTGGAAAAGTTAAAATGCAGCTCCAACACCTCGTCCAGTGCCGAAAAGACCGTCAAACGCGGATTCAGTGAGCCGTAAGGATCCTGAAAAATCATCTGAAAATTTTTTCTTTCGCGGCGCAACTCTTTGCCTTTTAGCAAACTCATGTCCCGACCGTTTAGCCGCACTTGCCCTGAGATCGGCTTCTCCAACCTTACCAACGCCCGGCCCAGAGTGCTTTTGCCGCAACCCGACTCCCCGACCAAGCCGACCGTTTCACCGGCATTGATCGAAAACGTCACGCCGTCCACCGCCCGGACAAAACGTTTGGGGTGAAAAAGTCCGCCGCGAACCGGGTAGTGAACTTTTAGATTCTCCACTTCCAACAACGCCATGTCTTACTCCTTACTCAAAATCGGGGAATACGGCCAGTGCGGTGATATTGTCCCTCGCTCCGGTTAAGAGGACGCTGCGCATAATCTGCCCGACCGCCTGGCGCGGATTTTCCGCCTCCGATATAATATCGGCGAGGAGTTCGGACGAGACAAACCCCGAAACTCCGTCCGAGCAGAGCAAAAAGCGGCTCTCTCGGCGACGCGGCAAAATATGAATCTCCGGCTCGAGATCGGAACGCGGACCAACGGCGCGGGCAATCAGATTTTTTGAGACTTTTAAACCCGGCGGCAAAAATCCGTGTTCACGGGCGAATTCAGCCGAAAATGAGTGATCCGTAGTAAGTTGCACCAAGCCGTTGTCGGGATGAAATTCATACATCCTGCTATCTCCGGCACTTGCCAAAAGAACCGTTTCGCGACTGAACACCGCGCTTACAATAGTTGTGGACATGGGGCGTTTTACCTGTTCAAAATAGTTGCGATCAAAAATTTTTTTGTTGATTGCCTTGATGGTGTTACGCAAAAAATTTGCCGTGTCTTCGATCGGCATGGTTTTATTCTGCGGCCAATCGCGAAACGCTTCAGATAGATCGCGGCAACAGACCAAACTTGCGATTCCGCCGTCCGCATGTCCGCCGACACCGTCGGCGACAACCGATAGGGCATTGTCGCGTTTGGGCGGGATAAAGCAACAAAAATTGTCCTCGTTGCGTCTTCGACGCAATCCGAGATTGCTCTCCCCTGCCATGATGACTCCGGCGCGATTTTGCATGTATTCCCCGTAAAAGATGAAAAAATATCAAAAGTTCCTTGTAAAGAACTTCTTTTCCATGTTTATTATAATAATGTGGTCTGATGAGCTTTTCAAGTCCAATCGCAGATAAAATCATGACAAAAAATTGAGGGTATCTCTAAAAACTGGCTTGAGTTAAAAAATCGATAGAGTCGTAATTTGGAGGTGCGATTTTGCAAGTATCTGGCTAACATAGAGTTAACCAGATACGCGCAAAGTCGCGCATAC
>JAISIP010000134.1 GCA_031261965.1 Victivallales bacterium | reverse complement strand
ACCTTGCGCGTGACTGGTTAACTCTATGTTAGCCAGTCACTTGCAAAATCGCCCCTTCAAATTGCGAATCTGCTAAATTTTACCTCAAACCAGTTTTTAGAGATACCCTAAAGGCATTTTACGTTGACCGGGGGGACGCTATTTCATGTTTTTTGCCCTTTTAAGGCAAAAAAATGGTGGGCGTAACAGAACTCGAATCTGTGACCTCCACGATGTCAACGTGGCGCTCTAACCAACTGAGCTATACGCCCATTCTTTGAATGAGGATTGAGGCAATTACAAAATAATGATTTTATAATCAGCTCGTTTCTTAATATATTTCGGGATATTGGTATTTGCAAGCTCCGTTTTGCAAAAAAGAGATTTTTTTATGCTCAAAACGTTTTTTCTCATTTGCAAAAACAGAGTTGGCACGTCAAATTATATAACAGAGCTAAGTATTTTTTCAATCAGCTCAAGAGACTAATCACACTTTAATCGAGGCAGACGTGATCGAACTTGATTTTACCAAATCCGGCGGTCTGATTCCGGCGATTGCCCAGGACGCCGCCGATGGAATCGTTTTGATGATGGCGTACATCAACCGCGAAGCGTGGGAAGAAACCTTAGCGACCGGGCGTGCGGTGTATTTCTCCCGCAGTCGCAATCGCTTATGGCGCAAGGGCGAAGAGTCGGGTAATTATCAGGAGATCAAAGAGATTCTTGTCGATTGCGACAGCGACACTGTAATTTTTAAAGTGGAGCAAAAAGGCGGCGCGGCGTGCCACACCGGGCATCGCAGTTGCTTTTTTCGCAAGGTGGAGTCAGATTCACTTTGCGAGATCGCCCCAATTGTTTTCAACCCCTCAAAGGTATATAAGAAGCAATCATGAAAGAGAAAATAACGCTAATTCGCAAAGAATTCCCCGCGCTGAAAATTCGCTCCGACGTGCCTTATGCGGAAATTACTTCGCTCGGAGTCGGCTCTTCTCTCCCGTTTTTGGCGGAAATCGATGATGAAACTGAGCTTGCATCGTTGCTTGCATTTACTTTTGCCAATAAAATCCCGGTGTTTATTCTCGGCGGCGGAACCAATTTAATCGGCATGGATGCTCCTTGCCCGAGGCTGGGTTTACAGCTCAGTCGAGAGGGATTCTCCTGCATGGAATTGCATGAAAACGAACTTTGTTGCGGAGCGCGTCTCCGTTTGCCGGAGCTTGCCCGTCAAGCGGCGGGTGCCGGTTTGAGCGGGATTGCCCCGCTTGCCGGAATTCCGGGTACGCTCGGAGGCGCGTTGCGCATGAATGCCGGAGCCTCCGGCGCGTGTATCGGTCAATTTGTTACAGAAATTTTTGGTGTCCGCCTGGACGGCTCGCCTTATCGCGCCAACGGCGATCAAATTCAATGGAATTATCGTTGCAGCTCCATTCCTTCCGATGTATGTATCACCGGCGCAAAACTCAAACTTGTACCCTGTGACCCCGACACCGAGCTTGCGCTTATCGAAGCGGAAATATCGGCGCGGCGCAACCGCGAACCTGCCGGTCGCAACGCCGGGTGTACCTTTCGCAACGTCTCGGAGCTGGAGAGTGCAGGTCGCCTTATCGACGAATGCGGGCTGAAGAATTTTCACCTTGGCTCGCTGAAAGTCTCCGAAAACCACGCGAATTTTGTGATCAACAGCGGCAACGCAAGCGAAGCGGAATATGTCGAGCTGCTCGGGGCTATACGGTGTGCAGTCGCCGAACGGTACGGGTTTTTCTTGCAACCCGAAGTAAAGTTTCTTAATCCAGCGTCCGAAAGACAGGTGTGGGAGTCGGTGGATCCCCCTCAAGTTCATGTGCTTTGCGGCGGGGTGTCAAGCGAGCGTGAGATTTCGCTAAAAAGCGGTTGTGCCGTCTACAACGCGTTGCGCAACGCCGGGTTCAGCGTATCCTTGAGCGATCTAAAAGAGTGCGACTTTGATGATCCTGAAATGTACGCAGTTGATGTAATTTACCCGGTGTTACATGGTGGTTTCGGCGAAGACGGCAGACTTCAGAAAATTTTGGAAAATGAGGACCTTAAATTTGTCGGTTCGGGTAGTCTTAGCTGTGCACTCACCATGGATAAAATTGCCAGTAAACGCTTGATGGATCGCTTTGGGTTGCCGACCGCGAAATGGGGCATAGTTTCAACGCAAAATCGGCAATTGCCGGAAAATTTGAACTACCCGGTTATTTTAAAGGCTCCGATGGAGGGTTCTACTATCGGAATAGTTAAAGTGGAATCCGCCGCCGAGTGGGACGACGCACTCAATGAAGAATTGAAGTTATCCCCCGAAATTTTGGTCGAAGAGTACATCGACGGGGTGGAAATCACCGTGCCGATCGTTAACGGGAAAATTCTTTCGGCAATCGAGATCAGAAGTCCGCACGGTTTTTACGATTACGATGCAAAGTATGTCTACAAAGACGGGCATACGGAGTATTTTTGCCCGGTGCAGACCTTGTCCGCCGAGGTGGTGAAACGCGCTTCGGCGGATGCCTACGCGTTTTATCTCGCCGCAAATTGCCGGGATATTTTGCGGGTGGATTTTATCGTGGGCAAAGACGGTGTACCGTATATGCTTGAGGGTAATGCAATTCCGGGTTGCACGGAGACAAGTTTGGTTCCCAAGGCGGCGAAAGTCGCCGGGATAAGCTTTGAGCGTATGACCGCCACCCTGGTTTATGCCGCGTTGAAACGCGTTTAATGCTACTTTTAATTGCTTCGGGAGAAAGAGATGTCAAAATTTAAATTCATTGCAATAACGCTAATAGTGTTTACGTTTTTTTGCGGGGCTTACGTCCGGGCGGCGAGTTTGCCCGTATCCGCCGCTGCAACCGGGGCAGTTGTCCCTGAATTGGAGGTGGTCGCCTGGCCGCAAGGCAAAGCAGTCAAGCTTAACGAACTTAGAGGCAAGAAGTTTGCGGTACTCTTTTTTTGGACGATCAGCGAGCAGGGAACCAAGAATTTTGCGGAGATTGCCAAAATATCCAAAGAGTTTGAAAGTAAAGATGTCGTTTTTATCGGCATTGGGATAGATTCGGCGGAGTCGATCGGCAACTTTGTGCGTCTGAAGGAATTGCCGTTTTCTGTAGCCGCCGACGACAAACTCAGTAGTGTAAATTTCTATATGCGCGAACGCGATCGAGTTCCGATGGCGGCGATAATCGACAAAGAGGGGCGTTTGGTTTGGCGCGGCTTGCCCACGTTGTTGCCCAAGGTTTTGCCTGAGGTTATCGAGGGTAAATACGATCTTAAAGGGAGTATCGAACGCGAAAATTTCTCCAAAGCGGTTATGGTTGCGATGAAGATTCAAGATTATCCCAGCGTGCTGAAATTATTGGATGCCGAACTGCTTATCTATCCTGATAACATGGAGTTGCTTAATTTCAAGGTTCGATTGCTCGGGACTTTGATGAAAGAACCCGACAAGGCGTTGGCATGTCTGGACGAAGTTATCGCTCGTCAACCTAAAAATATCAAGCTTTACGAAATGGGTTTGAAAATTTTGCGCGATGAAAAACGTTTCGCCGACCTGGGCAAATGGTTTGACCGCATTATCAAAGAATTCGGCGAGCAACCGCTTCTGCTGGTGAAATTTGCCCAGCAGGAGATGAATCAATCCATTGAGCAATTGCGACTGGAAAATGCCTATAATCTTTGCCGCGCCGCTTATAATGCGCCGAAATTCAAAAACAATCGCGAAAAAGGTTTTATAATGGGGGAATATGCCCGCAGTCTCTACTATTGCGGTCGCCCCGATAAGGCGTTGGAAGTCTCCAAGGAGGCGATGGTGTTGCTGAAAGATACGCCGGAATACGAAAAAGCGAAGTCCTATGTGACCTATTACAACAAAGTGCTTACGCTCTCCCGCCAAATCCAGTAGCAATCTACTTTATCACCTTAAAGTAATAGTCTTCAATCGGGTTGCTTTGGAACTCGTCCTTGCCGATGCTGTCGGTGCTGCCGTCGCACATCGCGAAGTTGGCGCGGTTTTTATGCGCGTCAAACCGCGGTTGCCCGGTGGTGTTCCAGCTTACCGGAGTGACGCGGCCGTCTTGGTCGCACCGTTCGGCATAGAGTACGGTTTGTGACGGCGAGGCGATTTTTATTAACAAAGTGCTGTTCCAGCCGGAGTCGGAGATCATCGCGTTTTCGCCGTAACTCGAACGGGTTGTACCCAAATTGGAGAGTTTGCTCGGGCAGAAAAATATTTTGTCAGTACTTGTTGCCCGGTCGTATGCCGAGGCGTTGCCGTTGCCGACGTAGCTTGCGACCGCGTCTTTCCAGTAATAGTAATCTTGACCCGGATTATCGTCCGGCCAACTGATGAAACTTACGGTAAGCATATCGCGATTGTCGTTGGCATACATGATTCCGCCGGCACCGAGTTGCTTAAGTTGCCCAATGCATTGAGTTTGTCTGGCAGCTTCGCGAGCTTGATTCAGTGCCGGGAGCAACATCCCGGCCAAGATCGCAATAATCGCCACGACAACCAACAGTTCGATCAGGGTAAATCGACGACGAGATTCATTTCTCAGGATAGTCATAACTCCTCCTTCTCCATGGCATGAATATAGCTTGTTAAATTTAAAGGCTATCTCTAAAAACTGGAAACTTGGCTGAAAATCGCATCTCGCATTTGTATGCGCGACCTTGCTCGTGGTTGGTTAACTCAGCTGTTAGCCAACCACTCGTAAAATCGCACCTCCAAAACGCGAATATATCGATTTTTATCTCAAGCCAGTTTTTAGAGATACCCTAAAAAGTCAAGTACAATGGGTCACAGAGGAGTTTTGGTGCGAAAATCAGATAGCCTATAGTTTGTTGTGCCAGGCATCGACCAGGTCGCTTGCCTCGACTTTGAGTATCCCGCTTTGCGTTTTGACAAAATCAATCGCCTGCTCGCGGCGAGTGGCTTCATCGCCGCAGGGAATTCCGGTGTTAACCATAATATCGAAGTCGCAAAAATCAAAATATCCCGAAACATCCAAGTCAAGCGAGTCGAATTTATCGGTCAGAAGCTCGACAAAGTCGCAGAGAGCAGTCATATCCGGCTTCTCCTCATAATTGGCGGTCAGGACAAAGCCGAGTTCTTTGAATTCGCCACGGTGAGTTTTTTTGCGCAAACGTTTTTTCATTTTGTCTCCAATTGTTGTCTGTTTTTTAGAGCTTATCAACTAATAAACGAAAACGCTCTGACTTGCCCCGATTAGCCATTCACTTGTCGAAAAAAATCGTAGATATTTCTTCCAATATCTC
>JAISIP010000100.1 GCA_031261965.1 Victivallales bacterium | reverse complement strand
GCTTGAAGTCCTGAATCTGGACAAAAAATCTATCAAAAAGCCACCCGATTGGAATTTGCCGGAACAACTTACCTTTTTCAATGATTTTTCATACTGATTTTTTTATCGGACAGCAGTGACCCGTTTTTTTGTACCAAACCTTGAAATATTTCGATAAATACCTTAAATTATCTACAATACGGAAAAACGAGGTGCAAATGGAACTTAAAGAAGTCCTGCGAATGTACGAAAAGCACTTATTTTGCTCAATCTCCCTTGAACCGTTGCATCGGGGTTTTCTTCTATGGGAGTCGCTCAAACTAACCGCAGATCAGACGTTGCACCATTCGGATTTCTGTCGCCACGCCAAACTTAGAGACAACAATCGTATTTGCGCGGCCAACAAACAGCGAAGTTTAGAGATCGCGAGATACGGTCACAGCTTTTACGGTCGCTGCCCCAACGGAGTCTGGGAGTACGTGCGTCCTGTACATCACGACAGAGCAATAGTGGCGATACTCTACATTGGCGGCGGCGCGACGAACCGGGAACAGCTCTGTGCGATCCGAAAGACTGCCGATTTTATTGAGGAGTTCATCCGGCTGGAGCTGACCTTTTTTATGCGTTCCGGCATTGGCGAAGACAAACGTAAAGACGAAGCCTTTTACCTTGAGTGCTGTCGTGACTTCCTTGAGAGTCACGCCCTGAATGATGTGACCCTTTCCGATCTCGCCGAACTCATTGGCATTACGCCGAATTATCTCAGCTCGCTGTTGAAGCGCAAAAATGATATGAGCTTCCGCCAGCTCCTGACCAAAAAACGACTACAGCAGGCGACGGTGTTCCTGAAGCTTCATAAAACCATGCCTGTAACGGAGGTTGCCTCTCGATGCGGGTTTTGTGACCCAAACTATTTTAGCACAGTCTTCCGCAAGCACTTCGGGCAATCGCCACGCGAGTACCGAAAAAATATATCCGCCAACAGCAAAATCCAATAGCCGCCGTCCATCGAACAGACTTTTTTGCGTAGCACTGCTACGCTTTAAGCGTTTTCAAAACGAACGAAATCACTTAAATCGCCGATAAAAGTCATGCCAAAAGGTAGTTTTGCAATTAGCTCAGTTGATATGCTCTTAATAAGCGTCGTCGGCTTTATAGTCGAGCATGTAGGTTTGCATTTCTTCCAGGCTGATTTTGCCTTCGCCGTAAAGGGTCTCAAGCGATTTCTGCATGGTGATCATGCCGTCTTTTGCTCCGGTTTCGAGCAAAGACTGCAACATGGCGGTCTTGCCTTCGCGAACCAGTGCCTGTACCGGCGGAGTTCCGACCATGATTTCAAACGCCGCCACCCGTCCTTTGCCGTCCACCGTCGGGAGCAACCGCTGGGAGATGATTCCGAGAATCACACTGGCGAGCTGCAATTTGATCTGGTTTTGCTGGTGCGACGGGAACGAATCGATGATTCGGTCAATCGTCTGGGGCGCGCTGTTGGTGTGCAAAGTACCGAAGACCAAATGCCCGGTTTCCGCCGCGGTCAAAGCCGCCGCGATCGTTTCGGTATCGCGCATTTCACCGACTAAGATCACGTCGGGGTCTTCGCGCAAAGCGTACTTCAACGCCGTCGCGAACGAGTGCGTGTCGGAGTGGACTTCGCGCTGTTCCACCAGCGACATGATGTTGTTATGCACATATTCAATCGGGTCTTCGATCGTGATGATATGCTCGGCTTTGTTGCGGTTGATAAAGTTGATCATACTTGCCAGCGAGGTCGATTTACCGCTGCCGGTCGGCCCGGTGATCAAAATCAAGCCCTGCTGTTTGGTCGTAAGCTGCAAAATCTGCGGCGGCAAATTCAAATCTTCCGGCTTGGGAATCTTGCTGACGATTACGCGGCAAACGATTGCGACGGTTCCACGCTGGTGAAAACCGTTGACACGGAAACGCCAACTTTCGGTTTCGCCGGTCTCCTGATCCATCGTCAAAGAGATCGACAGCGCCAGGTCAACTTCGCGGTTTTCGTCAAACTCGACCCGTTGCACCGGGTTCAACACGCTGTTTAACAATCGGGCGGTGTCCATGCCGGTCAAAGTCGGCAATTCCAGCGGCCGCAATTCGCCGTGAATGCGCAACACCGGGCTTGACCCCGCAGAAAGCAGCAAGTCCGACGCACCGGTTTTTACGGCGGTTTTCAACAGTCGGCTCATATCGATAAACTGAATATCCGGGTCCTCGACATCTTCGGCACTGCCGTACTGGCTGGCAAAGGTATCCACCCCCGACTCCATGCCTTTGAGCAAAAGTTGCAACTCATCGCGGTTGGCGACCGCCATATTCGCCTCTTCCAGCGAAATAAAACCCTCCTTGTAGAGACGAAACACCGCCCGGGTAAAAGTGACCATACCGCTGGAACTGCCGCGCTTGACCGCCTCAAAAAGCGAACGCATATCGCGATCGCCCACCAATTTCTTTACCGTCGGCGTGCCGACCATGACTTCAAGTGCCGGAATCATGCCCTGATCGTCGGCGCGGGGAATCAACCGTTGTGCGACAATTCCGACCAGCGCGTTACCTAAATCGTGGGCAACTTGAAGCCGTTGCCCTTCGGGATACAAATCGACAATACGCTCAATGGCTTGAACCGTGTCGCCGGTATGCACGGTGGTGATCACCAAATGCCCGGTCAGCGCGGCGGTAATCGCCACTTGCACGGTTTCCATATCGCGCATTTCGCCGATGACGATCACATCGGGACTTTCGCGCAGCGCCGCCCGCAACGAATCGGCGAAACTGACGGTGCTGGAGTTTAGTTCGCGTTGCGTCACTAAGCAGTTGATGTCGTGATGCAAAAATTCGATCGGGTCCTCGATGGTGATGATGTGTTTGTGAAAATTTTGATTGATATAGTTGACCATCGCCGCAAGGGTGGTCGATTTGCCGCTGCCGGTGGAGCCGACCACTACGATAATACCGTATTTTTGCCCACACATTTCTGTGAGCGTCGCCGCAGGCAAGCCCAACTCCTCAAAAAATAGAGCTTCGCCGGGATAGACCGGGCGGGCGACAAATGCCGGACCGGTCAGCGTGTCGAGAAAATTCAAACGAAAACGCTCGCCGGTCGGGAGCGTGTACGCCGCATCGTAACTGCCGTTGTTGCGATATTCCTGCTCGGCTTTGGTGGAGATGCACTCTTTGCGAAACGCATCGATTTCCTGAGATGTCAAAAGTTCTTCACCCTCCGGCAACACCAGCCCGGAACGCCGAAACGCGGGCGGTTTTCCGGCGGAGGCAAAGAGGTCCGAAGCTGCTGATTCCATGGCGTATTGCAAAAGTGCGGTGATGTCCATAATCCATGTCCTTTGACGATTTATAATAAATATTTACAGTTGTCGCTTGAAAAACAGAAGTCAATCCGTTACTTTAAACGTAATATCAGATGAAAGCAACCCCGGAATCGCCCAAAATCATGGAAATTTTGCAAATAAAGATTCAAATGGCGGAAAATTGCGCCGATCTCTTCCCAGCCAAGGCTCATCACGACGATGCGGCGTTCGATTTGAGAAGCCGCGTCGAAATGGAGTTGCCACCCGGCAAAAGTGTTTTAGTTCCCACGGGAATATTTATCGAATTGCCGATCGGATATGAAGCGCAAGTGCGTCCCCGCAGCGGACTTGCACTCAAGCACAATCTTATGTTGACCAACTCTCCCGGTACTATAGACGCAGGTTATCGCGGTGAAGTCGGCGTGATTATGTTCAACGCCGGGTCTGATCTCTTTCCGGTACGGCGCGGCGACCGTATCGCTCAAATGGTGATCGCCAAACTGCCGGATGTCGAGCTAATTGCGGCGGAATCACTGTCTGACACCAAGCGCGGCACCGGCGGATTCGGCAGCTCCGGCCGCGCCTGACGCTTATGGGTATCTCTAAAAACTGGAAATTTGGCTGAAAATTGCAGCTCCAAATCATGAATCTGCTAATTTTCAACGCAACCCAGTTTTTAGAGATACCCTTATGGGTTTGTGACCTGCGCCGGGGGTGAGCTTAGAGGTAGCCGCAATAATATCGGTATCCTACCCAGGCGCAAAGTGCCGCGACAAGCAAAATCAAAACCGTTCGCCAAAACCAGCTATGGCGCGGTTTGCCAAACAGATCAACTATATCGCGTTTAAGATAGTCGGAGTTGGGTATCGGTGGCACAAAGGTAAAAATCGCCCCCATACGACAGCTCAGTCGCATCGGGCGGTTCACCGCAAAACCGTTCGCCTCTAAAAACCGCGAGAGATTCCGGCGATAAAGTTTCACTATCGAAATTACCACCACCGGGCCACCGAACACTAAAACGATTCCAAACAAAACGGCAAGCACATTCCAAATCGAAACGCTGGCGAGCTGTTTTACGATAAACGCGATTGAGCTGCCGAGTGCCGCGATACCGATTCCCCCTCCCATTAGCATCATAGAGCCGGAAACTGCCGGAGTTTGAATTTTTGCTCCCGAAACTTTGGTCTCAGCCTTGGCAATATTGGTTTCGAGTTGCTTTTGCGCCGCCTGACTTTTGCTTGAAAAAAATCGGTCGGCCTGATTGCCGATGAATCCCGCAAATTTATAAAACGGCATACGCAACGCCTCCGACACCGAGACCGGCTGTTGGATTAAATCGATGATTTTGGCATCCCACAATTCCCCGTCGGCGGCGAAAAAGATTCCGTGTTTGGCGATAAAAAAGTTGCGAATATTGCCGCTGGTGACGGCGACGGCGAGTTTCATGGTTTTTAACGCGCCGGGCTTGCCGGTGACGGCATCGAGGTAAATAACGCAAATATCGCTCAGCTTAACCACGTTTTTGTGTTCCGCCACATCCTTGACGATGGAACAGAGCGTAAAACAGCGACCGTCCATAACAAGTTTGCCCGCCTGTAACAATGAGGGGGTTTCGGGGTTGAACAGGCAACTCAAATTGACGAAGTTACTCAAAAATTCCCGCAAATGATTCTGAAATAAAATCAATTTGTGCAACTCTTCGCACGCGCCGATACGGGGAGCCGCCGCAAGATCGGAGGCGATCAGATCGCGGACTGTTTTTATGTTTTTTATTTCAACTAATTTTCGGAGCGTTTCTACGTCAATATCGCCAAAAGTCTCTTCGGGTTTCGCCGCGAGAAAGGCGGCATAAGGCGAAAAAGTAAGCTTAAGTTGTCGCCACATCGCTTCCGTGAGTTTGGAGTCGGGGAAGAATTTTTGCAAATTCGCGTCAGAGGCGAACGCTTGCAGGGCACTGCTTTTCAGCGGATTCAAGCGTGTCGAAAAATCCAACACCCCGTCTTGGCGCGGTTCCGTCACCGGAGCCGCGAGCAAAAAATCTTGCACCGATTTTTGGTCAAGCACATTCACTTCTACCCCGGTTTCGCCGACTTTTTGCTGGATTTTGCTGCTGAAATTTAAAGCGTCACAAGCGACAAAATAGTCGTCTATATCGGACTTGATTGCAAGATATTTTTTGTAAACAGTCGCCGTGTCGGAGCCGAACGGCAAAATCCCGGCGGAGTCTCGATCGGGGGTATTGACCCAACTTAAGTATGCGTTCGCCGCGGCAATACACTTCTCAAAAATTTCGCTGTTGATTCCCGCCGAGCCGCAGGCGTCTTTGACTTCGCCAAAGGTTTTCATCGCAAGATTTGCCAGCTCGATCGCCTCGGGAATTCCGGCGATTCCCGGCGGAATAACGCCGTCGCCGTTTTGCCGCGCACAAGCGAAAATCTCTTTGTCGTTGCGGATTTGCGACAGGCTGATGCGGTCGTTCGCATCTTGTCCAAGGTTGGCAAGCACCAGTTTGGCGGCATCAAGCAACCGTTGTCCGGTGGGGGTGGAGTTGTCGATGGCATTGAGATTGAGCGTGTCGCTGCCAAGTTCAAACCCGGTAAAATCGCGCATTACACCAAGAAACCAGCCAATCGCCCGCTTTACTTCATCAGAACGAATTTGACCGTTGGCATCATCGTCGAGAAAAGAGAGGAATTGCTCATCGCAACGCAATGAAGCGACACCGGCACTGTTGAGTGCCCAGTGTGCCTCGTCCAAATTAAGCAGCAATGCCAAGTCCTGTTTGTTCTTTATCAACGGTTGATATGATCCGCCGATCCGGCGGAATTCCATGCGATCCGGCTTGGTGTTTTCAATGGTATTAGTCATTTTTGAATGATTCTCCACAGGAGCAAATATACCGCAACTTCTAAAAAATACAATCCTTTATACCGCATAAATATCCTATTATTTGCCAAAATCACTTTTCAGATGTATATTAAGAGTAGAGGTAGCCTAAAAATAAATAACGGTCGCATTTGATCCCTGATCAACGGAGAGTTTGAGAATGGTGAAGCAGATTGATACCGCAGAAAATACCGCCAAGCGGGTTTGCAAGTTCGCCGTAAAGGCGAAGCCGGGGCAAAAGGTTTCTCTATCCGGCTCATTTAATGACTGGGATCCCGATGCCGCGCCGATGCAAGACCGCCTCGGCGACGGTCACTATTTGTGTGAAGTTGAGCTGTCTCCCGGCTCTTACGAGTACAAATTCGTCGTTGATGACGAGTGGTTGCTCGATGAGGAAAATCCCAATTTCGCCGCCAACGACTTCGGTACATTAAACAGTGTGCTGACCGTCGTTTGAGCTGCCTTTCGGCTCGGCAAGCCGGATTCCATCGTCCGAAATCACAATTTTACGCTCCTTGTAAAGCATGCCGATAAGTTGTTTAAATACCCGTTTGCTGAAGTTGAAATATTCGTTTATCTCCGCCAAACTGCTTTTGGCGTTCAACGGTAAAAATCCGTTTGCGTCTTCCAGCGCATCGATAATCACCGGCTTATATGCCGTGACCCCGGCAAAACCGTCGGGACGAAGCCTTATGTCAACTCGATTTTCCTCCTGGCGAATGGCGTGGACATAGCCGTTTAACTGATCGCCGGGAGCGAGTGTGCGAAAGAGTTCGTTATCGTAAATAATCCCAAGATATTTATCTTCTACGATCACCCGATAACCGAGACGCGCTTTGTCCCAAACAATTATTTTTACCTCGCGGTTTAACGTCAACTCCGAGACATCACCTTTGTAAAAACGGCTCAATCGGCGCGACGCGACAATGCGCCCGGTAAGCTGGTCAAGGTAAAGCCGGACCAAGTAGCTTTTTCCCGCCTCCACCCGAACGGGTTGCTCGCGAAACGGCAAGAGCAAATCCTTGTCCAACCCCCAATCGAGAAACGCACCGATTTTCGTTATTTCTTTTACCCGCAACCGGGCGAGCGTATCGATTTCGGCTTTCGGTTTTTGGGTGGTCGCAACCGGGCGGTCCTCGGAGTCAAGCGACAAAAATACCTCTATTTCATCCCCGGTGGCGAACTCTTTCGGCGCAAATTTTTTCGGCAGAAGAACGGTTTCACGGTGATTTTTTCCATCGGAGAGAAAGAAGCCGAATTCGGTTTCTTTCTCTGCTGTAAGTCGTTGATATTTACCAATATGAAGCATAACTAAAGGTTTTCGCCTATTATTTTAATTGAACCCAGCGGGCTATTTACCCGCCGGGAGACGATATTGCACTTTACCCGCAATAAAAAGAAAATAGGGCGGGCGGTGAACCCCTCGTCCAGCGATTCAAAATTCCCCTGTCCCTTGGCGATGATCACATCGGCACTTTCCATAGCGTCGAGCAATTCCCGACTGCTGTTGCGCAACGACACCCCGGGAGCGCGATCGCCCGTATCGACAATCGGCATATCGGTTATGCCCGACAACGCCACTTCACGCCGGGTAACGTCGTTCAAAATCGGCAAACCCCGCACACCGATGGTGATCTTGTCACGATACGGCTCAATCAGCAGACGATCGATCACCGCTTCGCCACAGTTGTCAAGCATGTAAAATATCGAATGCGCCGCGTCAAGTCGGCGTTTAAGCTCGGCACACAATTCGCGGTCAAACGGCAGATCGAAAACTTCACGGATTTTTTCCTCGGCCTCACTTAAATTAAAGTCAGGATTCACCCCGTAGTCGATGATGTTTCCGCCGATCGCCAACCGCACCGCCGCTTCAAAAGGGTCGGAGGATTGCGCGGTTATCTTTTGCAGGTCGGGCAACATTGCCAGTCCCAATTCGGTTGAACGCTCTTTAACTTCGCGCCACGGATCGTCAATCCCGGAGATTTCCGCGACGATCGAATGAAACATCGAGGCGAATTCCGGCGGGGTGGTCTCTTCATCGGCTTCAAGCACTAAGCGCAACAGTCGCTTTACCAACGCGTGTTGAGCTTCTTCCGTGCCAACTGCTTTTTTCGCCAACTCCGAAAGTTGCGAGAGAATACATGGGTAACAATCCACTTGAGCCCGCATTTTTACTTATCTTCCCATTTTTCGCGCAATAGTTTTGCGGTCGATTCCAACGCTTCAGGTACACAGCGAATATCTGCCAGCACCGGCATAAAATTATTATCGCCATTCCAGCGCGGCACGATGTGCATATGCAAATGATCCGCCACTCCCGCCCCGGCGGCATCGCCGATGTTAAACCCGATATTGAACCCCGCCGGATTCAAGGCGCGGCGCAAAACAGATTCGCATTTAACGCAGAGATCCCAAAGTTCCGATAGTTCCTCTTTTGAGAGCAACGGCAAATCCGCGATATGGCGATAGGGGACAACGAGCAAATGACCCATGTTGTAGGGATAGCGGTTGAGCATGGCAAAAACGGTTTTGCCGCGGTGAATCACCAGCACATTTTCCGGCTTGTCCGAAGGGGTTTCATTGCCGCAAAGAAAACATTCATTTGACCGCTCTTTACGGATGAATTCGATCCGCCACGGAGCCCAAAGCGGACGTTTAATTTCTTGCATTTTCAAATTTCCTTCGTTTCAAATTGCCGTAAGAAGAATTTTTTTCGGCGGACAAAACAGTGCGAAACCCAAAGAATCCACACCCCGCATCCTACGCCGAGAACCCAGACGAACCATTCGCCGTGCCGGACAAAAAAGGTACTCTTGACCGTTTTGGGAACTTGGACTGATAGGTTGGCAATTCCGCGCCCGCGCCGCAATTCGCGCCGTTTTTCCGCGCCGGGAACATTGATTATTTGAGTGATTTCACCGGTCGGAAGCACGAGTAGCGACCCGCCGTTATTACCGCACCGCACCATAGATAGACCGGTTTCGACCGACCGCATAACCGCGTTGGCAAGATGTTGTTCGGGTTC
>JAISIP010000040.1 GCA_031261965.1 Victivallales bacterium | reverse complement strand
ATTTCCCCGGTGATCATACAGCTTTATTTGCGCATGTTCATCTCCGACTAGGCGTATGACCTCGGCGGACTGCTCATTCGCTTGGCGGAGCGGTGCAATCAGCCGATCGCACTCCACCTCGACCACGGCGAATCCGTTGAACAGGTAAAAAACGCACTGAAATGGGGCTACACCTCGGTGATGTTCGACGGCTCGCGTTTACCGTATGACCAAAACGTCGCAATCACCAAGCAATGCGCCGAGTTGGCAAAAGTTGCCGGGGCTTCAATTGAGGGTGAAATCGGACACGTCGCCATGGGGGACGAAACCGCATTGACCGAGCCGGACGAGGCGGAGGCGTTCGCCGCCGCCACCGGGGTTGACGCGCTGGCAATTTCAATCGGAACCGCCCACGGCTACTACAAGAGCGAGCCGAAACTTGATATTGAGCGTTGCAGAGCCATCGCCGAACGGTTGCCGAATGTGCCGCTGGTATTGCACGGCGGTTCTGGTACTCCGCTTGACGAGGTACGCAAAGCCATAGAAAACGGCATAGTTAAGATCAATGTTGCAACCGAATTTCAGGATACGTTCTTAAAGTCGGTCAACAAAAATCTTGTCGCGCTGGACGGCAAATTTATGCCGATCGACAAATTTATGGACCCGGTAGTGGATGACTGCGCCGCTCATATCGCCCGCCTCATTCGCTTCTTCGCAGGTCGATAATTCTTTTTGCGAGAAGGTCCGTACGACGGACGGCGGTGTAAGGGCGACCATTGGTCGCCCGTTTTTACATAACAACCGCGAAATAGTTTTGCAAACAACTCATTAAACTCGATCAAGCGGTATATCGTCCGGCAAATTCCCGTGCGAAAATGCCTTGCGATATGCGCTGGGGGATTTGCCGAACGCCCGCTTAAAAAGCTTGCAAAAGTGATTGCTGTCGCTGAATCCGCACGTTGCGGCGATCTCGGCGATAGACAATTCACCTAAGTGAAGATACTCGATGCTGTGTTGCAGACGAACGCCGATAATATACTCATTCGGGCTGATGCCATACGCTTCACGGAAATAACGGTAAAAATTGCGTTCCGACATTCCGGCGACCTTGGTCAGGCGGGATGCGGTCAACTTTTCAAAGTAGTGATCCCGTATATAAACGGTGATATTCTTCAGCCGTCGATGCGACTGGGTGATGTATTCCTCCAGAGAATAACTGCGCGACACATAAACCAAAATTTCCGTAAAAATAGCAATGACAATCGCTTCATGCCCAATGCGCCGCCGACGGCACTCATAGCGCAAACGCAAGGTGAGATTCTCAAGCAACCCGAAATCAAGTTTTGGAATATGCATTTGGGGAGTCGCGCAATCGGAAAAATCGCACTCTTTTTCGGGAAACAAATAGCGGGCAAACGGCAATTCCCCCAATGCCAAAAACAATGGAATCTTCGGCGGGTCGTAATAGATGCAATAACACGCAAAATTCTTGCAGGATTTAAAATAAGTCCCGCAACCGGGGTATATTACCACCACGTCGCCGGACTCAAGGCGGGTTTCCCGCCCGGCGCAACAATAAACCGCACCGCCATCGCATACCCACACTAATTTGGTCAAAGCCGGATACTCAAAGACATCGATTCCGGCTGAGACGCTGCCCACAGGAAAATTCTGTACCGCCACCGCAAAATTTTCCGATGAAAAAATTAAATTATCCATACCGTAAATATAAGGGTATTTTTGGCAAAAAACAAGCTTTTTGGCAGAATAATACTATTTTTTTGCGGAAACATCAAGGAAATATTTCAAAATTATACTATAATATAAATAGAACGGCACTGCATATATTTTCGCTGAACTTAAAATCACAGGAAAAATTATGGAAAAGTCTCTAAAACCGCCAAAAAGTCATTTCACGCTCATCGAACTCTTGGTCGTTATCGCGATTATCGCCATTCTCGCCGCCATGCTGTTGCCCGCGCTGCAACAAGCCCGGGAGCGGGCGAAACTGACCGGTTGCACGAGTAATGTAAAAAGCGCGGCGACCGGAATTCTTATGTATAGCAGCTCTTACAACGACATTATGCTGGAGTGCCGTACCGCTGCCGGAAAAATGTGGCCAGACCGATTGCTTCCGTATATGTATCCAGGTATAACGAATTGGTCTGGTAACAAGCTTCCGAAACTTTTCCACTGCTCGTCACAACCGAAGATCACCACATTCGGCTACGGCTACAATCAACGTTTGGGCTACAATATGACGCCGCCATGGGATTCGCCGGTGAAGCTCAGCCAGGTCAAACGCCCTGCCTACATTATTATGTACGGTGAAGGCGACGGCGATAAAAATGATTACAACTACCTTATTAGCCGCGCCTATTATATCGTAGGAAACCACCACAACGACGGTAGCCCGATAGCCTATATCGACGGGCATGTGGAGTTTCAGAAACAGCGCGATGTGGTTCGCCCTGGGGCATTCCCGTCGGATAATACCGGAGTCAGCGGCGACCCAGCCGAAATTCAGCAAAAGTGGGGAATCGCCCAGCGCATATTTCAATAAATTTTCGCAAAAAATACCTTATAAACCCAAAAAGAAAGGCATATTTATGAAACATTTTTATTTAATTGCGACGGCGGTGCTGTGTATGGCAGCAGGAGTTGTATACGGGGAGTCCGCCTCCGAACAAGTCATCTTCGCGGACGACTTCACCAAGCCCGCCGAGTTCGGCAAATATTGGGACTATCGCTCGCCGACCCAACCGCTGGACGGAATCTTGGAGATCGGACAAAACGATTTCAGACCGAGGCTGAAATCCTCAATCGACGGCAAGGAAAATGTCACAGTAAAAGCCGAAATCTCAAACCTCGGGAATACGGGGTTTGTCGGATTGAATATTGACGGAATTATGTTTTTTGTCCGGGACGGCAGCGCGGTCGCAGTCTTCAAATCCCCCGAAAAAAGCTATACCGACAGCAAAATGAAAAAAATCCCCGACTATAAAGACGGGGAATTTTACAAGTTTGAAATTACCCGCACCAAAGTCGGCGACGATTTCGAGTATCTCTACAAAATCAACGGCAACGAAATGTGTGTGGTTAAAGGGCAAAAGATTCCGCCGACCAACAAAATCATGTTCACCAGCTATAAAACCGGTATGAAAGCAAAGAGCTTTGCAATCACCGAGCCGGCAACGGTGACGGACGCTGCCGCACCCAAAGCGGAATAATCCCCTCAAAAAAACATATCATTAAACATATTTCAATTGCATAGGAAAGTGAAAATGAGGAAATTTTTGTCTCTATTTTTCGCCATGTTCTTCGCTGTTTGCCTCCATGGCGCGGCATTCGGTCCGCAAATATTCTCCGACGATTTTGAAACGGTCGGACTCTTCGCCGAGAACTGGGAAGCCTCCAAAGGGTTGAAACCCGAAAACGGTGTGGTGAAAATCATCGGCCACGGCAATATAAAGCTTCGCCGCAAAATGACCGACAAAGATTTCGCCGCATCGGTCGATTTAACCCCCGGAAAAAACGTTGGCGAGTACGGACATACCGGCTTCACCCTGGACGGCATACATTTTATGCTTCGCGGCGACGGTGGGGTGGGTACCGCCTATCGTCCCGCCGGAAACGAACGTTCTCTCGGACAAACGGCTAAGATTCCCGGCTACAAATTCGGCGATCCATGCCGGGTGACTATAATCCGTCAACGTACCGGGGAGTCGCGCAAGTATGTGTTCATGGTCAACGGCAAAACTCTGATCTCCTTTCAGGACAGCAGCATGGTTCCGAATGACACCATCAACATATATTGCTATCGCGCCATGCTCACGATCGACAACTTTTCGCTCAATTCCGTCGGTAAAGGCTCGGATTCACCGAATTTGACCGTAAACAGCTCCTTTGAACATCTTCTCGACGGAATGCCGACTTACGTCAATTTGGCGACCAATCGCAACTTGACCTGGAAAGCCCCCTACAGCGAATATCTGAAAACCGCCGTAATTGATACTAAAGTCAAGCACTCCGGCAACAACTCCTTACGTTTGACCTTTAACGACTCGGTCACAAAAGCGGGATTTCAGATGTGGAACGCCGGGTGTGCCGTCGGCAAACCGGTAACCGGAAGTCTTTATCTCAAGGCCGACCGTCCGGGACTGATCGCTACGCTCGTTTTTTGGGAACTTCACCACAAAACCCACACTCTGAAAATAAAAGTTACCGATCAGTGGCAACGTTATGAATATACCCTCTTCAACCCGGAACGCAATCAAGTCCAGTTCGGAGTCTCTATCGCCGAACCCGGCGTGCTCTGGGTGGACGATGTTCAAGTTGAACTTGGCGAAAAAGCCACCGCCTACAAAGTCAGCGCGTTGGACGAAGATAAATTCGGCACGAATTCCCAGGTTGCACCGGCGATAATCCCCGACACCAAAATCGTCGTCGCCGAAAAACCTCTGACGATCGACGGCAATCTCACCGACTTCCCCAAAGGCTGCAAAGTTGATGCGTTTTTGCACCGCAATGCCGATGCACCCAAAGACAAAACCACCGCGTATCTGGCGTGCGATGCGAAAAATCTCTATGTCGCCTTTCGTTGCGTCGTTCCCGATCTGTCAAAAGTCAAGCAAGAACAATTCCCCCGCGATACTGCTTATGTCTATAAGCCTGAGAGCATTGAACTCTTCTTCGACCCCACCGGCGGCGGCAAGGAATACTATCAGTTTGCGGTAAACTCCGGCAATTCGCAGGCGGATTGCGGACCGGGACGCAATCTGGGCTGGAACGGCAATTTCCACAGTGCAGTGCGGCTCAACCAAGCCGAGAGCAGCATCGATTATGAGATCGCCATTCCGCTTAGCAATTTTGCCGATGCGGAGCTTTCAGACTCCTGGGGCTTCAATCTCGGACGCAACTGCAAGGACTCCAATCAAACCCTTTCTTTGCTTAGAACCACCCAACTGAATTACCATTTAGTCGCGATTTATCCCAAACTGATATTCCCCAAAGGGATCTTAAATGCGGCAAGAATCGGTGTAGTTTCCTCCGCCTTATACCAGGGTGTCAACAACAAAGCGGTCTTTGGCGCAACGGTGCAAAATCTCTCCGGCAAAGAGATCAAGAACGGGACGATTCAACTTTCTGACACCAAAACCGGCGACAAGCTCGGCTCGTCCGTCGTTAACCTCCCGTTGGGGAACTCGGCGGTTAAATTTGTCTCCGAGCTGCAAAACTCCGTCCGCAATCGCGATGTGACTGTGGAACTTATCGCTGCTGACAACACGATCTTGACGCGCAAAAACTTTATCGTGAGCGTCAGCGGACCATTGAATGTCTACAGCCGCTACAACTTCTATATGGGCAACTCCAACGCCGAATTCATCGGTTCGTGTTCGCTGCCCGCCGGGGAGTATCGGGGTGTCGCCACAATTGACGGCAAAAAGTTTGATTTCAAAGTCGCGCCGGAATTCAACGCTCAAATTCCACTGCAAAACTTCAATCCCGGCAAATATCAAATTAACTTCGATATTTTCAGCCAAAACGAAAAAGTCACCTCCTTTACGGCGGAATTAAACCTACTTGCCGATTACAAGTTGCCATATTGCCGTATCGATCGCAAAAATCGGACGCTGGAAATCGATGGCAAACCGGCTTTAATAGTCGCGCCATTCTTAGGCGTGGAGCGGAAATTCACTCCGGAAATGTCGCGCAATATAGTAAAAACCCTTGCCGAGGCAGGGTTCAAATACATCACCGCCGGCAGCCACGAAGTCGATAACGCCGCCACCAAGGCTTTTATCGATGAAGCGGCAAAATATGACATTAAGATCGTTTACTGGAATTTTTACGCCTGGCGTATGCGCGACAAGTGGAATAAGGAGGAGTTCGCGGCAAAAGTCCGCCAATACCCCAATGTCATCGCCGTTTTAATCGTCGATGAGCCGGAGTTGTACGCCAAAAGCGACGAGGTAAAAACCTTTATGGAGGAATACCAAAAAGCGTTGCCCGAGATGCCGGTATTTATGAACAATACCATAATCGGCATTCCGGCGCGTTTCGCCGGGCTTACCACCGATATTGTCATGATCGATGACTATTTGACCAACCGCGAGAACCGCACCGTCATGGAGATGCTCAACGCGGCGGAGATGACCGAAAAAGCGGGCAGATCCGAGCGTAAACCGGCGTGGTTCTTCCCGTCCGGGGACAATTTGCACAACCACTATCGAGAATGCTCTTATGAGGAACAAATGGCGCAATGCTACGGCATGTTGATTCGCGATTGCACCGGCTTGGTGCATTTCTGCGGATTGCCGAAATATCCGCGCAATTGGGAGGCGCTTCAGCAATTGAACCGGGAATTCCTCGTGCTGCAAGATGTTGTCTTCTCCGACGAGGCTTGTTCCGATGCCGTATCGTCCGACAAATCGCTGGCGTTCATTACCCGCAAACTCGGAAATAAGGTTTACGTCATTGCGTTGAACCCTGAGAGCAAATCGGCAAACGTTACATTCCGGCTTCCGGCGGAATTCAAATACGCCGCCAAAGCGGAAATCCGTTTTGAGAATCGTTCCCTCCCGGTCGCGGACGGAACAATTCAAGATACGCTCAAACCGTTGGAGCGTCGCGTATACATGATTGAAACAGTGAAGTAAGGTTTCCTTGCATATGTTTAAAACCAATTATCTGATTTTCTTCCTGATGACCGGGCTTTTAGGTTGCCTGTCAGCATCGGCGATTGAGATCAAAGGCGGTATCGACCGGGAAACCGGTTTATACCGCTGCGGAGAGAATGCCACTTTTCGCTTCGAGGTTCTCGACGATTCAAAAAAACCGTTGAAGCAAGGTAAAATCACACTGGAACTTTCCAACGACGGAGGACAGCTGTTTCAACGCATGGAATTTGACCTTGCCGATAACCCGACGCTTGAACTGTCCGGCACCATGACAATACCGGGCTTTTTGCGTTGCCGTGCGTCGATGAAAAAGGATGAAAAAACAACTATATGGAAATCGGAATCCGCCGGATATGAAGTCGAAAAGATCACTCCCGGCGCCGAACCTCCTGAAGATTTCAAACAGTTTTGGGACAATGCAATCACTCTATCGGAAAAGACTCCGTTAGATCCGAAAACGGAAAAACTTTCACAATTCTCAAATGACAAATACGAGTGTTATAAAGTCAGTTTTGCCAACTTCGATGAGCGGCTTTACGGTTTTTTGACCCTGCCGAAAGGGGTCGGTCCATTCCCCGCACTGATCAGCGTTCCCGGTGCTGGTAGAGGTTTCGGGGTTCCGCGTTACGCCAAATACGCGGAACAAGGCGTTGCCGTGCTTGAGATGAATGTCCTGCCGTTTGACCCAAGTCCCAATGTAAAAGAGCTGGAACAACAATATCAGAAATCATATTGGGGTTATTTCCTCCGCAACGTCAATGAGCGGGAAAAATATTTCTATTACCGGGCGATTCTGGGCATCAACCGCGCCGTGAACTATCTTGCCCAACGCCCAAATATCGATGCCGGCCGCATCGGGTATTTCGGGCAAAGTCAAGGCGGTGCCTTCGGCTTCTTTCTTGGCGGGCTGAATTCGCATATCGGAGCTATTTTAGTTTGTGTTCCTGCCATGTGCGATTTTTCGGCAAAAAACAAAAATCGCGCCCCCGCCTGGCCTTATATCGAGAACGCCAAGGCGGCTCCATACTACGATTGCGTCAATTTCGCCGCATATATCAAGTGTCCGTTTCGTATCTTTGTCGGCTTTGGGGATGTCAGCTGTACTCCGAGTTCAAGTTACGCCGCCTACAATTGTGTTAAATCCGACAAAAAAGTCTTTAATCAAATCGGCATGGGACATACCATTCCCCCGGCCTTTTGGCAAGAACTCGAACAAATGATCAAGTATTTAAAAACGAAGTAGAATATTCTGAAATATGGATTGGGAAAAGCTATATTTTTTGATCGACATCGATGGTACGATCACCGATTATCATGGCGAGATCAAGAGCAGTTTCGTCTTGGAATTTATCCAGCGCGTTATGGTCGAACGCGGGATGACCGAAGAGGACGCCGCCGCTAAAATCAGAGAAGCCACGCATAACGTGTTGCGTTGGGATTATTCCGAACTGATTTTTGGCAATTTTCTTCCGTGGGATGAAACCGTCCGGGCAATCAAAGCGGAACATCAAAAGATGCTCCGTGTCCACACCGACACCGTGCAAATGATTCGCTCTTTGCATGACAACGGCGCAAAATTGCATATTATCAGCAATAACCCCTACTGGGGTTGCCGTTGGAAACTCGAACGGGCGGGACTCGACCCCGCCATATTCCGACAGATTTTTTGCACCGATTTTAACGGCGGATGCAAATCCTCGCCCGATGTCTGGAAATTTGTTTTGCCCCGGCTCGGAACCGAGGCAAAAAATGTCATAACCGTCGGAGACGACTTGAACGAAGACGGGCTTATCCCCCAAAAATTCGGGGTTGGTCACTCGTTTATACTCAAACACGGTCGGAATATCCCCTCCCCCAATGCCAATATAAGCTGCATTGAGAACGCAACAAAAATAGTTGAAGTGTGTCATTGAAAAGCACTTTAGATATGCTATTGTAATACGTCGAATATTTATAAGAGCTTATCAACTAATAATGGAAATGTTATGACGAAGCACCGGGAACCAGTCGCGCAGTTGAAAAAAATCGGAGATATTGGAAGAAATATCTACGATTTTTTTCGACAAGTGAATGGCTAATCGGGGCAAGTCAGGGTATTTTCGTTTATTAGTTGATAAGCTCTAAATACCTCTAAAAACCAGAAATGTGACTGAAACATGCGTAAAATACATAAAGTAAACATCGGCGGCATGAGCGAATCCGGGTACGGCAGTCAAACCGTCGAACTCATGAACAGAGAAAAGTTAGGCAATTACACCGTGCTTTTCGCCGGTCCCTGGACACCTCAGGCATTGGCGCAATTGGCAGATACTTGCCGAAAAAACGGCTTCCGCTTTGTCATGGATGAAATGATCTCTCGCCTCTCCGGCTCATTGACCGACAAGTATCAGCTATGCGCCGATGAAATTGTCCAAATCCTGAATAAAAACCGGGATATTTGCGACGGCTCGCTGCTGATGTGCGAATATGGCGGGTTGATGTTTTATTGGCCACAAAGTACGGTCGAAGGCGCATTGACTTTGCCAACCCCGTCGGAAACATTTTCCGAGGCTGCCGCTAAAGTCGAGGAGCAAATGCGTCAAAGCATTAAATACGCCGAAAGTTGCGGTATTCCCCGCCCGTATATTTGCATTGAAGCTTCCGGCGCGGCGGCACCGTTTATTTGTCGCGCCGGGATAGATCGGATTGATTACGAAGTCACATACAATTCCGAGACCGAGCTGTCCTACTCCATGATCAAAGGCGCGTCGCTCTCTTTTGGTAAACCGGCTTTCGGTGTCGATATGGCTATGGTCTGGTACGGTGGCAACCAGCATGACATGCTGTGGCAAAAACGTTGGCGTACTTCGTTGCTCCACGCCTATATTCGCGGAGCCGACCCGATTTACGCCGAACACGGGGTTATGGATTACAAGGCACTGGGTAAAAACTACAACACCAATCATCCCGATGTGGCGGCGTTTCGCAAACCGCTCGCCGAAATTGCCGAAATTGCCGGAAAATATCCGCGTCCGGAGGGATTTCCGCTCGCTGAAATCGCGGTCATGCAAGGTCGCCTTGACGGATTTGCCGGACTCGGTCAAACCCATCAGTGGGGTCAGCGTCTCAACGACCAATTTCGTTGCTCCGACGCGGAGCGGAGTTGGAAGCTGTTTAATTGTTTCTATCAGCGGCACGGCTGGGAAAACCGCGAACGCTATGGCGACCACGACTATTCGGGCAATCCGCCTTTCGGTCAAGTCGATGTGATTGCGTTCGACGCTCCGCAAAAAATCGTAAATCGTTATAAAGCCATTGTCTTTTTGGGGCGAAACGTGATGGACGATGCGTTGTATGAAAAGTTGACCGCCTACGTCGAACAAGGCGGTGAGCTTTTGATGTGTTCCGCCCACATGGATACGGCCGAACGCCCCGGCGCGACGTTCACCCCGTTCCGCAACGGGGATTGGCGCGAACTCTTCGGCGTTTCCGCCGGGCAAGTCACCCGTCTGCCGTATGGCGTAAAGTTTCTGGAGAATCCGCCTCAAACTGCATGGCAGCTGCCGCTGTGGTCGGAGAATTGCGACCCCAAATTCACCGACGGCGGGTTTGACATGCTGAACTTGCAACTCCATACTGCTAAAGTGCTTGCCGTTGGCTCGGATCGTTTTGTCGGAATTGGCACCGGGGAGACGGCGATCACCGCCAATCCGCTGGGTAAAGGTTGTGCCGTGCTGGTTAACTCGCTGGCATTTCCCGGCGCCGACGCGCTGGAAAATCTTTACACCATGTTGCTCAATTCCTGTGTCGAAGCTCATCATGACAAGTTGCGCGTGGAGGCATCCGACCGCGTCCGCTATGCCGTTTACCGCGACGAAAAAGAGTTTGTGCTGTATCTTTTAAATACCGAAGAGTATCTGCCCGGGCATGTCATTGTTCAAGACAATGAGTTGACCTTGCTCCCCGGTGAGTTAAAAATGATTCGCTTAAACGAGAAAGAAGTGCGATGAATTTTCCGCTATCGTATCAAATTAACACGGTTTGTTGGGACGGTAAACGCATCTGCGCGAACGATGAGAAATCCATCAACCAAGCGTTGGAGCGGCTAAAAAGTTGCGGCATAAACGAAGTGATGTTATCGGGCTACCACGAGGAAAAGCCGTCCGATTTCGATCTAAATGCGGAAACCGTCCGCATCGGCAAAAAATTATCGGCATACGGCATGAAAGCGGCTCAACATCATGGCGTACTGCCGACTTTCGCACCGCTGGGCGAAAATCAATCCGAGGTTGTGAATCGGATAATTCGCCAACTGGAGTTCACCGCTAATCTGAATGCGGATGTATTGGTCGTTCATCCCGGCAGAATCGCCGGACACCACGCCGATGTGGCTTCGACCAATGCCATGTTTCAAAAAGAAGTCGAGAAACACGGCGTTGACGAGGTCATCAAAGTTTCCGCCGAAAACTTGCATTTGGCGGGCTTAGCGGCAGAAAAATTAAATGTAAAATTCGCGCTGGAAAATATCGACGGGGTAGAACCGTTGGCGGATATAGATACGCTCCCGCGCCTGATTCGCGCCGCCGACTCCGATTCAATCGGTTTTTGTCTGGACAGCGGTCACGCCCACCGCGCCGGGGTTTCGCCCGTAACGTGGCTTGAAAAACTCGGCGACAAATTACTGACCACCCATTTTCACGACAATCGCGGCAGTCGCGACGAGCATATGCCGCCGGGATTCGGTACAATTCCGTGGATCGATGTCATTCAGTCGCTCAAAGAGATCGGTTACAAACACACCGTGAACTTCGAGTCCGGACCTTGGCCCGGCATGGAAGCACGCCAGGGATATTGTTGCGCCATCCAATTTTGGCGAAGCTGCGAATACCTTGCCGAGAGCAAAGCCTAATCGGTGGAAATTCGCGTAAGTAGCCCTTTGAGGTAGAATCCTTCCGGCACAGCTAAGTTCGTCGGGTGATCCGGGGCTTGCTCAAGGCGGTGTACAATTACGCCGTTAACCCCGGCATCAAGCGCCGCGTCCGCTGTGATCTTTTGGAATAGCTCCGGGGTCATCAACCCGGAACAGGAGAAATTGAAGAGCAATCCGCCCGGATTAAGCAACCCAAAGCCAAGCCGGGCAATATCCTGATAGGCGCGACACCCTTTGGTCAACGCCCGCGCCGATTCGATAAACTTAGGCGGGTCAAGCACCACAATATCAAACTTTCTCTTCGCCTCGGCAAAGGCACGTAACTCGGCGAAAACATCGCTTTCGCGATTCTCATAACGTTCGCTCGGGATTTTATTCATCTCCATATTGTGTCTCGATAGTTTCAACGCCGGTGCCGAAGAATCGATGTTAATTACGTGTTCCGCGCCCGATAATGCCGCTGCCACGCCGAAGCCGCCGGTATAGGAAAAGGCATTCAGCACCCGTTTGCCGGGGGCAAAACGCATCAGTACGGCGCGGGAATCGCGTTGGTCAAAGTAAAATCCGCTCTTTTGCCCGTGACGCACATCGACGGCGTATTTTGCGCCGTGTTCTTCGATAATCAGGGGGTTGGGCGGTTCAATACCGGCCAATAATCCGCTCTTTGGCGGTAAATTTTCTTTGGCACGCACACTCACATCTGAGCGTTCATAAATCCCTTTGGCTTTGGTCAATTTTGTCAGTGCGTCGATAATTTCAGCGCGAAAATGTTCCACCCCGTTACTTAGGAATTGCACAACTAAAAATTCACCGTAACGATCGACGATCAGCCCCGGCAAAAAATCTCCCTCGGAGTGGACAAGCCTGCAACCGCCCCGCGCCAAATCAAGTTTCAGAAAACGGCGCAACTCAATCGCAGTTGCGATTTTGCGCATAAAAAAATCTGCATCGATTCTCTCATGAGGGTCAAAACTCCAAACCCGCGCCACTAATTGCGACTCCGGCGACCAGGCGGCACGGGCGAGGAAGTTGCGCTTGGAGTCTGCCACCACTACGGTTTCGCCGGGGGCAACTTCTCCCTCCAATGCGGACACCGCCCCGGAGTATATCCAAACATGGCGACGCAACAACGACTTTTCGCGACCGGGCGAGAGAATTAACATGGGTTCTTTGGGCATAATAACCTTTATTTTAATGCGCGGATTTCGTCGATAAACTCTTCGACGTCTTTAAATTTGCGATACACCGAGGCGAAACGAACGTAAGCGACTTGGTCGATCTTGCGCAATTCGCTCATAACCCGGCTGCCGATGTCGGCACTGGCGACCTCTTTGTCGTACTCGCATAAAATCGCGGCGGAAATATCTTCCACCGCCCGATCGATGTCGTCAGGATTGATGGGACGTTTGTAACAGGCGTTGGCGATGCCGCGCCGCAACTTATCGCGGTCGAAATCTTCCCGTTCGGAGTTTCGCTTGACCACTTTGAGTTCTTCCGGCACGATCCCCTCGATCGTGGTATAGCGATAGGAGCAACTCAAGCATTCGCGGCGACGGCGTACCCCGGCTCCCTCTTTGACTGCACGCGAATCGATCACCTTGTCGTCAAGACAACCGCATTTGGGACAACGCATAAAACTATTTCTCCTGATGCAATGTTTCAATTTGCGAAAACGGACCGAGCACCACCCCGCTAAACGCCGGAAAACGTTTGTACTCTTTTACCCCGTAACTTAGCGAACGGATAAAGTCACTCCAGTTCCGGCGACGCAACGCCCCGGCAGTAACCGAAGTGTGACCTGCCAGCGTAATTGAAATCAAAAGCGAATCGCTCCCGGCGACTTTCAGCTCGTTTAAAACCGTTTCAACCGCTTCGCTCGGCTTGTTGCCGGTGTTGCAGATCATCACTTTATCGGCGATTTTCTCAAAATCGGCGATCGAACCGCAAGAGAGTTTCCCCTCGCGAACCAACTCCTCGTAAAAATCCGGAACTCCAACGGTAAATGGAGTCGGGCTTAATTTTGCCCTAAACGCGGCTAACTTTTGCAACGTCATATGCATAATCTTATCGTTGTCCAAATTTGCCCCAAATGTAGCGTTGCTCCACGCATAAACCAACTGCTTGGGACGTTGGGGATTCCCGGCAGTGAAAAGATGCGGCTGGGCAAGCACGGTAACTCCGGCAAACTTAAAGCGTTTCGACTCAAATTTGCGCAAATTTTTGAGCATATCATCCAGCGATGTCCCGCCGGAAACAAACGGTCGGATAAACGAATTTCCGCGCCTCCCAATCACGTAACAACTCTCCGGCAAAACCGCCTCCACCGGGATCTTTGACTCAAAAGCCGCTTCCAACAGCAAAGACAGTTTCGCAATTTTTAGTGATTCGGGCGAAACAAAATAGATATAGAGCCGATTAAAACCGCATTCTTTTATAAAAGCGATAAGTTCTTTTTCGGCAAAGTAATGTCGTTGGGCAAGCTTCTCAGGGTAAAACGCCAAAGCACGCACTTGGCATGGCGCAATAGCTTGGGCAAGCTCTTTCGCCCGGCGGTTCATGGTGGAAGCATCCGCCATCGGCGTGGCATGAACAATAGTACTTTTCTGGTCGGAAAAGTTCGCACAACCAGTCAAGAAAAGCGTCAAAAACGCCAAAAAAGCAAAAAATCTTAAAAAAAACATCAGTTTCCTCCCGTTATGCCATTGAAATAAAGTACATTTCAAAGTCTATTATTGCAACCCCGTTGTGGCGTAATCAATCAACGCTCGACGTTTTTTTTGAAAAATCAAAGCAACCTGACACGGATATAGACATGGATATTGAAAAACTCAGAACCGAAATCGACGCAATCGACACCGAAATCATTCAATTGCTAAATAAACGTTGCGACCTGGGGCGGCAGATCGGCGCATGGAAACACTCCAATAATATGCCGATTTACGTACCCGAACGTGAACGCATGCTTTTAGAGCGGCTAACTGCGGAAAACTCCGGTCCGCTCGACCGGGAATCTCTGCTGGCGATTTATCGCGAAATCATGTCCGCCGCGATCAAACTTGAGCGACCGATTACCGTTGCGTACATGGGACCGCAAGGTACATTTTCGCATCTTGCGGTATTGGAAAAATTCGGGCGCGGCGTGATCCCCCAAGATGTTCCGACGATCGATGACGTTTTTCGCGCCGTCGAATCAGGACGCGCCGATTACGGCATGGTGCCGGTGGAAAACACCACCGAAGGCGTGGTCAACCCGACTTTGGACTCGCTGACCAGTTCTAATGTAAAAGCAGTCGCCGAATTCAATTTGCCGGTTCATCTCTTTCTCTACAGTGCCAGCTCGGTAAACGAAATTCGCTGCATTTACAGCCACGCACAACCATTTGGACAGTGCCGGGAGTATCTGCAATCTAATTTACGTAACGCCACGCTGATTGAAGTCACCAGCACCACCCGCGCCATGGAGTTGGCGGAACGTGAATCCGATGCCGCCGCAATCGCCGGAGCGTTGGCAAAGGAACACTCCGACTTGCCCTGTATCGCCGAAAATATCGAAGATAACTGCCGCAATATCACCCGTTTTTTGGTGATCGGCAATCAGGAAAACAAGCCATCCGGCGATGATAAAACCAGCCTTTGCTTCGCGTTGCACGACCGCGCCGGCGCGTTGTACGACGCGTTGCGTCCGTTCCGCAATCACAACATCTCCATGACGATGATCGAAAGCCGTCCGCTAAAGAGCGGCAACTGGGAGTATTGCTTTTTTACCGATATTCTCGGTCATCAGGACGACCCTGAGATCGCTGCCGCCTGCGCCGAGCTCAAGCAAGATTGCGCGATGTTCAAAATCCTCGGCAGTTACCCCAAAGTACTCTAATGCCGATTCGCGATCAACAAACCGTGCGACTCTCCGCTGTGGCGGGGACTTTTTTCGAGGGCGACGCTCTTGCTTTGCGCCGTCGTCTTGCGGAAACGGAAAGTAAACTATCTTCCATATCTTCAAATGCAGAGGATGTCAAAGGCATTATTGTGCCGCACGCCGGGTATATCTTTTCGCTTCAAACCGCGATGGCGGCGTTCGCGCCGTTGAAGCAAAGGTCGATATCGCAAGTCATCTTGCTGGGAACATCTCACTATGTGGGATTTCGTGGAATCGCGTTGTCCAATTACACCGTCTGGCGTACTCCGTTCGGGGATCTCTCCACGGCATTGAAGCTAATTGACGAGCTAAAGAAATCGCAAAATCCCTTAGTGACTTTTCGGGACGACGCTCATGAACACGAGCATTCCATAGAAGTGCAACTTCCGTTGATTCAATACTTTTTTGATAACCCGGAAATATTGCCGATTACGGTCGGTTCGCTCTCCATGCAAGATGTCAACTCTCTTGCTGAGATTGTCGCCACGCTGGATGCTCCCGGGACGCTCTGGGTAATCAGCTCCGACTTCACCCATTACGGAACGCGTTTTCGCTACACCCCTTTTACCGAAAATGTGGCGGAACAGCTTAAGGCGCAAGACCATACTGCGGCGAAACTGATTTGTCAACGCAATCTGAGCGGATTTGCGGAGTTTCTCGCCCAAACCGGGGCGACTATTTGCGGTACAAACCCGATCGCGTTATGGCTCGGCATACTTGACCGCCTCGACCCTGAGCAAACAATCACCGGCACAATCGTGGCGGAGTCGAACAGCGGAGAACTGACCGGCGACTACAGCAATGCAGTCGGTTACGAGGCGATCAGTTTTTAGAGATACCGGGAATCAGTCGCGCAGTTGAAAAAAAATCGGGAATATTGGAAGAAATATTTCCGATTTTTTTCAACAAGTGAATGGCTAATCGGGGC
>JAISIP010000022.1 GCA_031261965.1 Victivallales bacterium | reverse complement strand
TCGTATGTGCGACCTTGCGCGTGTCTGGTTAACTCCGTGTTAGCCAGACACGCGCAAAATCGAACCTCCAAATAATGAATCCGCTAATTTTCAGCGCAACCCAGTTTTTAGAGATACCCTTATGTTATATTGATTCCCAACAGAACCTGTTTTTGGTCTCACGTGGTGGTGAACCATATCGGCGATCCCCACGGGAACCCGGTGCTGCTTTTCTCCGGCGTCGCCCTGATCGCAATCGCCATTCTGATGAACGCATTCGCGTACAAACTCAAGGAGAGCGGCGGTCGGAAGATGCCGATAAAGGGAATCGTGCTCGCGGTGGTGTGGGGAATCCTGATCTGGAAGGAGTTCAAAGGCGCCCCCCGCATCTCGCACGCGCTGAATATCGGCATGTTCGTGGTTTTCCTCGCCGGCCTCGCGTTGCTGATCAAAGCGGGAGCCTGAACCGCGGCTCCCTTACAGAAATTCTCCGAAGGTCAGCAGCAGCGGCGAATCCTTGAGCGGCAGGTGGTGGAAAAGATACCGGCCCCGCCCGTTGTCCTCGAGGATCGACGGCGGCAGCTCGTAAATCGAACCGTCGAGAATATCCACCAGCCGGATTTCGCGGGGAAGCTCCGCCGCGTCGAGCGAGATGGTTGATTCATACGCCGTCGTCAGGATTTCCGTGGGTTTCCAGTAGACCGCCGCCGCCGAACCGTTGGGCTTGCGAAAGCCGCGCAGCACCACGGTCGGGGCGTAGTCGTCGTTGCGCATCACCCGCTCCGAACGCTCGGGATACATGAATTGGACGGGCAGTTCGGCCAATTTGAAATCCTCGCGGAAGATCGAGGCGATCACCTGCAGCGTCCGGTAAGAGGGCTTGGGGGTATACTCCCCGGTGGCGATGCCGTTTTCGTCGAATTCCGCGCTCAATACGCCGAAATAACCGTAGTCGAGATAGCTCGCCTTGTCTCCGACCGTTCCGTTCAGAGCCTCGACCATGTCCATGCAGGAGAAGTAGGAGGCGAAGCAGACCTCCTCGAACAGATCGGCCAGCATGTGGCGCGCGAGGAACTTCGCCTGCTTCAGCTGCGTCCACGCCCCTTCCCGGAGTGCACCGGCACCGCCGCTGCGGGACTGGGTTCCGGTCTCTCCCTGAATCAGCCGGAGCGCGGGATTGTAGCGGGCACAGAGCGCCCGGTAGGCGCGGACCCGGTCGGTTCCCTCCAGCTCGTCGGGCATGTAGCCGTGATAGGTGAGAAAATCCATCACCTTCCCGGCACCGGTCGCCAGCACGTCGTTGAGCCAGCCGAGGTCGCGCAGGCAAATGGCGCCTCCGACCACTTTGGCACCGGGGTTGCCTTCCCGGATCGCGGCGGCAGTGGCCTTCACGAATTCACCGTATTCGCCGCCGTCCGGACCGTGCTTCCAGCACCAGACGCCGTCCGGTTCGTTCCAGACCTCGAAAAGCTCCACCCGCCCGGCATAGCGCCGGGTCAGGGCCGCGACATACCTGTGCCATGCGTTCCGCTCCGTCTCGGTCGCGACCGGCGGGCAGCCGACCGCCCCGAACACCCGCCTCGCCGCCGGCGTATAGAGCGCATTGCCGTAGCACAGGCAGACCCAGGGCTTCAGCGAGCGGCAAATCAGGTTGTCGATGATTGAGTCCAGCCACTCCCACTCGTAAACGCCGGGAACCTTTTCGGTTCGGGCCCAGCCGGATTGAATGCGTATCCACTTCACACCCAGCTCCGCGACCTTGTCATAGGCTTTTTCCGGCTCGAAAAGCCCGCGGTCAAGCTTTTCAAAACCGAGTCCGATCGGAGAATTTTCGATTTCGGAGGCGTTGCGCGCCTTTACATCACCGACTTTTTTCAAGCGTTCCATGATTTGTCCCATTCCCTGTTGTTTGGCCGCGGTTCTTTTTCCTAATTCCGTGAATAAAACCTAATAAAAATTTCTATAACCTGTTGATTGGCAGTATATTATAGTTATTAAAATCAACAATATAAAACTAACCCAACAGGTTAATGATGATTAAGATACAGCAAGGTAACGAAGAAATCAACTCAAATGGCGGAAATATTTTGATCGGAGCATTATTACAGCTCAAATCATGGGGAAAATTGAACAATATGCCAACACAGAGAATCAAGCATGGCGAGATTGGACACAGCCATATATTGAACTTCTGATACCGGAAGTGGGGGTGTCGGCATGGTGGACGAATTTGCCGGAAAGTGAAACGGTTTGTATCGAGCTTTATCGCGAGCATGCAACCAGTGAGCAGTTTCACAGTGAGTTCAAAACGGATATGGGATTAGAGAGTTTGCCGAGCGGAAAATTCGCAACCAACGCACTGATTCTAAATTTGGCGGCGTTGGCGTACAACTGTTTACGATATATCGGTCAGGAGGCTTTGAGTTGCAAAGAGCATTTGCCGGTCAAACTTGAGGTGTCGCGCCGCCGTTTACGTTCAGTTTTACAGGATTTAATCTATATCGGCTGCAAATTCACCCGTCATGCCAATACTATTGTCGTGAAATTCGGTCGTCACTGCCCGTGGTTCAACTGTTTTAGAGAGATTTATGCAAGATGTTGATAATAAACATTGTTTCAACAAAAAATGAGGAGTAAAAATATAAAACACAGGATTCGTGTGCCTAAAAATCGGGATTTTCGATAATTTCAAGCGTTGAATGACGCAAAAGTACCGTTCAAAGACGACGGCACGCATTTTCGCAACAGAGAAAATCGAAAACCGAAGCAAAACGGCTGAAAAAAGCCAAAAACAAACTCATTGAAAGAATCATGACGATTCTTTCACGGAATTAGGTTTTTGATTTGCATTTAGATGTATAGGGCTTGTGATGCGAAAAAACCAAAAAAACTTCAAAAAAAGGGGGGTTTTGAGGGTTGCAAAACAATCGGGTTTATGGTACATTAGGGTGTAGTTTTTAGAGATAACCTTTAGAGATAATTCTCGCCTTCGGGCGGGTTGATTTTTTTTGTGGAAATGTTAGATAGATACTTAATTTGCACCCGAGAAAGTCGCTCTTGCTTTACACTGATTGAACTCTTGGTGGTGATCGCGATTATCGCAATTTTAGCCGGCATGTTACTCCCGGCGTTGAGCAAAGCCCGCGCCGCGGCAAGCAAAAGTCAATGTGCCAATACGCTGAAAAATTACAATCACGCCGGAATTCTTTATGCGTCTGCTTATTCCGACTGGTGGATTCCGGCGCAAAATCCCTCGTGGTACATCTTTTTGGAGTTCCGCCGACTGCTCGGCGCGAGTGCCGAGCCGGACGATCAAATCGCCTTGTCAAGCAACGAAGACCGTTTCCCGCAATCGCTGCTTTGTTTGAATTCCCTCGCCACGCTTGACGGCAAAAATTTGCCATACCGCTCATATGGGGTGACTTATCGCAGTTTGTCGGGCAGTAATGCGTTTCGGCTTTCGCGTTTGCATTCTCCCGCGAAATCCGCCACTTGGCTGGACGCATTGGGTTCAAGGGTGATTTATTGCGAAACGTACGAGGGAGAGGTTTTGCCCCGATTGAAGATCGAACGTTGCGCCTTTCGTCACAACAACGCGCTGAATTCCGGCTTTTTCGACGGTCACGTCAAGAGTTTGTCTGCCCCAAAAGTCGCCGAACTCTGGAACAACAACGAATCGCGTTTCAATCTCAATTTTTATTGAAGGCTACCTCTAAAAACTGGAAGCTTGGCTAAAAATCGCATCTCGTATTCGTATGCGCGACCTTGCGCGTATCTGGTTAACTCTATGTTAGCCAGATACTTGCAAAATCACGCCTCCGAATTGCGAATATGCCGATTTTTCATCTCAAGCCAGTTTTTAGAGATACCCTGAAGCTATGCAGCTCGCCGGCGCGGTAGCTGCTGCGAACCAGCGGTGAACTCGCCACCGCCGAAAATCCGAGTTGACGGGCAATTTCCCCAAATTGCTCGAACTCCTCCGGCGTGACAAAGCGGTCAAGTTGCCAATGTTGTGCCGACGGCGGCAAATATTGCCCGATAGTCACAATCGAAACCCCGACCTCGCGCAAATCTTTTAAGCTCTGAACGACCTCTTCGCTCTTCTCGCCAAGCCCCAACATAATGCCGGACTTCACCGGGATTGCCCCGCCTATATCATGGGCTATACGCAACACCTCAAGCGATTTGCGGTAAGTTGCGCGATTTCTGATCTGGCTTGACAAGCGTTCGACCGTCTCAATATTGTGATTGAACACTGTCGGACCGGCAGACAGCACCGTTGAAATCGCCTCCCGGTCGCCATTAAAATCAGGCGTTAAAACTTCCACACCAACTCCGGGAATCTTGCGGTGCAACTCCTCGACAGCTGCGGCAAAACAGCCCGCTCCCCCATCGGCAAGGTCGTCACGGGTAACGCTGGTAATTACCACATAATCCAACTTTAATCGCGCTGCGGCTTCGGCCAACCGTTCCGGCTCGTCCGCCTCTGGCAACGCCGGGTGTGAATTGTGGTCAATTGCGCAAAATTTGCAGTTTCGCGTACAGCTGTTGCCCATAATAAGAAAAGTCGCCGTACCCGAACAAAAACACTCCCCCATATTCGGGCAGAGTGCCCCGGAGCAGACTGTGTTGAGGCGCAAATCGCGCAAAGTCTCCGCCACAACCGAGTGACTCCCATTGGCGCGGAATCGCACTTTCAGCCACTCCGGCAGACGTGTCCGTTGCGGTTTGCCTTCGCCTCTCATTTTCAATTTCCGCAGTCGGAGATCACCACTGCGACATTGGAGCCGCCAAAGGCGAAACTATTGGAAATACCATGCCGGACATCGACTTTGTCGCGATATTCCCGCACCAGATCCGCCCAGGCGAATTCCGGGTCGGGATTGTCCAAATTTATCGAGGGGGACAAAAATTTGTGTTCAAGCATCAGTGAAGTAAAAATAATCTCCGCCGCCCCGGTCGCGCCGACCATGTGACCGGTCTGGGACTTGGTGCTGTTGATCGCCGCTTTATCGCCCAAAACTTCGCGAATCGCGGCAAGCTCAACCGGGTCGCCGATCGGAGTGCCGGTACCGTGGGTATTGACATATCCTATATCCGTCGGACGCAAATTCGCATCGGCAATCGCTTCACGCATAACATTCGCCGAGGCGGTCATATCAGGTACGACCATATCTTTGGCGTTGCTGTTTGACGCAATCCCTGAGACTTCCGATATAGCTCTCCCGCCCCGCGCTTTGAGATGTTTCCCGGATTCAAGCACCACATACGCCGCTCCCTCCGCCAAAACGAAGCCATCGCGGTCGCGGTCGAACGGGCGACTCGCTTTTCCGGGGGTGTCGTTATATTTGCGCGACAAGGCGCGGCAGGCGGTGAACCCCAGTGCTTCGACCCAGTCCAACTTTTCCGCACCTCCGGCGATAACTACATCGTACTGCCCGGAACGAATCAAGCGTGTGGCGAGCATCACCGAAATCGCGCTTGACGCGCAAGCGGCGGAAACATCGTACGATTCCCCGGTAAGCCCGAGAATCAGCGAAAGACTCGCGACCGCGTTTGACGGCATAATGCGCGGAACCGCATAAGGACTTACATTGCGCAACCGATAATTTGCACTCATATAGCTGTCGGCACCCTCGTACAGTTCGCGGTAGTTGCCGCCGGCGACTCCGCCGATGATCGCAACGCGCATGGTACGCAACTGGTCAAGGGTTATTCCCGCCTCGGCGATTGCCTCCAATACGGCGATGATCGACATTACCCCGACCTGCGGGCAGAAGCGCAAAACTTTGCGGTCAATCAGAGAGCAAGGGGGGATTTCGCCTGCCGAACCCCCGACAAGGCACTCCAATTTATGCTCGACGAAAGACGGAACTTGGATAATTCCGCTACGCCCGGAGCGGAGTCCGGCTTCGTTTTCCGCCACGGTTCCGCCGAGCGGGCTGATAAGCCCCCGTCCTGAGATAAACGCTTTTTCCATGAAGCCTCGCAATTTGACCGAAAGTTACTCTTCCTTTTTGGTAATATAATGTCGAAATTCGTTTTTTTCTATATCCTAATGCGGAAATATTGTGGAATCTTGACGCATTTTATGTTATATTGCAAATATAAGGTACTCTTTCCAGTTTTCGGATTTCAAATATGGCACTTTTATCGGTTAAAAATCTGAATATTTCATTTGGGGCAGATGCCCAAAATACCGTCGAAAAGGTTTCGTTTGAGGTAAATCGCGGCGAAATTCTCGCGTTGGTCGGGGAGTCAGGGTGCGGCAAAAGCATCAGTTGCCTATCGTTGACATCGCTGTTGCCGACCCCTCCGGCACACGTTCAAGTTGACGCGATTGAATTTTACCCGGAGCAAAACCCTATTGATCTATCAAAAATTTCGACGCGCAAATTGCGAAAAATCAGGGGAGGCGGGATCGCCTACATTTTTCAGGAGCCGTCGGTTTCGCTCAATCCGGTTTTTCGCATCGGCAACCAGATCGCCGAAGTCCTCGCGTTGCACCGTCCCGAAGTGACGGACCGCAGAAGCGAAGTAATTGAGCTGCTTAAGTCCGTCGGAATTCCCGCGCCGGAAAGCCGAATTGATGCTTTTCCGCACGAACTCTCCGGCGGTATGCAACAACGCGTAATGATCGCCATGGCACTGGCGGGCAACCCGAAGCTGCTCGTCGCCGATGAGCCGACTACGGCGCTGGATGTGACCATTCAAGCGCAAATTCTCGAACTCATCGACCAGTTGCGCCGTTCGCGCAATATGGCGGTGATCTTAGTGACCCACAATCTCGGCATCGTCGCCCGACTCGCCAATCAAGTTGCGGTGATGTATGCCGGAAACATCGTCGAATATGCCAACAGTACGGAGTTATTTGAACACCCGACCCATCCTTACACTCAGGCGTTGTTGCAGGCGGTGCCGCGTCTGGGCGAAGAAAGCAAGCGACTTTCGACCATTCCCGGTCATGTCCCTTCACCCGGGAACTTTGCCCCCGGTTGCCGCTTTTTTGATCGTTGTGAACGAAAAAATCAACTGTCCGTCGCCGGGCAGGAACGCTGTCGTACCGAGTTGCCAAAATCAACGCAAGTTTCGGAGTCGCACACGGTTTGCTGTTTCTGTGCTTCAAACCCGCAAAAAATCCTGAAAAAATGAAAAAAAACAGATCAAAACTTATTGCACTGCTTGGGATTCTGGGGTTGCTTGTGTTGCTGACCACTATTTTGATCTCCACTTATAACGAACGGATTCCCGCCCAGGAACGCGAACGGCGCAACTTGACGATCACTCCGCAAATCCTCAAACAATTGCAAACCCGTGCCGTACAACTTTTTAATGAAAAGCGTTATCAGGATGCGGAACGCACGCTAAAACAACTCTTGAATCTCGATCGCGACATTTTATTGGAGCTACGGTTATTGTGTAACGTCTACTACATGTAGGGGCGATATTTTGAGGCCGGCAATGTGTTTCGGGTAGTCCTCGCCAAATTTCCGACCGACCCGGTGTCTCACGCCAATTTAGGGGAAACCTTGATTAAAATGCAGTGGTACGAAGCCGGAATCAGAGAACTTCAGACCGCCAGAATCCTCGACCCGAATCAACCTAATATCGATTTCAGTCTAAGCCGCGCTTACAAAGAGTTGGGCGATCACGCGGCGGCGGAACGTTACTTTCAGTTGGGCTCCGAACGATTGGCACAGCAACAGCACCGTATGCAGGCAAATGAAAGCGCGGCGGCAAAGACGATCACTTCTTCTTCGACCGAATCAGGTGAGGCAAAACATGAGCAAAATTAGAGTTATGCCGGAACATTTGAGCAATCGAATTGCCGCGGGTGAAGTCATCGAGCGGCCGGCATCGGTAGTCAAAGAGTTGGTCGAAAACGCAATTGACGCCGGGGCGAAACACATTCGCATAGAAATTGAGCGTGCCGGTTCGCGGTTGATCTCGGTCACTGACGACGGTTGCGGCATGGATGCCGACGACGCGCTGCTTTGCATTGAGCCGCACGGCACGAGCAAGCTCTTTTGCGAGTCGGACATAGCAAATATCCTCACTCTCGGCTTCAGGGGAGAAGCCCTGCCGTCGATCGCGTCAATCAGCCGAGTAAAGATCACTACGCGAATTGCAGAAGCACGCGAAGGCACTCAAGTGGTCATCGACGGGGGGCGGCTTATCGACACGTCACCCTGCGGTGGGGCGGTGGGTACGACCATACAAATCCGCGATCTGTTTTTCAACACCCCGGCGCGTAAAAAATTTCTGAAATCCGACGCTACTGAAGCGCATCATATCGAAGAAACTGTGTTGTCCTTGGCGATTCCACGCTCGGATACGGCGTTTGAGCTATGGGTGGACGGGCGGTGTGCCCTCAAATCCCCCGCCTCCGACAGCCCGATTGCGCGTCTGCGCGAAATTTTCGGCAAAGGCTATGCCGACGCGCTTTGGCCGGTATCTCATAAAGAGAACGAAATTACCATCCGCGGATTTATCGCTTCGCCCGGCTTCACCCGCAACAGCCGCAAGGAGCAACGGACGTTTGTCAACGGTCGCGCCGTGGAAGCTCCGGCGATTTATCGCGGAATCCGTGAAGGGTACGCCACTCTCGCGGAAAGCGGGCGGTTTCCCCCGGTGATTCTCTTTCTCGATATGCCGCCGGGCGATGTCGATGTGAATGTACACCCCGCCAAGCGTGAAGTTCGGTTCAAGCAGGAGTATATCGTGGGTAGGGCGGTGGCGAGTGCGATCGGCAACGCGCTGAAGAAGACGCGGGAAGTTCTTGAAGATAAAGCTGTTGATGATTCTTCGCTCTCCGGCAAAGTTCCGTTGCGGTTGGTGCTTGACGCTTCCGCCGTGCAATATCATCCCAAACAAAGCGAACAACAGGTCTTTGCGGAAATCGTTGAGCCTCCCCCGGAAATCCAAAATAGGGAGATTAAAACTGTTCAAAATCCCGCAGGCAGCGTTAGTTTTCTTACAGACACTCTCCCCAAAGAAGAGTCGGTCAAAGAGGAAGCGGAAGCAGAAACTCCAAGAGAGGAGAAGTTCATTCCTGTTGCTCCATTCAACGGTGATTTCCCAACGCAACTTATCGGAGTGTTGGACAATACATACTTATTGGGCAGCGTAAGCTCAGGTTTGGTTCTTATTGACCAGCACGCGGCGCATGAGCGTATAATGTTTGAACGTCTGCTTGATTCGACCCAAAAAGGAGTCGCCGCGCAAGCGTTGTTGTTGCCGGTCACGCTGGAGTTACCTTTGTCAATGGCTTCGTTGCTTTTGCGAAATCGAAAGATTTTTGAGGAACTCGGCTTCGATGTGGAGCCGTTGGGCAATCGCACGATTATGCTTAACTCGATTCCTGCGGCGTTGTCAAGCCATCGCGATTTAAGTGTGATGATTCCCGATATGCTTCAGGAGCTGATCGACAATGCCGACCACAAAATCCCGGTGGAGTTGCCGTATGTGGCGCGAGTCGCCTGCCGGGCGGCGGTAAAAGCACACGACGCTTTGTCGCTCGACGAGGCGAATGAACTTTTACGTCAGCTTGGGGCATGTCGGCAAGGGACACTCTGCCCGCACGGACGCCCGACTATGATCACGATTACTTTGCGCGAGATTGAGAAACGTTTTTTGCGGCGCTGAGTAAAAAATTGACAAAAAAATCACAAAAAGCACTTGCATTTTTGCGATACAGGTATAGTTTATATACTCAGCACGCACCCATAGCTCAATTGGATAGAGCGTCTGGCTACGGACCAGAAGGTTTGGGGTTCAAATCCCTATGGGTGTACCATTTTTTTGCCCCGATGAAATAACCGCGAAAAGCGCAAAACACGCGAAAAGAATTCCTCTATAATTTACCCGTCAAAAAAATATTGTATTTTTCTTAAAACGGGCTTGCATTCTTCAAGAATGGGAATTATTGTACTTTTAGAGATGGTTTCTTTAAACAACATTTAAGGGGAGAAAAATCATGTTTATTAAGGAGCAGAGCAGAGAATCGTTCCGCGGGTGACGGGGGTATATATTACACTTTGAGTAGACAAGCGAAATCATTA
>JAISIP010000009.1 GCA_031261965.1 Victivallales bacterium | reverse complement strand
CGAGTTGATGAAGTCTGGTGGTTGCGGCGCGTTCGGCGGTCAAGGCGGTTTTACAGGCGTGTTCTAATGCATCTTCCACCACGGTTACGGCGACACCTTCGAGCAGTTGTGAACGTGATTTTTGCAATTCTTCAACGCTTTTTTGTTGTGAATCGCGAATCTGCCCAAGTTCATCCAAATGTTTTCGATGTTGCTTTATGGCGGGGCAAAGCCGATTTTGTTCACCGATAAACCCGGCGAGAGATGTGGTAGCTTTTTCCATTTCGCAAGTTGCCAAACGAAAACGCTTTAAGCGTGTTGCCAAACATGTTTTTGCGTTGGAAAAATCGCAATTAAAAGAAGCGAGAATTTTAGTCAGCTCCAGCTCAAGTTTTTGCAAATTTTCGCATACTTCGGTTTTGCGTCTGACGGAATCTTCGAGCTTCTGTTTGGCAAGCACGAGCTGTTTTGCGATTTTCTCTTCTTCTTGCCGGGATTTTTGCAAGTCGGCTTCGATTGTGCCAAGTGAATCGTTGATTTGGCGATTTTTTTTGTGGAGTTTTTCGGCACGGGAATGCAATTCTTGTGCCAGACTTAATTTTTGCTTCAGAGTTCTTATCAACTCCGGGTCGTCGATGGCAAGCTCGGGAATCCACGGCGCGGATTTATCGGTTAGCGTTTGCGTTTCTTGTTTTAATTTTTCGGCAAAATCAATATGCTGTGCGTCAAGTCGGCGCATTTCACCGCTATTTGAGGAAATTTGGCTTTGGAGTTCCGAAATTTTATTGGTAAAAAGGCGGTATTGACCGTGCAGTTCGTCTTCTACGCCGGAGGTGACTTGGGCGGCGTAAGGGTGATGCTTTGCGCCGCAAAGCGGACACGGCACGCCGTCGTGGAGTTCTGTGCGTTCGGCGGTGAAATTCGGATTTTTAAATCGTGCTTCGAGTTCGCGATACTTCCGGTCAAGTTGTTTAAGCTCAAGTTGCGCTTGGTCATTATTTTGGGCAATGCGCTGTTTCTCGGTCGCGATATTGTTTAGCCTCCGGCGATCGGCGATAAGACGGTCGGCCGACTCAATCAGCTCTTGAAGCTTTTGACACTGCAAGGCTGTATTCATCTGAAAATCATCGCGTTCTATCGGGGAGCTTTTCCCCAAAGCGTTGTATTTTGCGTCGAGCTCGTTTTTTTGCTTTAGACACTTGTCGCGCTCAAGGGCAAGGCGAAGCAAGGTTTTTTGAGGGTCAAGGTGCTTGCTTTGCAATTGGTCAAGCGCGATTTTTTGCTGTACGCAATTTTGTTCGGTTACTTTAAATTGTGCTTGCAAGGAGGCAAGATCATCCAATTTTGCATTCCAAATTGCGATATTTTCAATTAAAAGAGCATCCTGAGGATGTTCGGCGATGAAATTTAAAGCGAGTTGTTTGATTTTTTCAGCTTCAGCGATACTGATTTTCAGTTTTGCAAGCTCTTGTTGTTCGCAAAGCAAAGAGCGTTCCTCGTTGCCGAGCATTTTTTTTGTACCTTGGAGTTCACTCACGGCTATTCTGATTTTTTCGTCAATTTTTCGGGCTTCGGCGATGAGTGGGAGCATTTTTTCGCGTTTGTGTTGAGCGGTTTTAGCTTGTGTAACTGCGAGAATCGAGGCGTTTTTGGCATCAACAAGTGCCGGTGCCGATGCTAAATTTTCAGTTTCAAGCAATTCGATTTCTTTTTGCGTGGACTCTATTTGATTTGAGAGTTCGTTGACACGAAGCAACGCATTTGCAAGGGTACTGCGGCGAATGGATTCTTCGCCGGATTGCTGTTTTTTGATTTTTAAATTTGCGAGTTCTTCGGTTGGAATCAGCTCAATCGACTCAAGCTTTGCCTTTTCGAGGTCAAGTTCAGCTTTAATGGCATGATACTTGGCGTAGGCACATGCGGATATTTGCTTATAAATGGCACTGCCGGTGATCTGCTCAAGTATTTCGGAGCGTTCCGCCGCAGGAGTCTTCAGAAAAATCGCAAATTCTCCCTGGGGTAAAAGCATGGCGCGGGAAAAATGGTCAAAATCCATCTTTAATAAGTCCCGAATGGCTTTTTCGGTCTGTTTGCGTTGCTCGGAGAGTAGCTCAAGCGTGCCGTCTTCGCCCATAAGCTCGAGGCTATGACGATCATTCTGAAGTTTACCGTCGGTCTTGCCGCGTGAACGCGACTGACTCCAGGTGGCGACATAACGCCGATTCTCGAGGAGGAATTGCAGTTTTGCGAAACACTCCCCGGTACCGCGGGTCATGATTTCATTTTCAAGCGCAAACCCGTCAAGCCGATTGGTACGGCGAAACAAGGCAAGGCGAATCGCATCGAAAATCGTGGTTTTGCCCGCCCCAGTTGCGCCGGTGATGGCAAAAATTCCATCGCGAATATATTCGGGACAGGTAAAATCTATTTCCCATTCGCCTTCAAGTGAGGCGAGGTTTTTGAGTCGGATTTTTTCGATTCTCATGACTCACCCGAATTTTCGTGCATTTCAGCAAGCAGTTGCCGAAATGTGTCAAGCAGCGCGTCGCGTTCCGGCGGCGATACAATTCCTTTGCGATCTAATAAAAGCTTAAAAACCTGCTCTTCGCTAAGCGTGCGGAGTTCTTCTACGGTGTGACTTTCGCGTTGAGAGCAAGGCAACGGCAAAAGCGACTGTGCGATAACGGGGTAATTGTGTTTATCAGCGGCAAAAATCGAATTGAGTGCCAAAGCAAGATGCGATGAATCCAAATCGGTCGTGAGAACCCGGCAAAAGATCTCGGCTGAGTCGTCGCGGATCGCTTCTATTTGCGGCGCAATATCCTGCCAAGGACCCTGTAATGTGATGATTCTTCGGCTTTGCGGAACTAAAACAGGCGTGATAGCCGGGGTTTTGCCGTTGAATTCAATTAGCTCAACTTCGCGTGGACGCGTATCAGTAAAACTCATGGGCAACGGCGAGCCGGAATAGCGGATGTACTCCTTGCGACCGACGGTTTGCGCCTGATGAATGTGTCCTAAAGCGACATAATCCGCCGAGGGAGGCAAGTCCTCGACTTGGGCTGTTTTTATTCCGCCGATAAATTCCCTTACCGCATCGTTTTCGACAAGCGTCACGCCCGAGGCGGCAAAGTGACCGGTAAGCACAAATGGTACGGGTTTGTCTTTGCGGAGCTTGTCGGCGTATTCGGCGACCTGGCGAAAATGTTCGCGAAACCCCCGGCACTGCGCCGCGTCACGTTCTTCCGGGCTTTCCTGCCAGTTGGACGAGTGCAAATCAGCATCGCGCAAATAAGGTATCGCCCCGACTATCATTGATAAATTGCCGTCGTGATCGTAAATCGGAACGATTTCATCGGCAATGTCCGCAGTGGCGCAACCGAAAACTTTGATGTGAAACGCCCGCTCAAGCAGGCTTTTGGGGGCATTTAAAAATGAGGGTGAATCGTGGTTTCCGCCGGTGACGATCACGCACCGGCAACTGGTTTGATGACATACGTCAGCGAGAAAATCATAGTACATGCCGACACTGGAATTGTTGGGTGTCCCGCTGTCGAAAATGTCCCCGGCGATCAAAAGCACGTCAACTTTTTGTTCGGCTATAAGATTGGTCAGCCAATTGAGGAATTCGCGAAACTCCGCATCACGACGGCGGCCGCAAAAGAGATGACCGAGATGCCAGTCTGATGTGTGCAGTAATTTCATTGTGTGTTTCCTGTGTTGTCTAAATATATCATCTTTATCAAAAAAATGCGAGATTTTTCAAATGAAATTGGACAACTTCCACTTTGGTGTTATATTCTTTTTGGAGGTAGCCATAAATCCGTATTGTACGGGGAAAGCGAGAGAGAAATGGAAGCGAAGAAACCTTATATCAAAATCACCAAAGACGGACCTTACCTCGTATTCGGAATCGAGCGGGTAATCGAGAAGAAAATCGTTGTCGATGACGACGGCATTTCCGTTGAATATGGCGACGGGCGAGTATTTGAGATCAAGCCGGATAAACCCGTTGCACTCTGCCGGTGCGGAAGGAGCAAGGAATCCCCGTTTTGTGACGGTGAGCATTGCAAGCCGGAGCATTTCGACGGCACTGAGAGTGCGGGATTCGGCAAATTCACCGACGATGCCGATGTGCTGAAAGGTCCCAGCGTCACTTTGCTTGACAATCAGAAGCTTTGCGCCTTTGCCCGCTTTTGCGACGCGGCGGGACGGGTTTGGAATTTGGTGGAAGCCGGCGGTGAAGCCGCTACCGAGCAGGCGATTCGCGAGGCTAACCTTTGCCCGGCCGGGCGGTTGATTATTCTCGACAGCGACGGGAACGTTATGGAGGACAAGCTCCCCTTTGGCATCGGCGTGATTGAGGATTTGCAACTTAACATCAGCGGTCCGATTTGGGTGCAGGGCGGAATCCGAGTGGAGGGAGAAGACGGTCAAAGTTACGAAGTCCGCATGAAACAGACGCTGTGCCGCTGCGGTCGCTCCGATAATAAGCCGTTTTGCAACGGCGCCCATGCCGCCGAGCCGGGTTGGCGCGCTCATTATAAATAACCTTTACCACTGTATAGAAAAATCACTGAAGCGGTGTTATATTATCTTTTGCATAAGGAGATGATAAAACATGGCTGTGGCGTTGCTTGATTATAATATGGGAAATCTCGGCTCGGTGCAAAAGGCGTTGAAATTCGTCGATGCCGAAGTCGAAGTTGTGGAGTCAGCCGCACAATTGGAACGTTTTAATTGCTGTATTTTGCCCGGAGTCGGGAATTTTGGCGACGGCATGGAGCATTTGCGTTCACGTGGATTTGACCGGGCGATCCCCGCACTGTTGAATCGAGGCGGATATTTTTTCGGAGTCTGCCTCGGTATGCAAATGTTGCTCGAAGCGAGCGATGAAGCTCCGGGGGTATCGGGATTGGGGATTTTTAAGGGGCAAGTGACGCGTTTCCCGGAAGGGAGGCAAAAAGTTCCGCATATGGGGTGGAATTCGGTGGTTTTTGAGCCGAATTGTCCATTGGGAGACGGACTTCCCGAAGAGAGTTTTTTCTACTTTGTCCATTCCTACTACGTTCCGATTTCGGCGGAGTACACGGCGGCGAAGTGCGAGTATATTGTGCCGTTTTCCGCTTGTATCGGCGACAATCGCTGTTTTGCAGCGCAATTTCACCCCGAAAAGAGCCAACGTGCCGGATTGCGGATGCTGTCTAACTTTTTGAGTCTTGCCGGCGAGGTAAAATAATGGCGACATCGGCGCAATTTCGCAAACTGTACGACGATTTATTTGGCGTATACGGCGAGTTGCCGTGTCCGTTAAATTATCGGACAGTGTTCCAATTGCTCTGCGCGATTATGCTCTCGGCCCAGTGCCGGGATGAACGGGTAAATATGATTACCAAAGAGTTGTTTAAAATTGCCCCCGACCCGGAAGCCATGGCAGCTTTGGAGGTCGGCAAGATTGCCGAAATCATTAAGCCGTGCGGAATTTACCGCAATAAAAGTGTGAACCTCTCCAACTGCGCAAAAATGTTGCTGAGCAAATTCGGAGGCGAAGTGCCACGCTCAATGGAAGAACTTACCCAACTGCCGGGAATCGGGCGAAAAAGTGCCAATGCAATTTTGGGAAACGGGTTTGGAATCCCCGGTTTTCCAGTGGATACTCATGTGATACGCGTGTTGTCGCGTCTTGGCTATGCAGCTAATGTTGACCCGGCAAAAATTGAAGCTCAAGTCGTTGCCAAAACGCCGCCAAAAATGTGGACAAACTTTTCTCATTTGATTATCGCACACGGTCGCCGCATCTGTCATGCCGGGAAACACCCCGAATGTGAAACGTGCATATTGAGTGACCGTTGCAGTTACTTTAGGAATCATAATGGGCTACTTTAAACAGAAATTTCGCAACATAAAAAAGTTTCCGATCTGGATATATTATTTGCCGGCGCGACTGTTGCAACTTTATGCGCGATTGTTTTTTCGGATTCGGATTGTGGATCCCAATAACTACATTCAAAACGCGCAGGGCATGGTTTCGGTTACGTGGCACAATCGGCTGATGTTTTTTGCGGTGCTGTTTCCCAAGCAGATGCGCAAGCGAACCGTGGCGGTGGTCAGCGCGTCGCGTGACGGTCAGTATATCGCCGACTTTATCTCAGTACTCGGCTTGGGTAGTTTGCGCGGCTCATCGTCCAAAAAAGGGGCAAACGCCTATCGTGGCGGAATTCGGGCAATCGCAAACCATTGCAATGTGAGCTTTACGCCGGACGGGCCGCGTGGGCCGCGCTATGTGATGAAATCCGGACCGGTGGCTCTTGCGTCAATGACCGGCACCGGGGTTGTCCCGGTTTCGGTAAACGCGTCGCGTTGTTGGGCGGTAAAAAGCTGGGATCGCTTTCAGATTCCCAAACCGTTTTCGACCTTGACCTTGATTTTAGGCGACGCACTGGAGATTCCGCCTGATTTAACCGTTGATGAACTTGAAAAATACCGTCAAAAAGTCGAAAAAGCTCTGCTGGACATAACTTTTGACCCCTGAGCCAATTGCAAAACTGATTTTATTTACACATTCAAGCAGATTATTGACTGGAATTTTTTGTTTTTGTAATATATATTGCAAAAAAACACAAGTTTGCAATAATTAGTGAGGGGGACAAATATGCGGCAAAAAATGTTATTGCTCGGAGCGGTACTGTTTGGCATCATCGCATTCGTGCTTACTTATCAGCAGCTGGAAGCGGAACGACGCCAAATCCGCGGCACATCACAGACGGTAGTGCTTATTCGACTGACCAGAAATATGGTCGAGGGCGATGAACTCAAACAAGGTGATTTGGCGAGGTTTGAAACCGAGCGTCGCCCCCGCGAAGGCGGACTTAGCCGCGAGATTCCGTGGTCGGAGGTATCCCGGGTGATCGGTCGCCGCCTCGAAGTTTCAATGTCGGCGGGTCAAACCTTGCAAAGCACCGACCTGAAGCCGTTGTCGCAACGGCAGGGGTTTTCCGGGATCATTCAGCGTGAATACCGGGCGGTAGCAATCCCGGTTGATCCGATTTCGTCGGTCAGCAATTTAATTCAGCCCAACGACAATGTTGATGTGATCGGGACTTTTCGTTTTCCCGATGTGCGTTCCGATAGCTCGCTTGACACGCTTACACTCACTATTTTGCAAAATGTCAAAGTTCTTGCCGTCGGCAGTCGCTGGGGAGCAAGTGCACTTGATCCCAATACGGCGCGAACTTATGGAACGGTCACTTTGCTGCTTTACCCGGAGGAGGTGGAAATGATAGTTTTCGCCTCGCAAAAAGGCAAACTCTCGCTCTCTTTGCGCAACTTTGAAGATGAGCGAATTGAGCGCAATATTGAAGCGCGAAGCGTAAACTTTAAGCTTCTGGAGCAGGAAATTCCCAAGTATAACAAGAAGCGTGAAGAGCGACGGATGCTCAAATAGCTTATAGAAAGGCGAATCCTGCGATGCTTGAATTGGAAATTCAACAACCCGGTACATCGAATGTCAAAGCCCAGCTCCCGGTGGGAGCGTATTTGATCGGTTCCGGCAAAGAGTGCCATATTCGGATTCAGCGTTCGGATATTTCCGCGCGTCACGCGCAGTTGATTGTCCGCGACAATCGATTGATTCTCATGGATTTAGGCAGTCGAAACGGGACAATATTAGAAGACGGCAGCGTACTGTTCCCCAACCAGCCATACGAAATTTTGTTTGGGACGAGGGTCAAAATTGGCAAGGCTGAGTTGTGGGTTTGTCCTGAAAAAGAATCGAAAAAAGTTCCTGTAACAGAATCCGTTCCGACACAAAGTGCGGCTTCGGAATCAGATCAAGCTAAATTGGACGCGCTTACCCCGCGCAAGCAAGAAATTCCGATTCTTCGTATTTCCGGTGTGCCGGAGGAGTTGCGTCCGGTGGTTCAAGAGATCAAAAAACAGGCTCACAAGGAACTGCTTAAACGGCTTAACCTAAAAAAGTTGGCGGTCTCAGGCGTTAGCGGCGATGACCTTTCCCGCCAAGCCAAGGCGATGATTCGCGAAATACTTTCGCAATTGACTATTCCGTTACCTAAGGGACTTGACATTGCGATAATCGAAAAAGAGTTATGCCAAGAAGCGATCGGGCTGGGACCGCTCGAGTCTCTGATTGAACGCGATGATTTGACCGAAATTATGGTAAACGGTCCGGATCAGGTGTTTGTGGAAAAATCCGGCGTGTTGTATCGCACCGACACGGCGTTCGCCGGAAACGGTCAGGTGCTTTCGGCGATTGAGCGAATAGTTTCACCGCTGGGGAGGCGCATTGACGAAAGTTCTCCAATGGTCGATGCGCGTTTATCCGACGGTAGCCGTGTCAACGCGATTATTCCGCCGCTTTCGCTGGTCGGTCCGACAATCACGATCCGAAAATTTTCCCGTCAACCGCTTCAGGCAGAGGACTTGGTTAAATTCGGTTCGGTTTCGGTGGATATTATCAAATTTCTCGCAATTTGTGTGGCGGTACGAAAAAATATTTTAATTTCCGGCGGTACCGGCTCGGGTAAAACTACACTGTTGAACGTGCTCAGCTCGTTTTTACCCAATAGCGAACGCATTGTCACAATTGAAGATGCGGCGGAATTACAGCTTCATCAGGAGCATTTGGTGCGTCTGGAGTCTCGCCCCCCGAACGTCGAGGGCAAAGGGGCGGTGACGATTCGCGATTTGGTTCGCAACGCGTTGCGTATGCGTCCTGACCGAATTGTAGTCGGCGAATGTCGCGGCGGAGAGGCACTTGACATGCTACAGGCGATGAACACCGGGCATGACGGAAGTCTGACCACGATTCACGCCAACACCGCCCGCGATGCCTTAGCACGACTTGAAACGTTGGTTTTGATGGCGGGATTCGACTTGCCGTTACGGGCGATTCGCGAGCAGGTTGCATCCGCAATTCAGATTGTAGTGCAGATAAGTCGTGAACGCGACGGTAGCCGCAAGCTTATCAGCGTGAGTGAAATCACCAAGATGGAAGGCGATATAATTACCATGCAAGATTTATTCGTCTTTCGCCAGACCGGCTGGAATGCGGATAATCGGATCGTCGGGGTATACGAACCTACCGGCAATTTGCCGACCTTTATGGAAGAGATCGAGCGGGCGAAACTTGATTGCGATATTTCGATGTTCAGCCCGAAGTCGGAGGGGGAGGATTCGTAAATGCTAAGCAACTCGTTTTGGCCGGGGTTTTTCGCGTTCTTCAGTGTATTTTTTGCCACCTTAGTGCTGATAGAATTCGGTCTTTACGTCGCGTCCCGTTACCGGGAGCGTTTTTTGGAAGAGGCCGGCACCGAGTTGGACGATGTTTTAATTCAGATACCGGCGGGTCGGGTGCTGGATTTAAGTTTCGGCATTGCAACTTCCGGGATGATTGTTGCGGCGATTCTTTTTTCGACGCAATCCGAGTCGTTTTCGTGGAAATGGGGATGGCTTTTGATTTTAGGCATCGGTTTGGTGCTTTTTTGGATTCCCCGTTTGGTTTTGAGGTATCTTCGCAGCCGCAGGTTGCAAAAATTCAATATTCAGCTCGAAGAAGCACTCGGAATAATCGCCAGTTCGCTCAAGGCGGGGTTCAGCATCAATCAATCGCTGGATGAGGTTGCCGATCAAAATATCCACCCGGTATCGGTGGAATTTAGATTACTTACTCAGGAGATTCGGTTGGGCGTGCCGCTTGAACAGGCGTTGGAAAATATGAATCGCCGACTCGGCTCGGAGGATTTTGAGCTGGTTGCGACCGCGATTTTGACCGCGCGGCAGACCGGAGGCGAGTTAACCGGCACACTTGAGCGGGTGGCGGCACTGATTCGCGAACGGGTTAAAATTTCAAACAAGGTACGCGCCTTGACCGCGATGGGCAGATTGCAGGCGATTGTAATTTCGTTGTTGCCGTTTGTTTTGATGTTTATGATGTCGTGGGCGAGTCCGGCGTTGATGAGTGAATTTTACGCCAGTCCGCTTGGAGTTATCGCGGTGATCTTAGTGGTGATTCTCGATGTACTGGGTTTTTTGTGGATTCGCAAGATTACCGCCATCGACGTATAAGGGGAATTTTATGGCAGGAACGTTAATGCAACTGATTGCGGCGATTTGCGCCGCGATTTCGGCAGGGTGTCTGGCACTGTTTTTGGGCAGATTTCTACTGACGATCGATTTGAGCGAGAAGCGGGAAAATGCTCCGAAGCGAATGCCGATTATCGTTCGGTTGCTATTACCCGCTATAACTGTGACCAGACCTTTTGCGGCAAGTTCGTCATTGACGGTGTGGCGCGATATGGTTGCGCCTCGACTCTGGATGGCGGGATTGGGCGAGGTGTTTACCCCGGTAGATTTTATAGCGTTGCGTATCGCGTTTTTGTTAGTGGCGTTTTTTTTGCTGATTTTGGGTCTGTTTGCCGGTTATTTTTGGGGATTTGCATTGTTGGCGTTGCTGTTTGCGCTGTTTCCCGCGATGTGGCTTAGCAGTGAAATCAAGCGGCGCCACTTATCGATTATGAAGGCTTTGCCCAATGTGTTGGATTTGTTGACCTTGTCGGTGGAGTCGGGGCGCGATCTCTTGTCGGCGTTGCGCGATATTCTTGCCCGGCGCAAGCTCGATCCGTTGGGCGAGGAACTTATGCGGACATTTCAGGAAATTCAGTTTGGGCGAAAACGCGCCGATTCGTTGCGGGCACTGTCGCAACGGGTACGCCAAAACGATCTCACTGCGGCGATGAATTCGATTATTCAAGCCGAAGAACTCGGTGTTTCTATCGCCCAAATACTTCGCATCCAAAGTGATATGCAGAGAAATAAACGTTTTACTTTGGCGGAAAAATTGGCTAACGAGGCTTCGGTAAAAATTATTATGCCGATTATTATTTGTATTCTTCCGGCTGTGATGCTTATTTTGATCGGACCGTTTGCGTTGCGGGTGGTCACGATGTTCCAATAGACGAGGAGGGGGGCGAACGCATGATTTTTAATTTGGATTCCCAGCGTTATGTGGCGCATCGTCCGAAGTGGGCATTGGCGTGGCATCAGCGACTCAGGGGAATGATCGGGCGTTGCTTCGATCGTAACGGGGGGATGGATGCGATGATTTTTCCGCATTGCAACGCGATTCACACAATGTGGATGAGCATGCCCATTGACGTGATTTTCTTGAATGCGGAATCCAAGGTATTAAAGCTCTGTCCCGGAGTAAGACCTTGGAAATTGTCGGTCAGTTGCCGTGAGGCGTCAACGGTAATAGAATTGCCGGAGAATCAAATCAAGGCAAGCGCGACGGAAGTGGGGCATCATTTGAATTTAAATTCGACTTTGTCGCCGGAAAGCATTGAAAAATTGCGTGAACGTGCTATTCTTAAGACTGCAAAAGTAACTGTTGTGCCGCAAAAGGTCACATGGGGAGAATAATGAAACTATTTTTTGTCAATGGTGCCAGAATCGACGAAGAAATTGAGTTCGCAATCTCGGAGATTACGATCGGTCGCGAAAACGACAACATACTCATACTCCCGACTGCCGGAGTTTCCCGATATCATG
>JAISIP010000004.1 GCA_031261965.1 Victivallales bacterium | reverse complement strand
CAATGATTTTTCATACTGATTTTTTTATCGGACAGCAGTGATTTGACCTACACTTTTCGTCGCCTGAAAGCAGAAAACAATAAAATTCTTTACTCGATAGAAAACCGATATGCCTGTTTCAATACTGGATTGCTAACTCCAACTTACGAATATATCTATGCTTTTTTTGAGGCGAACAACAAACAGTCAAAGTCCTCACAACCTTTTTTCTTTGTGGGGTTCTTCAAGGGGATTGACTCGCGAATTACTTCGCATTTTTCCATACTTCCTGAGATAGCTAATTATTTTTCAGACCCATCCTTACTGATTTACAACCCCAATTTACCGATTGCTCCTAATATTGAACATATTATTGCCGATAACACGCAACGTTTCCCAGAAGCGTTGCGAAACAATCCTGATCTTTGTCGAATCACCATGAGTGGAGCAATTTTGGATACGCAGAAACGCATTCGAGCCAATTATAAGCTGGCAGTTCCGCATTGGCATTGTTATATGAATAAAATACAATTGTTAGTTCCGCTTTATTTGCTCACGCCTTCCGGCAATCCAGATTTGGCATTGGCGATCGAAAAAGTGGAAAATCAATATATTGCCCGCACGTGTCTGACTATGGCTATGGCTTACCAAAATGCCAGATTGATTGTAAAGCCGGAAAGCACTTGGCTTCTGCCATAATCGGTGTACGATACTTCTGAATCAGGGTTTAGTGCCGAAAGATTTTTATTCACTAAAGGGAATTTCCAATTTTTTGAGTGTGCCGTTGCCGCGCAAACTTAAGCAGACCGACGGGGTCACAATCAGGTGATCGAGCAGCGTAACATTGATTGTCTTTAACGCCGCAAGAATCCGCCGGGTGGTCAGCAAATCGCTGTCGGAGGGGACACATACTCCGCTGGGGTGGTTGTGGGCAATGATCACCACGCTCGCCCCGACCCGCAGACATTTTTCGGCGATTTCCCGCGGATAAATTGCGGCACGATCGACCGTACCCGGGAAAATTTGAAATTCCAATACGTGATTTTGACTGTTCAAAAAGATAACCATAAAGGTCTCTTTGCGTCCGCCGCCGAGTTTCATGCGTAAAAAACGCTCCGTCGCGGCAGGCGAGTCGCAAACATCGACATTGCGAACCTTTTGCTCCAGATATTTGGCGCAAAGTTCGCGAATCAACACAATCAGTGTCGCCGAACTCGCCCCCATGCCGTGCTTATCAAGCAAATCCGCCGGGGTTGCGTCCAGAAGTTTTTCGAGCGAGCCATACGCTTCAAGCAGCTCTTTTGCCAACGGTTTCACGTCACGGCGCGGAATTCCAAACATCAGCAAAAGTTCGATCGCTTCGTAATCCTGAAGTCCGTCAAGCCCGGCACGCAAAAATCGTTCCCGCAGTCTAAGCCGATGCCCGTCGGTGTGCTTTTTCTTTGCCGGTTCGTTCATGACTTAACGCGTGTCCATTCGCTGAAGAGTTCACAATGTTCGGTGCGTGGAAACATATTGATCAATTCGAGGCGACGGAGCGAAAATCCCCCTTTGATGAGTCTGATCGCGTCACGCGTCCAGGTCGCCGGATTGCAGGATATGTAAATCAAATGCTCCAGCTTGCTTTCGCAAAGAGATTTAGCCGCCTTAAACGACAGTCCGTTGCGAGGCGGGTCAACTGCCAGCAAAGTTCGTTTGGAATCGAATTTGTCGCCGATCTCCGACAACGCATCGGCGGCATCGCCGGCGATAACTTTGGCGGTATTGACCCCGTATCGCGCCAAATTGAATTTCGCGGCTTCGGCGGCGGCAGTGTCCGACTCCACCGTGAGAATCTCCGGCACGCCCATGCTTGCTCCGGCGCAGCCGAAAAGCCCGACTCCGGCATACAGGTCGATAATCCGGCTTGGATTTAACTCTTTTACCGTTTCAAGAAAAAGCTCCACCAATCGCGCTCCGCCTGCCGGATTTACCTGAAAAAAGCTGCCGCATGGCACCGAAAGCTCCCCAAACTGGACTTTTTCCTGTAACCATGTGAGATTTTTAGCCGGAGCGTTGCGCCAAAATTTTACTCCGTCATGCTCGGTGTAACGGAAAGTTACATCCATTCCTTCATGCAGCGAGTGCAAAAAACCTTTGTCGCTGCGCAATTTTGCCAACTCGGCGTTAATTGCCGTATGCGCCAAAGGACACATTTCTATGTCGGTCACGGTGGTATTGTCCGACAACATATAGCCTAAAAAGGTTTCGCCCCGAACTTTGTGAACATGCAAAACTACTTTGTTGCGATAACCGAGCGGCGGCTTCGGCGCGAACGGCGGGGAGACTGTCGCGTGGTCGTATTCAAGCTTGACCGATTCCAGCATATCAAGCAGTTGGCGTTGCTTAAGCTCGGTTTCGTAGGGATAATCGGTATGCATATAGCAACACCCCGGACAACGCCCGAAGTATTTGCACTCCGGCTTAATGCGGTGCGGACTATTCGCGCCAAAACGAACTACCTCGGCGCGGGAGAAATTTTTCTTTTCGGCATTTATTTTGCCGATGAGTTTTTCACCCGGGAGCGTCCCCGGTACAAATATCACTTCGCCATTTATCCGGGCGATACCGTCGCCACCGGAGGCGCATTTTTCTATTTCACACTGAAATTCACTGCCAACATGCATTGTTTTTTGCTCCTTGCGCCATAATATAGTGGACTTCGGCGGAAATTGCGAAAAAAATCCGAATAAAAAGATGAAAGATAAACGAATAGGGATTATATTATGAAAGATAGTTCTGCAATTCGCCAGAATATATAGGTTTTCACCGAGCTTACTAAGGAGATATGATATGGCTGTACCTTTGCTGGATTTGAAGGCGCAATACGCGACGATCAAAGATGAGGTTCTCCGGGAAATTGCCGAGATTTCCGACTCTCAATATTTTATTCTCGGTCCGAAAGTCGAAAAACTCGAAAACGAGATCGCCAAGTATTGTCAAAGCAATTGCGCGGTCGGCGTGACCAGCGGGTCGGACGCGCTGATTATCGCTTTGATGGTCGAAAACATCGGTCCGGACGATGAAGTGATCATCCCGCCATTCACCTTTTTCGCCACCGCCGGAGCCGTGGCGCGGGTTGGAGCTACACCGGTTTTCGCCGACATTGACCCGGTGACTTACAACCTCGACCCGGCAAAGGTCGCCGAAAAAGTCACCGGCCGCACCAAGGCGATTATCCCGGTGCATCTTTTCGGGCAAAGTGCAGATATGGATCCGATTATGGAGATCGCCAAAAAACACAATCTTATCGTGATTGAAGACGCATGTCAGGCGATCGGGGCGGAGTACAAAGGTCGCCGGGTCGGTTCGATCGGAGATTACGGCTGCTTCTCATTTTTTCCGAGCAAAAACCTCGGCTGCTTCGGCGACGGAGGCATGGTAACTTGCAACGACCCGGAGAAGGCGAAAAAGCTGAAAATCTTCCGCAATCACGGGCAGAGCGGCACTTATATGCACGATTTTGTCGGCGGTAACTTCAGGCTTGACGCGTTGCAGGCTGGAATCCTGTCGATTAAATTGCGTTATCTCGACAGCTGGAGTCAGGCACGTCAACAAAATGCGGCGGAATACGACGCGCTTTTTGCTCAAGCCGATCTCGGCGAAAAAGTTTCCACTCCCAAAAAGGCAAATTACCCGGTTCGCCATATTTACAATCAGTATTGCATCGAAATTGCCGACGGCAAACGCGATGAACTCTTGGCGCATTTGCGCGAACTTGGGATCGGTTGCGCGGTTTACTATCCTCTCTCGCTGCACTTGCAAAAGTGTTTTGCCAAACTCGGCGGGAAAGCGGGAGATTTCCCGGTCAGCGAAGCGGCGACCGGCAGAATTATGGCGTTGCCGATCTACCCCGAGTCCACGTCTGAGCAACGCAAAAGCGTAGTTGAGGCGATCACCGCTTTCCTCAAGTAAAGGGATTGTATGGGACGCACCAGCGGTAACGAGAAGGAATTCAAGGCGCAGAGCTACTTTCGTTTGCTCTCCTATGCCCGCCCGTATTGGTTTCGGCTTTCGGTCGGAATTTTTGCCGGCATTTTGGTCGGCGGTTCGTTGCTGGTCAGCTTGCTGATGATTCCGCGTCTGATCGGCGCAGTTGAGCCGGAATCCGGCGTAAACGCCACAGTGTTTGAAACTGAGGCGCAAAACGTCGTAAAGATTTTAGAACAGCCGAATTTAACTACCGAAGAGCGGAAAAAAGCGGTGCAGGAACTCCTTCACCCGGTGGACAGCGACCCGCAGCTAACCAAGATCCTCAACGAAGCGCGTCAGGCGGCGAAGACTTATGGCTTGCCGTTCGCGGTCGAGGGGCGGCAAATTATCGTCTACTGGCCGCATAAATTCCAATTTGAGGCGGTTGGCGAGAACGGGCGGATCGCCTGGCAGATTTTCGCGGTTTATGTGTTGGTTTTTGTGCTGGCCTGGACGGTGAAAAATCTCGCTACATTTATCAGTCACTACTACACCCGTTGGGTGGGGGCAAAGGTGGTTTCGGATTTGCGCGACAAGGTTTTCGATAAATTAGTCAACCAGTCGTTGCAATATTACGGGAAGATCGATATTGGTCACTTGATCAGCCGCTCGACCAACGACACCTCGGCGATCGAAAAAGCGGTGTCGAATTCGGTTGCCGATCTCACCAGCGCGCCGCTCCAGATTCTCGCATGTATAATCGCCATATTTATCGCCTGCCGGGAGTATGACAGTTATTCTCTGGTGGTGATTTTGCTTATCGGCGTACCGGTCATTGTTTTGCCGATAAACTTTCTCGGTCGCCGTATCCGTAAAGTATACAAAAAGAGCTTTGCCCGGATTGCGGAGGTATTTTCGCGTATGCACGAGGTGTTTACCGGAATCCGGGTTATAAAAGCGTACCATACCGAAGATTACGAATGCGAACGGTTCAACAAAGAAAATCACCGTTACTTTGTGCAGGTGGTCAAGGCTTTGCGCTTGCAATTGTTGCTCTCGCCGGCGATGGAGGTCGTCGCGATGATCGCGTCGCTGGCGTTTTTTGTCTACTCCTACAGCAAAGGGGTTTCGCTCACCGAAATCGCGGCGTTGCTCGCACCGGCGCTTATGGCGTACAAGCCGATCAAAGATATGTCCAAAGTCGTCACCTCGATTCAGCGTTCAATGGCGGCGGCAGATCGTTATTTTGAGCTTATCGACACCTATTCCGCCTTGCCGGAGAAACCCGACGCGGTTAAACTCGACTCTTTCAAAGCCAAAATAGAGTTGGTCAACGCCGAGTTTTGTTACGAGCAACGCAAGATCATCGACGGGGTGAGTTTTGAAATCCCCAAGGGTAGCATGGTTGCGGTGGTCGGTGAAACTGGCTCGGGGAAAACCACTATTGCAAACCTTATTGCACGTTTCTACGATGTTACCGACGGTGCGGTGAAGATCGACGGCATCGATGTCCGCGACTATCAAATCGCCTCGTTGCGCAAAGTCATCGGCGTGGTAAATCAAGATGCGATTCTCTTTAACGACACGATTGCGAACAACATCGCCTACGGTTGCCCCGACGCTACCCGCGAAGAGATCATTGAAGCGGCGAAATTGGCGAATGCCCATAATTTTATCGTTGACGGCAGACACGCCGAAGGCTACGACACCGAAGTCGGCGACAAAGGTTTCCGCCTCTCCGGCGGGGAGAAACAGCGCGTGGCAATTGCGCGGGCGATTTTGCGCAACCCGCCGATTTTGATTTTAGATGAAGCGACCAGTGCGCTTGACACCGTGACCGAAAAGCTCGTGCAGGAGGCGTTGACCCGGGTTATGGCGCATCGCACGGTGTTTGCGATCGCGCATCGGCTTTCGACTATTCGCAACGCCAATCAGATCATCGTGCTAAAAGACGGTAAAATTGCCGAATCCGGCACGCATGACGAACTTATGGCGAAGAAGTCAGGGATCTACTGCAAATTGTACAACACGCAATTTCAACTCGATGAGTGAACAATTTCAAAACCTCTTTTTTGTCGGAATCGGCGGAGCCGGGATGGCTCCACTTGCCGAGATTATGCTTGTGCGGGGAGCGAAAGTCAGCGGGTCGGATCAGAAACTAAACGCCAAAACCACTCTGCTTGCCGCACATGGCGCGACGATTTATGCCGGGCATGACGCGTCATATTTACCCCGAGATACCCAATTGCTGATTTATTCCTCCGCAGTAGTGCCGGAGAATCCTGAGCGGCAACGCGCCGCTGAACTCGGAATTGAGCAAATCAAGCGGGGCGAATTGCTTGCCCGGTTGGCAAGGTGCTACCGCCGGGCGGTAGCGATTTCCGGGTCGCACGGTAAAAGCAGCGTTTCGGCGATGATCGCACATATTCTTGTTCACACCGGGCAAAATCCCGGTTTTTTGATCGGGGGAGCAGTCAAAGACGCCCCGTCCGCCGCCGTGGGGGAAAACGATGATTTGTTTGTCATGGAAGTCGATGAGTCGGACGGGACACACGCGCTGATTACTCCTTATCTTGGGGTAGTGCCGAACGTCGAAGATGATCACAGCTGGAGTGTCGGGGGCGAAGCTCAATTATTTGAAAACTTCAAAAAATTCGCGTTTCAGAGTGAACGGCTTATCTATTACGCCGGGACGCACTCTGATGAACTTTTCGCCGACCACCCCGACGCTGTCCGGCTGGAATATCCTCCCCATGGATTTTTTGGCGATAAATGGTACGGGTTTCAGGCGTGGAACGCCTATCTTGCGATTAAAGCTGCCGAACTACTCGGGATTGATTCCGTTTCGGCGGAACATGCGCTTGAGAGTTTTGCCGGAGTCGAACGACGCATGAGCTTGCGTTACAATTCCGAAAAGTTGGTGATCGTCGAAGATTACGCTCACCACCCTACCGAGTTGGCAAGTTCGATCGGGACTTTGCGTTTAAGCTATCCGACACACCACTTGCGGGTGGTTTTTCAGCCCCATCGCTATGCCCGGCTGCAAAAATATTTGACCGGGTTTGGGGGGGAGTTGGCAAAAGCCGATTCCGCCATAGTAACCCCGGTTTTTGCGGCGTGGTGCGAAAAAGGCGCGATTGACGGAGGAGATTTGGCGTTCGCTTCCGGCGAACACGTCCGCTACCTTGACGCAACCTGGGAGCGGATCGCCAAAGCTGCGCTGGATTACCGCGGCGAACGCCCTTTGTTGCTGGCGATCATCGGCGCGGGCGACATCGACCAAATCTTCAATTACCTTTAGGCTACTTCTAAAAACTGGAAATTTGGCTGAAAATTGCAGCTCATATTCGTATGCGCAACCTTGCGCGTGTCTGGTTAACTCTGTGTTAGCCAGGCATTTGCAAAATCGCGCCTCCAAATCATGAA
>JAISIP010000113.1 GCA_031261965.1 Victivallales bacterium | reverse complement strand
CTAAAAACTGGAAGCTTGGCTAAAAATCGCATCTCGTATTCGTATGTGCGACCTTGCTCGTATCTGGTTAACTCTATGTTAGCCAGATACGAGCAAAATCTCACCTCCAAATTACGACTCTATCGATTTTTTAACTCAAGCCAGTTTTTAGAGATACCCATAATTGTAAAAGCATTTTGCCGTGTTATATTGATTGGCAAGCATCTATAGGTATATTGGGAGTGGAGGTTCTTTATGGCTCAAATGCCGGTTTCAGTCAATTCTGATTCGCCGTGGCTTTTGGCGCTGAATCAGCCGGAAAATGTTCGACTGCTCTATTGGGGCTATGCCGAAGGGAATCCTTCCATTCACCTTGAGGAGCATTCACACGAATTTTATCAGGCGAATTTTACCCTTTCCGGGAGTTGCATTTTATGCACGGAGCAGGGGAATATCAAACTGCACAACCATGACATTGTTTTTATTGCTCCCGGAGTGCGTCACACTTTGCGCTATACGGAAAATTATCTTTGTTACAGTTGCAAGTTTTCGGCGCATCTGCCTGCTTTTCCGAAAATTTTCCATGCCACGGAGAGCCGATATACCCAAGGCATTATCTCGGCGGCGAAAATTATTCTTGAAACGACCTTTCCATCCCGATTTTTTGGCGTTCGCGAAGGCACGGTCATTATGCCGCAGGATCACTATCAGTACCTTATGGAGCATTTTTTGACAGGAGTACTCTCGATGTCATATCATCATCGACTGGAGCGCTCCGGGTTGCTCGCCAAGCTTTATGCGCTTTTAGAGAAACAGGAACACCCCTTTGTTTCCGTGGAGGAAGCCGCCGAAGCATGTAACTATTCCCGCAACCATTTTTCGCTTTTGATTCAAAAAGAGACCGGGATGCGGGCTAAAGATTTTTTAAACGAGATTCGATTGGAAAGTGCCCGGCGCTGTTTAAAATACACCGACAAAAGCATCGGTGAAATTTCTGAAATACTGGGTTTTTCTTCGCAGTTTCATTTTTCCGATTTTTTCAAACGGCTATCGGGAATATCCCCCAAACAATACCGCAACAACCTATCGGGCAAAAAAGGATAAAATAGTTCATAAGCGTATGGATTTGAGTTGCTCAAAAAGGTAAATTACTCCTAAGAGCAAGTCATTTTTATATCTATGTGAGCTAATTGCAAAATCACGTTAAAAAGGTAGTTTTACAATTAGCTCTAGGCTACCTCTAAAAACTGGAAGCTTGGCTAAAAATCGCATCTCGTATTCGTATGCGCGACCTTGCGCGTATCTGGTTAACTCTATGTTAGCCAGATACTTGCAAAATCACGCCTCTAAATTGCGAATATGCCGATTTTTCATCTCAAGCCAGTTTTTAGAGATACCCTCTATGTAACGGAAGGTTGTTTTATGAAAAAGAATCGGTTGGTTGCCGCCCAGATTGGTTGCGGAAAATTTGCCTATATTCAAGATTTAGTCAATTTGACCACGCACCCCGATGTCGATTTGAAGTGGGTTTGCGACATTTCTGCTGACCGCGCCGAAGAAACTGCAAAACGTTTCCACGTTCCCCATGCTACTACTGATTTTATGGAGATTATAGCAGACAGTGAGGTGGATTTTATTAAAATTGCTACCTCGCACGAAGTCCATTTGCCCATTGTTCAGGCTGCGGCAAAAGCGGGCAAACACGTTTTTTGCGAGAAACCGATGGCGATGACCGATCGCGAAGGGTATTTGATCATGCAGGAAGTGAAACGCAGCGGTATAAAATTTTGCGTGGACTTGAATCGCCGCATGGCACCGGCAATGATCGCTTTGAAAAACGCTTGGCAGCAGCATAAAACCAAGCCGATACACAATCCTTGGCGATACGTGGAGGGCAATCCGCGCAAACCTTTGCCCGAGGAAAATCTTCCGCATCTCAATATTCGAATTCAAGATGAAAGTTCTTCTTACGGGTTAATTCACCTCGCTCCGCTCAGCGGTGGCGGCGAAATCATCGGTGAAAGTGTGCATTGGCTTGATCTGGCATGTTGGCTTTTTGCCCCGGCACTTCCTTGTGAAATCACGGCATGGGGTTCTTCGCGTTTGTCGCACGGCATTTATCTGAAATTTACCGACGGCGCATCTATGACCTTGGATTTCAGCTGTTCCGGGACATTTGATTACCCCAAAGAACAGTATGAATTGACCGATAACGCTGCCTTGTTCCGTTCGCTGGGCTTTGTGGAAAATCAGTATTACGGCTTTCCAGGGGCAGGGCGGGAATTTTTTCCGCTGGAACACGGACCGGTCGTAAAAGGTCAGGATGATATGATAGCGAAATATTTTCAGCGTGTTCAAGAGCAAAAAAATATTAAATCGCTGGAAAACAGTGAGCCTTTTGTGCAAGACAAAGGGCATCAGTCGATGCTGGACGGTTTTGTCAAAGCAATCCAAAACGATACGAAGTCACCTTGCACGGAGTTGGACGGTTTTCGGGCGACCTATCTGGCAAATCGCGCCATCGCCGCGATCGAAAGCCACATGACTTTGCCGATTCCTGTTGAAAAAATAACCCCGTGCATTTTGTAAGGAGAGATCGGTCATGAAAAAAGTCGGTTTTGGCATTATCGGAGCCGGAATGATCGCCCGATTCCATGCCCAATCCATGGCTTCGCTTGAAAATGTAAAGCTTATCGGTTTTTTTGACACCAGTTTATCGGCGGCGGTGAAATGCGCCGAAGAATTCAACTGCAAAGCGTTTTCGACTTTTGAAGAATTTTTGGCGGATTCTGAAATCGAGGCGGTAACTATAGCCACCCCGTCCGGGTTTCATCACCTTTCGGTTATTCCGGCGGCAAAGGCAAAAAAACATATTTTGTGCGAGAAACCGCTGGAGATAACAACGGAAAAATGCGATGAACTCATTGCGTGTTGCCGACAGAACAAGGTTTATTTGATTCCGGTTTTTCAGACCCGGTTTTACCCGGCGATACAAAAAGTGCAACAGGCGGCAAAACAGGGGCGTTTCGGAAAAATGCTTTTTGCGAGTGTCCGTATGCACTGGTATCGCGAACAAAGTTATTACGACAGTTCCTCATGGCGGGGGACATGGGCAGTTGACGGCGGAGGCGCGTTGATGAATCAGGCGATACACCATATTGATCAGCTGTTGTGGATCGCCGGGGATGCCACATCGGTAAGCGCGTTGTCCGCAACGCGGACTCATCAGATTGAAGTTGAAGATAATTTGGCTGCTTTGGTGCAATTTAAATCAGGGGCAACCGGTACGATTGAAGTCAGCACCTCTTGCAAACCCGGTTTCCCGCGTCGATTGGAGTTCACCGGCGATTGCGGCTCGGCTGTCATTGAAGAGGACAATATTGTACGCTGGGTTTTTGACCAAACTTACCCTGAAGACGAGGCGATATTGTCCGACTTAAGGGCAAAAAACGAAAATGCGGCGGGAGGCAGTGACCCCCGAAATATCAAAGCCGATGGCCATGCCCTGCAAATCGCCGATTTGGCAAAGGCTATTCGCAGCGGTCACGCCCCCATGCTTGATGCCGAGGAGGGGAGACGCACCGTTGAATTTATCTGCGGAGTCTACAACTCTGTCAGAACGGGAAAATCGCACATATTTTAGAGGTAGCCTTAGGAAAAAGAATGAAACTGAAATTTATTCCCATAAAAATGCGATTACCGCTGAAGTTCGGCAAAGAGGTCATCGAATCCATTCAAATCGCGCATGTAGAGTTGACTGCCTGGGGAGCGACCGGGGTCGGCGAAACTCCTTTGTCGGTGGGGTGGGCTTGGCCAAGCACACTTTCCTTTAAATATCGCGAGGAAAAAATGGTCGCTTTTTGTGAAAAAATCGCAGCGGAATATCCCGTTTGCGGACACGATCCGATTGATGTCGGGTACGCTTTTTTAACCGAACAGTTACCCCTGATTCTCGCTGAATTCAATCGGGAAAATCAACTGTGCATGCCATGGCTTGCCGCGTTGATTTGCGCTTCGGCTTTTGATATTGCGCTTCACGATGCTTTTGGCAAATATGTGAATATGCCGACCTTTAACACTTATAGCGAACGCTATATGAATAAGGATTTGTCCTTGTATTTTCAAGACGAGACGTTCTCCGGGCGTTATCCGTGTGAATTTTTGGCAAAGAAACCTCCTGTCACCTTGCCGGTATGGCATTTGGTCGGAGGTAAAGACCTGCTTGCGGAATCGGAGCGAACGCCCGGCGACCCCGACGATAATTACCCGGTGTCGCTGGAGAAGTGGATTGAGCGTGACGGACTTAAATGTCTGAAAATCAAGCTGACCGGCAGCGATCCTCAATGGGATTTTCAACGCCTGCTCAGCGTCGGAGAAATTGCCAGGCGTTACAACTGCGAGGCACTTTCGCCGGATTTCAACTGTTTGGTCAAAGAACCGGCTTACGTCAATGATATTTTGGATCATCTGAAAGTTGTCGCCCCTGAGACATACGAGAAATTGCTTTATGTGGAGCAGCCGTTTCCGTATGATTTGGAAAATAATCGGATTAACGTTCACTCTTGTTCCGAGCGTAAACCGCTTTTTATGGATGAAAGCGCCCACGACTGGAAATTGGTAAAATTGGGATACTCTCTGGGCTGGACGGGCGTTGCACTTAAAGTCTGCAAAACCATGACCGGGGCATTGCTCTCGGCATGTTGGGCGAAGTCCCGCGGTATGCGGTTAATGGTGCAGGATTTGACCAACCCCATGCTGGCGATAATCCCCCATGTTTTGCTGGCCGGTTATGTCGGCACGATCAAGGGAGTCGAGTGCAACGCCGCGCAATTTTATCCGCAAGCGTCTTTGGAGTTGGAGAAAAAACATCCGTGTTTGTACGAGCGGCGAAATGGAGTTGTCGACTTGTCCACCCTTACGGGCAACGGGTTCGGATACTAAAAGACAGGGATTTTTATGAAAATAGCTTTTGCCGGGTTTAGACATGCACACATATTTTCGCTTTATGACCGGATTGTGAAGAATCCCGAGTGGGAACTTGTCGCAATTTGCGAAGAATCCCCCGCCGAATCTTTGCTGGTCGATCGACCCGATATAAAGTTGACACACGCGGATTTTGACCAACTCCTGAGCGAGGTCAACTGCGAGGTCATCGCCATCGGCGATTATTACTCCAAGCGCGGAGATATGGTGTATAAAGCTCTGCAAACTGGGAAACATGTTATCGCCGATAAACCGCTTTGCACCTCACTTGCACAATTGGATGAAATCGCCGATTTGGCAAAAACAACCGGCTTGAAAATCGGTTGCATGTATGAAATGCGCGCTTGCAAATGTTTCGCTATTTTGCGCGAACTTGTCGCCGCCGGCACGCTTGGGGAAATTAAGCAAATTCAGTTTTGCGGTCAACATCCGTTGAATATAAAACAGCGTCCGCACTGGTACTTTGAAGCCGGGAAACATGGAGGCACGATCAACGATATTGCCGGTCACGCCATCGATATAATTCCGTGGATAACCGGGGTTGGCTTTAAGCGGATTGTCGCGGCGAGAACCTGGAAATCTTTGGTTGATCAACAATCTTTTATGAATGATTCCGCCCAGTTTATGCTGGAAATGACCAACAATTGCGGAGTAATCGGCGATGTCTCCTATCAAGGGGTTGACTCTTTCGGTTTTGATTTGCCCGCTTATTGGCGATTTAATTTCTGGGGGAATAAGGGCATGGCGGAGTGCAGTCGATGCGGCTCTTCGGTTACTCTTTATGAAAATGGAAAAAACGAACCGCAGATATTGAATCATGCTTTTGCGGAGTCGGTGGATTATCTTGAGTGTTTCAAAAGAGATATTGCCGGAATTCCGACGGATTTGGATACTTCAATGGTGTTGGCAGTCAACCGATTTACCTTGAAAATTCAGGAATTTGCCGATCGTCAATGACCTATCGGGCAAAAAAGGATAAAATAATGCAAAAGCATATGGCTTTGTTTTGCGGATAAAAGTATAATATTCTTGTGTGGACATAGATTAACGATCCAACAAAAAAGGGAATTTAACGATGAAACGCCAAAACGGAAAAAAACAAGTAGTTTTACGCTGATAGAACTTTTAGTGGTAATTGCAATTATCGCGATTCTTGCGGGTATGCTTTTGCCCGCACTCAATCAGGCGCGGGCGCGGGCTCACGCCACATCCTGTCTTAACAATGAAAAAACAATAATGACGACCGCCGCGCTTTATTCCAATGACAACAAAGATTATGTTTTGTCGGCGAATCTCGGCAGTACCGGGGCATATGCCAACAACAAGGGGACTTGGTATGGCATGGAGAATCAGGTCTATGGTTTATCGGGAAAGATTTTTCAATGTCCGGCATATCCGCATATCGAAGCCGGAACCACCGGAGCGGCGACTATTCAACCGACATGGTTCGCCCCGGCATTACGCACATTGCTCTGGAATATGCGCAGTGGTCACATCACTTACGCTCATCAAATGAAAATGACCCAACTAAGAGAACCGGGGAAAGATGTCGCGGTAATGTGCGGTCAATGGGGAACCGGTGCAGGAAGCAACTCCGCCAGCGGTACGACCCACCCGCGAATGTTGAAACAATCTTGTGTGGAAAACGATAAGCTTGCGCCGATTCACAACGGCAGTTTTTCTGTCGGATTTTATGACGGTCATGTTGCTATGCTCACTCCCGTAGCTTATGAGAGTTCTTACGCGTTAAAAGGCGACAAGAACATAAAATTAGATGGTGGCGCATCGATTTTTATCAACGACTGAACAACTTAACATATAGGAAATTTTAGATGAAAACAACCTTTCTTTTGTCCGCCGGGATTCTTCTTGCCGGAAACCTTTTTGCGGCGACGCCGGAAATGAAAACCATTGAAGATGCCCGTCTGTTCGATGCCGATTACACCCGCATGGCACAAGACGGCAACGGCACGGCGCAATTCACCAAGGGCAATGCGGTTCCGACTGTGATTCATGAGAAACGTCCTCGATTCGATGTCGAGCCGATGGAAGCGATCAATCACGGTCTTCTGGTCGGAGAAGGTTGTGCATCTTTGCGTTATTCCTCCAAGGATAATTTAAATCCCCAGCAAGGTTCTTTGGAAATCCTATTTGAAAACCGGCTTTGGGATTGGGCGACAGATCAGAAACACATTTTATTTCAGTGTACCGGCAAAGGAACGATCTTCTATTGCTACAAGCATGGCATGGATGGACTTGGTGCTTATATGGGCATGGAAAAACCCAAATGGAGCTGTTTCCCGCGCCAGATTCCCAAACGGTTGTCGGGAAAAGGGCTGCGTCATTTTGTGGTGACCTGGTCATCCAAAGAGATCTGTTTTTATTTGGATGGTATTTTAGTAAGAGATGCCGTCCCGGAATCGGCAATTCAAGAGTTCGCACCCTATTTTACGGTCGGTGCCGCACCCGGCAATTATGGCGTTTCCGTCCGGAACAGTGTCAAGAACTTCTTTGATTGTCCGATTTGAATCCGGCATACTAAATGAGCCGTCAACTAAAATCACCGTCGCCGTGTCAAAACTTAAGGGCAGTTTTGAGAAAAACGGCCAGGCAAAAGCCAATGCCAGTGCTATTAGTGCCAGACAGCGCAAAACAAGTACCAAATATTGCAGCAAACTATGACGTCTTTGTCGCGCAATTAGCTCGTTTTGCAGCAAAAAGAAAGAGGGGAATTGCCTGCTTTGGCTCGGTTTGCGTTTCAATAAATGGAGCAAAATCGGCACGCCAATTAGCAAAGTACCCAATAAATAGAACGGAAATGCAAATTGCATTAACGTCTCCTCCGTTCTTTTTCCCGCTGCTTTATCCACGCGCCGAAAACTTTTAGCGGCAACTGGTCGGTGACCAGCGGAAGATAACTGCCTGTCGGCGTGACCAGATTGGAAAGCGCAATAGTATGCTCTCTAAAAAGTTTGCGGTAATCGTCTTTTATCAGCTCCGGGGTAAGAATCATCCGATTGCCGGTTTCCATTTCTTCAAATTTGATGGTGGATTCGTCATAAAAATCCCGTTCCGCCGGGTCGAAAACGTGAAAGAACAATAGTTCGCACTTTTTTTGCCGCAACGCTTCAATCAAAGGGTGCAGTCGCACCGGGTCAATAGTAAAATCAGAGATCACCACAATCAGCGAACGGGAACGGACATTTCGGGCAAAATCCCCGGCGAGTTCCTCCCAGTCAGCGTTTTTGTCGGTCGGCTCGGTAGAAAGAAGTGACAATGTATGAAGCAATTTATGTGAAGAGGATGATGGCCTGGGCATTTCGGAAAGGGTTTCGCCTAAGAGCGTCAACGCGCTGGCATCGTGCTGACGGGAAAGATAAAGTAACATGGCGGCGGTTACGATTTGTGCAAAACGGTATTTGGTCAAAGCCGCTTTGTCGCTTTTGAAATCCATCGATGCCGACCGATCCAATACAAAATAAGTCGCCAGATTGGTGTCTTCCTCTCGCAATCGGACATGCAGGCGATCGGTTCGGGCATAGGCTTTCCAGTCTATATCCGAAATTCGGTCGCCATTGGCATATTTCCGGTGTTCTTTAAATTCGACGTTACTGCCCCGAAAAGGACTGCGGTGAATGCCGTTTTCGATGCCCTCTGCCAAATAGCGGGCTTGCAGCTCGAGATTGGGCAAAGAGCTCAACTCTTCAAGCGAAAGGTAGTCGGATATTTTATCTTCATAGAACATCGTTGAGAAGTTCCGTCAGTATCTGTTTGGTCGAAATCTGTTCCGACTCTGCCCGATAGTTGAACACGAGTCGATGATTGAGTACCGGCTCTAAAACTTTGAGAATATCCTTTTCCGCCACGTTGACCCGTCCGTCGAAAGCGGCGAACGCCTTGGCCCCCAAAATCAGATTTTGCCCGGCACGCGGTCCGGCTCCCCAGCGAAAATATTTGTTGGCGGTCGGGTTTTCCGGCGCGGGACGGGTCGCCCTGACTATTTTAGTTGCAAGGATAGCCACCGATTCCGGGACCGGGATACAGCGGATAATTTGTTGCATAGCGATAATTTCTTCCGCTGAAATTACTTTGTTAAGTTGAATTTTTTTCTCGTTTGTCGTTTCACAAACTATGCGCAACTCTTCGTCGAAATCGGGATAATCAACTTTCAGCCCGAACATAAAGCGGTCGAGTTGAGCTTCGGGCAGGGGGTAGGTTCCCTCCTGTTCAATCGGGTTTTGGGTGGCAAGCACAAAAAACGGCTTTTCCAGCGGATACGACTTGCCTGCGACGGTCACGATACGTTCCTGCATGGCTTCCAATAAAGCAGATTGTGTTTTTGGGGTGGTGCGGTTGATCTCGTCGGCTAAAAGAAGCTGGGTGAAGACCGGTCCGGGGAGGAATTTAAATCGACGTTCCCCATCGGCGCGGTCGAAATCCAGTATTTCGCCACCGGTGATGTCGCCGGGCATCATATCAGGAGTGAACGATATGCGCTTGAAGTTCAACGCTGCGATCTCGGCGATGGAGTTGACCAACAAGGTTTTAGCCAATCCCGGCACCCCGGTGATAAGACAGTGACCGTCGGCGAAAATAGCACCGAGGAGAAAATCAATAAGCTCATCTTGTCCGTAGATTCTTTTTGATATTTCCGCTTTTATCGCGCTGATTTTCTCCGGGATTGCCGACAAAAGTTCTGCTAAATTCTCCATGGCGTACCTCTTCTTTTAATTTTCCACAATGGACTTTTTTCAAAACAAAAATAGCATTCAAGTAACACATCTGCAAGGGCGGGATGTATTTGATCGTTTTAATGCTTTTGAAGTTGTCGCTTGATTTGCGAGATGGCGCGACGGAGGCTATCGTCGGTGTCGGAGAGGGTCGGGACTTTTTTCTCCGCATGCAACACCGTGGCGTGGTTGCGGCGAAACGCCGAGCCGATGTCGTTCGATGAACATTGCGTAAGCTCCCGGGAGAGGTACATTGCGACCATGCGCGGCTCGGCGATGCCCCGATTGCGTTTTTCACCAAGCAGATCCGCCATGGTTATACCAAAGTGAGTTGCGACGGTTTGCTGAATTTGCGCGATCGAAAGATCTTTTGCTGAACATTCTTGCGAGAGTTGACACTGGAGCAACTCTTCCGCCTGTTCAATCGCGAGTTTACCTCCGCTGAACGACGCGTGTGAAGCCAGTCGGATAAACGCACCCCGCAACCTGCGGACGTTGGAAGCGATATTTTTGGCGAGAAACTCCAGCAACGCATCGTCCAAAGCGTCTTGCACTAAGGTTTCACTGCGCATCATTCGCAAAATTGACAACCGCGCCTCGTACTCCGGCGGGCAAACTTCGGCGGTCATTCCTTGTTCAAAGCGGGTTTCAAGCCGCTTGTCAAGATCCTCAATTTCACACGGTTGGCGATCGGAGGTCAAGACAATTTGCTTATGCTTGTTGTAAAGCATGTTAAAAACGTTGAAGAATTCGACTTGCATTTGGGTTTTGCCCGAAAGCATTTGCACATCGTCGATCAACAAAACATCGACATCGCGAAGATTGGAGCGAAATTTGGTCAAATTCTTTTTGTCGAGCAAATTATAATAAAAATCGTTTAACAACTCATCGCAAGTGGTGGAACGCACCACCATTTTGCGGGAATTGTGGCATACCGTCGAAGCAATGGCGTGCAAGAGATGGGTTTTCCCTACACCGCTAATGCCGTATAGGAACAGCGGGTTGTAAACTTTACCCGGTGCTTCGGCAACGGCGCGTGCCGCCGCATAGCCGAAACGGTTCTCGGCACCGACGACAAAATTTTCAAAAGTATGCTCGCCCAGGCAACCCTGAGAGTTGGTTTCACGTGCGGGAATTTCGCTTTTGGGTGTAACTTTTGTGTTGCTCTTGACTTCAGGAGTGATGAGTTTTTCCAACTCCGGCTCGTGACCGGGTTCCAAGGAGTAATTATAGTGAATTCCGTCAATATCGGACAGTGCCGCAAGTACCAGATCGTCATATTCACGCTCAATGATGCTGCCGAAAAAATCATCGGAAACTCCGAGTTTCAGAGTGTCACCCTCAATTGACAACGGCGTAATCTTTTTGAACCACTGACTGTACAGGTGGGTATTTTGTGTTTTTAAACGATCGGTCGCAACGGACCAAATGTTTTCAGCACTGTTATCTCGCGAATCCATACTTCATTACCTGTCTTTCTCTAACATCGTCGAGTTTTACCGGGTTTTATCCCGAAAAAAACCTAATTACTCCAAAACCTCTGCTGTCATTGTTTTTACGGCAACAAAAGTCAACCTCCTGCTTCAAAAAATTCTCAATGCTACCTCTAAAGTCAAGGTAAGTTTTTTGCAATGTTTGTCGCGGAATAATTGCTGTTTTGAGGCGAAATTTGCCCCTTGAGCGGCAACGGAAATCATCGACAATTTGCTAACAACTTATTAACAACCACTCAGTTTGGCTTGTGGCGCAACAGAGAACAATTTAGACGCAATGCGTCAATAATTCAAATGCTTTTTACGATCTTTTTGATAAAAAAAGTGAAAAAAAAGTGGAAAAATTTTTCGTAAAAAAACGGCACGGAAAACATCGGGAGCAGTCAGCTCCCGAACTATGAACGAGTTACAAATTTTTGGCATGTCAATTGACCGAATCGATTAGAATTTTAATCTTTTCGACTTCTTCGGGCCAATTGCGGACACTCTCGAAACGGGACGGCGAAAAACGCTTTCCCAATTGTGCATAAAAAGCGTTGCGCCGATTTTTTTCCGGCAATTCCCGTTTTGCCCAGTCGCTGAGATAACCGCGCCCCAGTTTAGAAAAAAGCGTGTGACCGGCGAGAATTCGCGCCCCATTGGCAAAGGTTTCGGCATGTTTTTTCAACGGTTCGGCGTTGATGTCATCAACCAGCTTCAAGCCCGGAGCGTTCATCTCCGTACCGATGATTATCGGCATATCGCGATCGACGCAAGCGGCGACCACCCGGTCGAGTTCGGCGATGCGTCGGGCATCGGTGATATTGCGGTCGGGAACAATGCCAAGCATGGCACCGCCCTTGGCTATATGTAAATCCAACAACCGATCGACATCGGCTTCGCCCTTGGAGAGTCCGTCCAGCCAGGCAATCGTCGGAATCGCACCACACGCTACTACAAACGCGTTGAAGTCCTCCAGCGCCGGGAACGATAATGCTGTAGGAGCGATATAGCCGACTCCGCCTTTTTTCATGGTACAGGAGCGGATTTTCGCTTCAAGTTTGACCGGGTCGCTGATAAGTTTGTCGGCATCGGTCACAGAAGTGTTGAGCTTTTTGCTCCAGAACTCGGCTCGGGTTTTTCGATCCGGGAAGATGTTTTCGGCTTTGGTGCGATAAGCCTGACAGAGATGACGCTCGGTGGCATTTCCCGCCGGAGTCAGCGGGACGACATCGGCTTGAAAATCGAGTCGAATCGGGTCGAGTGTACCGTTGACCAATTTGATCATAGTTTGAATGCGTTCAGCGGCGGTGTTTCGCAAAGAGCAAGCGAACTGCTTTGCACAGGGCGGAAGTTCGCCGTTGCTGAAACCCAGCCCGAGATGGTAGGCGATGCCGGGTTCGCCGGGTGAGTTTATTGCCACGTCGGCCAATTCTTTGACGAAAACCCGAGTTTCGATACCACATGAATAGTTAATGTCGAATTGTTCGGCACAGCTTTTGAATTCATCAACCGCATCAAGCACATCAAAGTCGATAATCCCTGCTGACAGATGCCCGGATTTGCGAGCGAGATAAGCGATGAAACTCGGGGTAAAACCGTACCCGTTGTAACTGTATATGGTGTGACAATGCATGTTGTGCAAAATGCTCGCCGATTCGGTCGGGATTTGACGGTTGCGAAAGAGTGCGGCAAGTTCTGATTGCGCATTTTTACGGATTGCGCGATCGGGGGAGTTGAGTTCTTGCTCCAAGGGTTTTAATTCATCTTTGCTTATCATATGCTACTCCTACTGTCGGTTTTGAGACACTATTTTGTTAGGGTATCTCTAAAAACTGGCTTGAGTTAAAAAATCGATAGAGTCGTAATTTGGAGGTGCGATTTTGCAAGTATCTGGCTAACATAGAGTTAACCAGATACGCGCAAGGTCGCGCATACGAATACGAGATGCGATTTTTAGCCAAGCTTCCAGTTTTCAGAGATAGCCTTTATATTAGCTCTGGTAATATAACAATTATTCACTAACCTTGCAAACCGCAAAATTGGGTATTTTTTATAAAATATTGCTTGTATCTCGGCAAGGGGTGCGGTATATTGAAATATGAGGGAATGGTCATAAGAAGCCGTTTGTGAGGGAAAATATGAATAAAACCGCTCAACGCGAGGCGATTTTACAGGAGTTACGTTCGTCCGATTCTCATCCGACGGCGAATGAGCTTTATACGGTTTTGCGCATTAAGTTGCCGAGCATAAGTCTCGGTACGGTTTATCGTAACCTTGAGCAAATGGCTCAGGTCGGAATGGTGCGTGAAATTGAAACTGCCGGCAAACAAAAACGGTTCGACGGAGTTGTCGATGGTCATCATCATATTCGTTGTCCGATTTGCGATGCATTGAAAGATGCGCCGTCTGCATTGTTCGGCAAAATTGATCGCGAGGTATACGAAATCATGTGTGCGATGGAGTGCGACTCCTTCAATCTCGAATTTAGCGGCCAATGCCGCAAGTGCAAGAACACCAAAGAGGAGGATAGGAAATGCAAGTCCAAAAAAGAGAATTTTTGAAGTGTGAAAAGTGCGGTATGGTAATAGAAGTTCTCGATGCCGGCAGCGGAGTGATTCCGCAACATTGCAACGAAGAGATGAAAATTTTAGTCGCCGGCTCGACTGACGGAGCCAAAGAAAAACACGTACCGGTACTCGAATCCCAAGGCAGTGGCGTTTTTGTCAAAGTCGGCGAGATTGATCACCCTATGGAAGAAAAACACTATATCGAATGGATCGAAGTCGATAACGGCAGTTATGTCAACCGTTATTTTTTGAAGCCGGGCGAGAAACCGCAGGTATCGTTTTACGTTCCGAATCAACCGGGATTGGTGGTGCGGGAGTATTGCAACGTTCATGGACTCTGGAAAAAGTAACAGCAAGGTCTAAAATATGGCAGAAGCGTATTTCAAAGCGGTAAAGATTACCGAAAAAGTTTATTGGGTCGGTGCGATCGACTGGACGGTTCGCAATTTTCACGGTTATTTGACCGGGCGCGGTTCGACCTACAATGCGTATCTCGTTATCGACGAGAAGATCACGCTGATTGACTCGGTCAAATCCCCGTTTGTCCCGGAGTTGCTTTCGCGAATTCGCTCGGTAATCGGCGATGTGACAAAAATCGATTATATTGTCTCCAACCACGCCGAGCCGGATCACTCCAGCGGTTTGCCCGCCACAATTGAGGCGATCAAGCCGGAAAAGTTCTTCGCGTCGGAGATCGGTGCTAAGACGCTGAATGCATACTATGGCGATCTTGGGGTGATCCCGGTCAAAACCGGTGAATCGCTAAAGCTCGGCAAGGGAAATCTCGCGTTTGTCGAAACCAAGATGCTGCATTGGCCAGACAGTATGGTGACTTATCTTGATTCCGAGAAGATACTCTTTTCGCAAGATGCCTTTGGTATGCACCTTGCCGGCAGCGGACGGTTCGGCGAGGATTATTCCAAACCTGTTCTTGAATATGAGGCACGAAGATATTTTGCCAATATTTTGAACCATCTTTCGCCCAAGGTTATCGAACTGCTCGATGCTTTGCCGGGGTTGAATCTCGATATTAAGATTCTCGCCCCTGATCATGGTCCGGTTTGGCGTCGCCCAGAGGACATCAAATGGATTATCGAGCTTTACCGTGAGTGTGCGCTCCAGATTCCCACCCCGCGGGCGATTGTGGTTTTTTCCAC
>JAISIP010000102.1 GCA_031261965.1 Victivallales bacterium | reverse complement strand
AGGTGTCGTTTGCGACCGTTGCGGCGTGGAGGTGACTCAGGCCAAGGTGCGGCGCGAACGCATGGGACATATCGAGTTGGCGATTCCGGTGTCTCACATTTGGTTCTTTAAGTGTATGCCCAGCCGCATTGGTCTGGTGCTTGACATGACCGCAAAATCGCTGGAGCATGTGATTTACTACGAAGAGTATGTGGTCACTGATCCGGGCGACACGCCGTTGAAGCTCGGGCAGACCATGAACGAGATCGAATACCGTCAGGCAGTCGATGATTACGGCGACGCGTTTACTGCGGATATGGGTGCTCCGGCGATCAAGACGTTACTGGAACGGGTCGATCTGCCGGTACTCAAAGCCGAGCTTGAGGTCAGCTTGGAGGGAACCCGCAACAAAGCGATTCGCAAAAAGCTCGCCAAACGCTTGCGGTTGGTGGAAGGCTTTATGAATAGCAATTCGCGTCCGGAATGGATGATCTTAACGGTGCTGCCGGTGATTCCGCCGGATTTGCGTCCGTTGGTGCCGTTGGAGGGCGGGCGTTTTGCCACCAGTGACTTGAACGATCTCTACCGTCGGGTGATCAACCGCAATAACCGGTTGAAAAACCTGCTTCAGTTGCGTACTCCGGAAGTCATTATCCGCAACGAAAAGCGTATGCTTCAGGAGGCGGTGGATTCGCTTATGGACAACGGTCGTCACGGTCGTGCCGTCACCGGGGCTGGCAACCGGGCGTTGAAGAGCCTTTCGGATATGCTCAAGGGTAAACAGGGGCGTTTTCGCCAGAATTTGCTCGGTAAACGGGTGGATTACTCGGGGCGTTCGGTCATCGTTGTCGGTCCGGAGTTGAAGATTCACCAATGCGGTTTGCCCAAAAAGATGGCGATGATTCTTTTTGAGCCGTTTATCATTCGGCATCTGAAGGGGCGGGAGTTAGCGCATACGGTGCGTGGTGCCAAGAAGATGATTGAGCGCGGTGAGCCGGAGGTGTGGGATATTCTCGAAGAGGTGACTCAGGGACACCCGGTCATGTTGAACCGTGCGCCGACGTTGCACCGTTTGTCGATTCAGGCGTTTGACCCGGTGTTGATCGAGGGTTCGGCGATTCGGTTGCACCCGCTGGTCTGTACCGCTTACAACGCGGACTTTGACGGTGACCAGATGGCGGTGCATGTGCCGTTGTCGAACGAGGCGCAGATGGAGACCAAGCTTTTGATGCTTGCTCCGAACAACATCTTTTCGCCCGCGAACGGCAAGCCGATTGTCTCTCCGACTCAGGATATTACGTTGGGAAGTTACTATTTGACTTGCGAGCCGCACAACAAAGAGATGGCGAAACTTTATCGCGACTTCTTTGAAGTGCTTTACGCTATGCAGTCGGGGTTTATAAAAATTCACGACGCGGTTCGGATTCCGAATCCGGATTACGGCAAGGATACGATTTACGGCGACAAAGATAGCAAGTTTTTGTTGACTACGCCGGGTCGTTGTCTGTTTCACGAAATCTGGGACACGCGTTTAGGTTTCTTTAACCAAATCGCCAAGAAAAAAGATTTGGGGCGGTTGATTAGCGATTCATATAATATCGCCGGTCACGACGCGACCATTAAGTTGTTGGACGATCTTAAAGACCTCGGTTATCGTCACGCGACGCTGGCGGGGTTGTCGATCTCTATCGCCGATTTGCAGGTTCCCGAGAAAAAGGAAGAAATTATCGAGGGTGCAAGAGGGCAGATCGACAGCGTGCTGGAGCAGTACAATCACGGTCTGTTGACTGAAGGCGAGCGGCACAACAAGGTCATCGATATTTGGACGCAGGCGTCCAATGCGGTGGCAAACGAGTTGTTTGCGCGTCTGGAGGCTGCATCCCGCCGTGGCGAGATCAATCCGGTGTACGCGATGCTCGACTCCGGCGCACGCGGCAGTAAAGATCAGATCCGTCAGCTGGCGGGTATGCGCGGTCTGATGGCGAAGCCGTCGGGCGATATTATCGAGCGGCCGATTATCTCGAACTTCCGCGAAGGTTTGTCGGTGTTGGAATACTTTATTTCGACCCACGGTGCCCGCAAGGGTTTGGCCGATACCGCGTTGAAGACGGCGGATTCTGGTTACATGACCCGGCGTCTGGTGGACGTGGCGCAAGACATCATTTGCCGTGAGCCGGATTGCGGAACCACCAAGGGAGTCTGGACCAGCGCGATTATCGAAGGCGACGAAGTTATCATGCCGCTGAAAGACCGGATTTTGGGTCGATTCAGTGCTCAGGATATTCGTGACCCGGCGTATGCCGACGGTCGGTTGATTGTGGCATCCGGCGAGGAATTCACGCCCGAAGTTGTTGAGTTGATCGAAAAACGCGGCATTCAGCGGGTGCTGATTCGCTCCACGCTGACTTGCGAGACATTGCACGGGGTTTGTATCAAGTGTTACGGTCGAAACTTGGCAAGTGACCGTCAGGCGAAAGAGGGCGACGCGCTCGGTATTATTGCAGCGCAGTCGATCGGTGAACCCGGTACCCAGCTGACGATGCGTACATTCCACATCGGCGGAACCGCTTCGAATGCTTACAAGCAGCCGGTTATCGCCTCTCGTCATGACGGTGTGGTTAAATTGTTCAACGTCCGCACGATCAAGAATCAAAAGGGCAAAACCGTAGTGGTCAACAAAAACGGTTATGTGATCGTTTATGACCCGAATGTGGCGAAAGCTGCCGAAAAGGCGGCACGTTCACGTGCTCAAATCGAAGCTGAAGCGTTGGGAACTGTTTACAACAAAGATTACGATTTTTGGGGTGACGCACTCAAAGAGGCGGAGCTTGATCGCTATGAGCTTGAGGCCGGTTCGGTGTTGGACAAAACCGATGGTGAAAAAGTCAAAGCCAACGAGGTGTTTGTGCAGTGGGAAGCGAACCACGTGCCGATTATCATCGAAGAGGCAGGTGTGGTCGAGTTGCACGATTTGGTAGAGGGTGTGACTTTGCAGAAGCAGAAGCGTGGCGGCTCCGACCAATCGACGGTTATGGAACACCGCGAAGATTTGCATCCTCAGATTGTGATTAACTCACCCGACGGGCAATTTTTGGCGAACTATCCGTTACCGGCAGGCGCGGTATTGATGACCAAGACTGGCGCGAAGGTTTCTCCGGGTATGGTCGTGGCGCGTGTGCCGCGGCAGTCCGCCAAAAACAAGGACATCACCGGCGGTTTGCCGCGTATTGCCGAGCTTTTTGAAGCACGCATACCCAAAGATGTGGCGGAAATTGCCCGTATCAGCGGTTACATCGAAGTTGACAAGATGACCCGCGGCAAGCGTCAGTTGCTCATTCGTGACCCGGAATCGGGTATGACCGAGGAGCATAACAACATTCCGGCACACAAGCATTTGACGGTGAGCAAAGGTGACTTTGTCCGCAAGGGGCAAAAGTTGACCGAGGGTTCGATTGTACCTCATACGTTGCTTGAGGTTTGCGGTATTCACGAGTTGCAGCGCCATCTGGTCGATGCGATTCAACTGGTTTACCGGGCGCAAGGGGTGGAAATCAACGATAAACACGTTGAAATCATCATTCGTCAGATGATGCAAAAGGTTCGGATCACCGAATCGGGTGCGACTGACTACTTGCCGGGTGAACAGCTTGATCGTACCGAGTTCGATCGGATCAATCGCGAGATGATCGATAAGGGCGAAAAACCGGCTGAAGCCGAGCCGATCTTGCTGGGTATTACCAAGGCTGCGTTGGAGACGGAGAGCTTCATCTCCGCCGCGTCGTTCCAAGACACCACCCGGATTTTGACCGAGGCGGCGACGATTGGGAAAATCGACAATCTGAACGGCTTCAAGGAGAACGTGATTACCGGTCACTTGATTCCGGCCGGAACCGGCACTGAGCTTATGCAGTCGATTCGTTTGAAATATCTCGGAACGGAGATTGAGCCGGAGTTGCCGACTCGCGAATCTTCGGAGCGTTCGATCGAAGAGATCGCGGCGGCGTGGCGCGAAAGCGACGACAAAAACGACGCAGAGGTATTCGCCGACGACGAAGTCGATGATTTGCCGGAAGAAGAGTTGGTTGTCGATTTTGATGATCTCGGCGACGAAGAGTTTGAGGTGGAATTCGGCGATGAGTCGGGTGACGAATTAAACGATTGAACCAAATAAAAACCGTAACGCGACACCGATGATAGACTTCGGTGTCGCGTTGAAAATCGCTTAAAGAGTGAGAATTTTGCCAAAAAAATCGGTAAGTTATTTGCAAAACCCGATTTGCGGTATTATTTTATAAGTCTTTGATGTATGCGAAATCATTATATTAGTAGATTGAAAATATAAGAAACAGGAATTTGTTATGCCGACAATCAACCAGTTGGTGCGTTTCGGACGCGAGGAAAAGGTAAAGAAAAGTAAATCAAAAGCGTTGAGTGCCTGTCCGCAGCGTCGTGGCGTTTGCTTGCAGGTTACGACCCGTACTCCCAAAAAACCGAACTCGGCGTTGCGCAAGATTGCGCGTGTCCGCTTGACCAACGGTCAGGAGGTTACTGCCTATGTCGGTGGCGAAGGTCACAACTTGCAGGAACACTCCGTGGTGTTGGTAAAAGGCGGTCGTGTACGCGACTTGCCGGGCGTGCGTTATCACGTTGTTCGCGGTGCGTTGGACAGTCTCGGGGTTGACAAGCGTCGTCAGGGTCGTTCTAAGTACGGTGCCAAACGCCCGAAGCCGGGTCAGGAAGCGGCGGCCACCAAGGGTAAGAAAAAGTAATCAATAAGAGTTAACTTTTAGATAGGGTGCGAAACAGATGAGAAGACGCAGTGCTGTAAAGCGGGATTTGATTCCCGATGTGAAGTATAACAGCGAGTTGGTTGCCCGGTTGATCAACACGATTATGACTCGTGGCAAGAAATCCACCGCGCAACAGATTGTTTACGGTGCGTTCGACGCGATTCAGGCGAAAAAGCCGGATATGCAGGCGATCGACGTGTTCCTTCAGGCGTTGGAAAACGTCAAGCCGAAACTTGAGGTGAAGAGCCGCCGGGTTGGCGGAGCGACCTATCAGGTTCCGATCGAGGTCGATCCTGAGCGTCAGGTTGCGTTGGCTATGCGCTGGATAACGAGCTACTCGCGTGGTCGCAAGGGCAAATCGATGACCGATTCTTTGGCGGGTGAGCTTTTGGATGCGTTTGAGAATACCGGTTCTTCCATCAAGAAGAAAGAAGACACCTTTAAAATGGCGCAGGCGAACAAGGCGTTCGCTCACTACCGCTGGTAAGCGTCAGGAATGAATATTATGAGTAGCACCGAGCAAGACAAATCCCAATACCATGAGTCGCCGAATCGCAAACACGCGCTTAAGGACTATCGGAATA